>NZ_CP039247.1:1548163-1857795 GCF_004795735.1 Corynebacterium endometrii
CTACGCCTCTGACTTGAGCGTCTACCACCAAGAGCTCACCCTTGCCCTCGATGTCATCTGTCAGAATCACGAGCGTTTGGTCCCTATTGGTCACTCCACCGCAGGGTGCACCATCCCCCACTGGATGGACGAGCTTCGCCGAACGGATTCCGATCGCCACGCGCACTTCGCCGGACTCATCTTGGACAGTCCCTGGCTCGATGTGCAAGGCGTTCCGTCCACAGTCGCCGCTGCCGTTAAACCGTTGCTTCGCCTCGCCTCAAAAATCGATCCGATGATTCCATTCCCGGGTGGAGGATTAAAGACATTCGGCCAGTCACTTCACGAATCAGAGTACGGCGAACACGATTATGACCTCGAACTCAAACCACTCGGCGGCCACCCCAAGTACGTCGGCTGGGTCGATGCAGTCTTCAGGAACCAAGAACTAGTCCACGCCGGAAAGATTAACGTGGGCGTGCCCGTACTTACGCTGTGCTCCACTAAATCCCTCTTGGGCAAGGAGTTTTCCGAAGAGTCATTGCGCACGGACGTCATCCTCGACGTTAACCATATGAAAAAATGGGCGCCCAAACTCAGCAATAATGTAGTTATCCATCCGCTTCAAGACGCTATCCACGAGGTTTATCTTTCCAAAAAGCCCGTACGCGACGAGGCCTTCAGGATCACCTGCGACTGGCTAGATACCCTCTAGCCTAAATACCCTCTAGCTAGTAGTCCCTTTAGCGATAAGACTCGAAGTCAAACTGCAGTACTTCCGTCTAGGATCATCACTTATACACATATGTTCAAGGAGAAATACTCTTAATGTCTTTAACCGTTGATGCTCACTACGATCTGATTATCATTGGCGCCGGTTCCGGTAATTCCATCCCAACCCCAGAACATGACGACAAGTCAATCGCCATCGTTGAGAAGGGCAAATTCGGCGGAACATGCATGAACGTGGGCTGCATCCCCACCAAAATGTACGTTTACGCCGCAGAAGTAGCCCTTGCGGCCCGAGAGGGAACAAAGCTTGGCATCCATCACGAGCTCACCAACGTGGACTGGCCAGCGATTGTTGACCGGGTGTTTACCAACCGCATCGATCTCATCGCCGAGGGCGGCGAGAACTACCGCCGTGGGGATGAAACCCCAAATATCACCGTCTACGACCAGCACGCAGAGTTCGTCGCTCCAAAGACCATCAAGACCGGTCAAGGTGCGGAGGAGAAGATCATCTCCGGCGATGAGATCATCATCGCCACTGGTTCCCGCCCGATGATTCCTGAGGTGTACGCCAACTCCGGTGCGCGTTACTACACGAATGAAGACATCATGCGCATGGATTCTCAGCCCGAATCCCTCATCATCGTCGGCGGCGGCTTCATCGCTATGGAGTTTGCCCACGTCTTCGATGGCCTCGGGACCAAGGTCACCATCGTCAATCGCTCCGAAACCCTACTGCGATTCCTCGATGAAGACATCTCCTCACGCTTTAATGCCCAGGCCCGCGAGCGCTTCGACGTTCGCACCGGCGTTACCGCTGAGAAGCTTGAGGACACCGATGGCGGCGTGAAGCTCACTTTGTCCGATGGTTCCTGCCTCGAGGCTTCCGCCATCCTCGTGGCCACAGGCCGCGTACCTAACGGCGATCAGATGAACCTGGATTCGGCCGGCATTGAGATGCGGGAGGACGGCCGCATCAAGGTGGATGAATTCGGCCGCACCACCGCAGAAGGCGTGTGGGCCCTTGGAGACGTGTCTTCCCCTTACATGCTCAAGCACGTAGCCAACGCCGAGACCAGGGCGGTACGGCACAACATGCTGCACCCTGATGACATGAAGCCGATGCCACATAAGCATGTGCCATCCGCCATCTTCACTCACCCTCAAATCGCCACTGTGGGCCTGACCGAGGCTCAGGCTCGCGAGGAGGGCTACAACATCACCGTGAAGGTTCAGGATTACGGTGACGTGGCTTATGGTTGGGCGATGGAGGAAAAGGACGGCATCTGTAAGCTCATTGCCGACAAGGACACCGGCAAGCTCCTAGGCGCTCATTACTACGGCCCTCAGGCATCCACTCTGATTCAGCAGCTCATCACGGTGATGGCCTACGACATCGACGTCCGTGACTTCGCCCAGAATCAGTACTGGATTCACCCGGCCCTCCCCGAGCTCACCGAGAATGCTTTGCTGGGCCTCGAGTTTTAGCCGGCCTTTGGGGCGGCCCCACGGCGACGAGGATTGGTGCCTAAAGCAACAGCCCGCTGGACGCCGGGAAAGACTGTAGGCCTTGCACTTACCGCATGCGGCGGTAAGTGCAAGGCCTTGTTCGTGTCTTCCCTGAGGTCCTGACGGTTAGTCCTCGTCAGGGATGGTCAAGATCTCGTTGCCATCCTCGGTGATGACGATGGTGTGCTCGAACTGGGCGGTGAACTTGCCGTCGGTATTCTGCACGGTCCAGTCGTCGGACCAGATTTCATAATCCAGGGATCCCAGGTTGATCATCGGCTCGATGGTCAGGGTCATGCCTGGCTCGAGGATGTTGCGATACGCGGTGGAATCATAGTGCAGCACTACCAGGCCGTTGTGGAAGGTAGGGCCCACACCGTGGCCAGTAAAATCGCGAACTACGTTATATCCAAAGCGATTGGCGTAAGACTCGATCACGCGGCCAATGACGTTGATTTCGCGGCCCGGCTTTGCCGCCTTGATGCCGCGCATGGTGGCTTCCTTAGTCCTCTCCACCAGCAAACGATGTTCCTCGGAAACCTCGCCCGCCAGGAAGGTGGCATTGGTATCCCCGTGAACCCCGTTCTTGTAGGCGGTGACATCAATGTTCACGATGTCGCCATCCTGAATCACGGTGGAATCAGGAATACCGTGGCAGATAATCTCATTGAGGGAGACGCAGCAGGACTTTGGGAAGCTCAGGTATCCCAAGGTCGAGGGGTAAGCGCCGTGATCGCACATGTACTCATGGGCGATACGGTCAATCTCATCAGTCGTGACGCCAGGGGCCACCGCAGCTCCAGCAACTTTAAGGGCATTAGCGGCAATTTTTGACGCCTCACGCATTGCCTCAATGGTTTCGGGAGTCTGGATGAATGGCTCACCCATGTTCTCTTGAACGCTGTCTTTCCATACATACTCAGGACGCTCGATGCTCTCCGGTACGGTGCGCACAGGGGTTGGCTTGCCGGGGGTTAGCTTTCCACGATTACTCATGCGGATAATCGTAGTCCCCTCCTCGCGGCCGGGTGTGGTTGGGGCCGGGTTCCTAGCCCTCGGGAGGCGGTACTGGGGCCTCTGAGCCCTCCGAACGGAAACGATCCAAGTTCTGGAAGAACGCGTCAGTAATGGATACCGATGTCTCTGATCCCCCGCCCAGGACCACGAGCGTGGCGAAGGCTATATCATCATCGCGATAGCCGGTAAACCAGGCGTGGGAGCCCTCATTGATTTCAGCCTCGCCGGTCTTGCCGTATATTTCGCCGTTGGCCTGCATCCCCGCCGCGGTACCGGATGTGACCACCTGGCGCATCATAGAGCGAACGTTATCTAAAGTGGCCTGTTCCAGCGGCGCGGCCTCTTCGCTGGCTTTAGTCTCATGGGAGTCGACGAGGGTTGGGGTTGGGGTCCTACCGGCGGCCACAGTCGCCGAGACCAGCGCCATGCCGAAGGGGCTAGCCAGGTCGTAACCCTGGCCGTAGCCGGCCTCGGTGCGGTCCAGTGCGGATTCCCCTTCCGGGACGGATCCGGTCACGGTGGTAAGTCCCGGGATCTCGTAGTCGATACCAAGGCCAAACGACTTAGCGATGTCCTTAAGCTGCCCCTGCTCCAACTTGGTGGAGATATCCGCGAAGGTGGTGTTGCACGAACTAGCAAAGGCCTGGGCGAGCGGCACGGATCCCAAGGAAAAGCCGTTGTAGTTGGTGACAACACGGCCATAGATGTCCATCGTGCCCGGGCATGGGACGATTGATCCGCTGGTGAGGCCCTGATCTTGTACCCCCGCGGCGGCGGTAATGATCTTGAAGGTGGAGCCCGGCGGGTATTGACCGTTGAGCGCCACATCACCGTCTTTATCCGCCTCACCGGTCTGGGCGACGGCCAGTATTTCGCCGCTAGATGGGCGGATGGCCACCAGCATGGCCTTGGAGTCCGCGCGCAGATTCACTGCTTCCTCCGCGGCCCGCTGGACGTCATAATCGATGCTCACCTTGATGGCAGGGGCCGGGCTAGCGTCATGGAATTCCACGTCGCGCAGCGCGGCGCCGTTCTCATTGACTACGGCGACCCGCCAGCCGTTACTGCCCTCCAATTCATCGTTGACCATGGTGCGTACTCGAGACATGATATCCGTGGCGAAGCCCTTATCTCGGGTGACCAGGGCCGGTTCCTCATTGAGGCGCACGCCGGGGGCATCGGCCAGAATGCTCTCGATGGCTGGGCCCATGCGGTCATCGTAAACGCCGACAGAGTAAGTGCCCCTGGACTCCTCCAGTGAATTGGCTAAATCCAGGGCGTCAATTGCCGGCACCGTTGCATCGTCCCCACGAACTTCATTGACTGCGCTTGCGATGCGTCCGGCCAAGCCGCGAAGGTCAGATTCTGTGCCCGTATCGACCAAGAGGCGATACTGCAGGCCGGGGGTCATCAAAGCCACGCCATCAGAACTGACCACGCTTGCGCGTTCCGCAACAACGGGCCGAAGCTCGAGCCGTTGCCTAGCGCCAAGATCCGGGTGGATGAGAGAAGGTTGCCAGCGGACGGTCCACTCATCCCCCGCTTTAGACAGGTTTAGCGACGTGTCATAGGTCAAGTGACGCTCTCGCGGAAGGGTCCACGCGACGGAATAATGAGCCACCGCCGAATTGTCTTGCTGTTCGACGCTCTTTAACTGAAAATCCACCGCCTCTGCTTGGAGACCGTCAAAGGTGGAATTAAGCATCTCCGCCGCCACGGTAGGTGAATCGACAAGCTCCTGTGCGGCCTCAGAATCGCGTTGTTCCAACGCGGTAAAGAAGTCCTCCACCACTGGCTCCGCGGCCACGGGTTTAGGGGTGCACGCGGCCAACATCCCGGCCGATAGACCCGCTATGCACACAACCGCCACCGTCTGCTTCATGTCATGGAACAATAGCAGCGCGGCGGCGGTTACACGGCGATCAACTCTCCACAGGCGCCCGACTCACAGCTAGGTGGAAGGTTGAGCCAGGCGGGAAGGTGGGCTAGGTGCTTACCTGGTGACGCGGACGTCAGCCTTTGCACCCTCCACGGCCTCAAGGCCCTGTTCGTCGGCGATGCGCATCGCCTCTTCGATGAGGGTCTCAACGATCTTGGACTCAGGCACGGTCTTGACAACTTCTCCCTTGACGAAGATCTGGCCCTTACCGTTGCCGGAGGCAACGCCCAGGTCCGCGTCACGGGCCTCGCCAGGCCCGTTAACGACACAGCCCATAACGGCGACGCGCAGCGGGAATTCCATCCCCTCCAAACCGGCGGTGACTTCCTCAGCCAGCTTGTATACGTCAACCTGGGCACGGCCGCAGGATGGGCAGGACACGATCTCCAGCTTGCGTGGGCGCAAGTTCAAGGACTGAAGGATCTGGTCGCCGACCTTGATTTCTTCCACCGGGTCAGCCGAAAGTGAGACACGGATGGTATCCCCGATTCCGTCGGCAAGCAGGGATCCAAACGCCACCGCGGACTTGATAGTGCCCTGGAACTTAGGGCCAGCCTCGGTCACGCCCAAGTGCAAAGGGTAATCAGACTGCTCGGCCAGCTGGCGGTACGCCTCAACCATAATGACTGGGTCGTTGTGCTTGACGGAGATAGCGATGTCCCCATAGCCGTGTTCCTCAAACAGTCCAGCTTCCCACAGTGCTGACTCAACCAAGGCCTCTGGGGTGGCCTTCCCGTACTTATCCATAATGCGCTTATCCAAGGATCCCGCATTAACGCCGATACGGATAGGGATACCGGCATCGCCGGCCGCCTTGGCCACTTCCTTGACGCGGCCGTCAAATTCCTTGATATTGCCTGGGTTAACTCGAACCGCGGCGCACCCCGCGTCAATCGCGGCGAAGATGTACTTAGGCTGGAAGTGAATATCCGCAATCACCGGGATTGGGGACTTCTTCGCGATCGCCGGAAGCGCCTCGGCGTCGATGGTCTTTGGGCATGCCACGCGGACAATGTCGCAACCGGAGGCAGTGAGTTGGGCGATCTGCTGGAGGGTTGCGTTGATGTCATTGGTCTTAGTGGTGGTCATGGACTGCACCGAAATCGGGTAGTCAGAGCCCACACCGACGTTTCCGACCATCAGCTGGCGGGTCTTGCGGCGTGGCGCCAAGGTGGGAAGTGGCGCGTCTGGGATACCAAGTCCAATTGGAGTGGACATGCATGCTCCTTTGGAGGAAGTGATGTATAGCTTTCGCTGATTATTGTTCCCCACTCTATCATCGCGGCAACGGCCACCGTTGCAGCGCTAGCCGAACAGACGGATTGGATTGACCACATCCGCGATGATGATTAGGAATCCCACTACGAAGAGCGAGCCCCAGATGACATAGGTCAATGGCATGAGCTTCGTATAATCGGCCGCACCCAGCGGTTCCTTGCCCATAAGAGCCCGGAGGCCGTCGCGGATTTTTTCATATAGGACCACCGCTATGTGACCGCCATCAAAAGGCGGGAGTGGAATGAGATTGAACAACGCAAGGAAGAAGTTCAGTGTAGCCAGCATCATGAAGAACATGTCCCACAGGCTACGTTCCACCAACTCGCCGCCCACCCGCGATGCGCCTACAACGGACATTGGGCCCTCTACGTCACGCTCGGCGCCAAAGATAGAGGCCACCACGCCGGGAATCTTCGCGGGAAAGGCCTTCAGGCCCTCAACCGTGGCGTCAAGCATGTAGACGGTGTAATTCCAGGTTGCCGGGATTGCACCGAAGAAATTGTGCTTTTCGACCGTGTTCACCGGCTCGCTGACTAACCCGATGGAACCGGCCTCGAAAGCCTCACCGGAGTTGCCGTAACGGGTTACCGCATCGAGCTCAACCATGACATCCCTCTGGTCGCCGCCGCGCTCGATGGTTACGGTCACCTCGTCACCCGGCAGCTCGATGACCTTGTTGCGCAGGTCGACAAAGTCGGTGACCAGCTCACCATTGAGCGCCACGATCACATCCCCCGGCTGGATACCGGCACGGCCCGCTGGGCCTAAACCATCGCACGCCTCGAGGGCCCCATCCGCTCGCTGGTCCGCCGAACAGGTGACCTCAGCAACCCGGGCCCGAACGTCCGCGTTGGGGTTGGGAATGCCCGCGGTCTGGGCCACCACGAACAAAATGACAAAGCCGAGCAGCAGGTTGACCATGATGCCGCCTAGCAACACGATGATGCGCTGCCACCACGGCTTCTTATACATCGCGTGCCGCTCCTCCTCCGGAGTAAGCGTGTCATCCAGCGAGGTCATGCCGGCAATGTCACAGAAACCGCCGAGCGGAAGAGCGGCGAAACCATATTCCGTATTGCCCTTGCGGAAGGACGCGACCGTGGGGCCGAAACCAACGAAGAATCGCCGCACGCGCATGCCGAACGCGCGAGCGGTTACCATGTGCCCGGCCTCGTGCAGGGCTACTGTGAGACCGATTCCAAGGGCAAATAAGAATATGCCTAAAGCGTTGGCCATGAGAGTCGCGGGAGCCTTCCTGAAAAAGCGCGGAGCTAGCGCTTAGTGAGCAATCTTGTCTATCAACGCGTTAGCGCGCCTGCGGGCCTCGAGTTCAACCTCGAGTACATCATCGACGCTTGAGGGTACACCAGCAAACTCGGAGGATGTAGATAAGACCTTGCCTACTACATCAACGATCTCTGGGAAGCGGATGCGACCGGCCAAAAAGGCTGCCGCCGCCTCCTCGTTAGCCGCGTTATACACGGCTGGGGTGGTACCTCCGGCGGCTACGGACTCACGCGCTAGGCGTACCGCCGGGAAGGCCTCATCGTCAAGCGGCTCAAAATGCCAATCAAGGGTTTCAGAAAAATCCAGTGCCGGCTGAGCATCGGCCACGCGGTGCGGCCAATTCAATGCCAAGGAGATGGGGAGCTTCATGGACGGCGGCGAGGCCTGCGCTATTGTGCAGCCATCTACGAACGTAGCCATGGAGTGGATTATTGACTGAGGGTGCACAGTGACATCAATGCGCTCCGGCTCGATATCGAACAGCAATGTGGCTTCAATGAGCTCGAGGCCCTTGTTGACCAGCGTCGCGGAGTTGAGCGTATTCATCTGACCCATCGACCAGGTTGGGTGCTTGGCCGCCTGCTCTGGGGTCACGTCCCTCATCTGCTCGCGGGTCCAGCCACGGAAGGGGCCGCCGGAGGCCGTTAACACAAGTTTATGCAGCTCTCGCATCCCCTCATCCCCGGATCGCAGGCACTGGGCCATGGCGGAATGCTCGGAGTCCACGGGCACAATCTGGCCAGGTTCTGCCAGTTTGGTTACGATGTGCCCACCCGCGACGAGCGATTCCTTGTTCGCCAAGGCCAGGATTTCACCCTGCTCAAGCGTGGCCAGGGTCGCCTTAAGCCCCATGGAGCCCACCAACGCATTAAGCACCGTGTCAGCGCGAACCGAACGGGTCAGGCGCTCGGCGGAGTCAGGCCCGTCAATCACGGTTCCGCCCAGAGCTTCCGAGACCTGCCGAGCGGCCTCCTTCCCCGCTACCGCTACGTGGTCAGCCGAAAGGTTGAAGGCTCGCGCTTGCTCGATCACGAGATGCGGGTTGGAACCTCCCGCGGCTATGCCTACGACCTGGAATTTATCAGGATTATCCGCGATCACCTCCAGCGCCTGGGTACCGATGGAGCCAGTTGAACCAAGAATGAGAATTCGCTTTACAGTCACGCCTATACCCTAGCTTGACCGTGGGCTTAGCGGTATTCCCTCCCAGCTGGTGAGCGGCGCCAAATGCTACCGCGTCAGAAAGGTGCCGGACGTCACACGGCTATTCGATATGGGTGGGGGTGATTGTTCCCCAAAGCTGGGGCCATGCTCTAAGATACTTAGGAGATTAATGGCATTAACGCGAAGGAGAGCACGTGTCTACCCACAAGAAGCCCGCACCTCAGATTTATGACGGCGTTTCTACCTCGGATGTTCCATCCGCAGGCTTCGGTTGGTCCCGCACCCCGTTCATCGGCACTCAGGTTGCCGGTTGGGTGTCCGTATTCGTCCTGCTGATGTACAACTTCGGTAACCACCGCGGCCACGTGGAGACCATCTGGCTGCTGGTACTGGCGGCCGTAATTGCCCTTGGCCTTGTCCTTCACATGCTGCAGCCAAAACTGAACCAGGTACGCACCGTTACCGCCCGCAACCAGCCTGTTGGCCACGTTGAGATGGACTACATGTATGACCAGGCCACCGTCTCCGGCCGCTACGCCGAGCTGACCGATGGCCAGCTGCGCGCCCTGAATATCGATCCTGCTCGTGTTGCTCACCTTCGCACCAACCAGGACGCTATCTCCCAGTAGTAAGGGCCTCCAGACTCGAACCGCCGCCTCCCCGGAAGGGGTAGCGGCGGTTTCTTTATCGCTAAAAGGTCTTCGCCCCCTTGAAGTGAGCGGTTACAGCCGGCAGAAGGGCGCCCATCCAGCTACGCCGCAGGCAGGCATGCCTCTCCGCGGCCCGGGGTTCTGGGAGGAGCATGCCTTGGTGATGCTGCCATAAGTCGCGCGTTTTTGTGGTTAGTCGCGCTCTTCGGCCGCAAGCTGGCCACACGCCGCGGCGATTTCTTGTCCCTTCGTATCGCGGACCGTGCAGGGCACGCCTTGGGCCTGGACGCGGCGCACAAATTCGTCCTGACGAGCCTTAGGCGCGGCATCCCATTCGGAACCTGGAGTGGGGTTTAGCGGAATCACGTTGACATGAACCTTGGAGCCCAATGCTCGGTGGAGCTTTTGCCCCAGCATGTCCGCGCGGAAATCCTGGTCATTTTTGTCACGGATCAGCGCGTATTCAATAGAGACGCGGCGGGACGTCTTCTCCACGTAGTAGGCCGCAGCCTCCAGCACCTCCTCAACGGACCACCGGTTATTGACGGGTACAAGGGTGTCACGGAGCTCGTCGTCCGGCGTGTGAAGCGAGACAGCGAGCGTGCAGGACAGCTCCTCATCGGCGAGTTTGCGGATAGCCGGTGCGATTCCCACGGTGGAGACCGTCACATTACGCATGGACATACCAAAGCCGAGCGGCTCCGGTGCCGTGATTTGGCGCACCGCGGAAACCACGCGCTTGTAATTGGCCAGCGGCTCGCCCATTCCCATGAAGACAATATTGGACAGGCGGCCGCCCTCCGCATCCATGACCGCGGAAGCGTTGCGTACCTGCTCCACGATCTCGGCGGTGGACAGGTTCCGGTCTAGGCCTCCCTGGCCGGTGGCGCAGAATGGGCAAGCCATACCGCAGCCGGCCTGGGATGAAATGCACAGTGTGGCCCGGCCTGGGTAACGCATCAGAACGGACTCTAGAAGCGTGCCATCGTGCAACTTCCACAGCGACTTAGTGGTTTCGCCATCGTCAGTCTCATAAAACTTGATGGGCGTCATGAGCTTGGGGAACAGCTTTTCCTGCACCTCCGCGCGTTGTGCCGCGGGGATGTCAGTCATCTCCTCCACGTTGTCAGTGTGGTGCACGTAGTAATGCTTCGCCAACTGGTTGGCGCGGAACTTGGGAAGGCCAATTTCTTTGAGCGCCTCGACGCGCTCTTCTTGGGAAAGATCGGCAAAGTGCTTGGGCGGTAGACCGCGGCGTGGTGAGGAAAAATCGAGTTTTACTGGAGTGGCCATAATGCTTGCCATTCTTGCACGTTTTCGACGATCCTAGTGAATCGAAGCAGCCCAAGCCGAAGGATTAATTGGTTCCACAGTTGGCCAAACCGGTGCATTCCCTATTTAATGATATGTATGACTAACCCAAACTATGACCCTAACGCTATTCCAGCGAATAGCGGTTACGCGGCGGATCCAGAGACCGCTCAGGCTCCGGCACCTGCTTCACGAGACCAAGTTGAATACGCAGAGCCAAAGAAGGCCCCGAAGGATGCAGGAAAGGCTAAGGGCTCCTTCGCCGCTAGCACCTGGGCCGCTCTCATCGTGGGCTTCCTGCTTCTCATCCTGCTCATTGTCTTCATCCTGCAGAACATGCATGAGGTGGAATTGAACTTCATTTCGTGGACCGTCCAGTTCCCTGCAGGCATTGCATTCCTCATCTTCGCTGTAGCCGGTGCGCTGATCATGGCCCTGGTTGGCGGTTGGCGTATGTTCGAGCTTCGTCGCCAGATGAAAAAGCAGGCCAAGCTCTACGGCTAAACCCGTCTGCCCGCTATTTGAGATAGGCATTATTAAAGCGCTTGTCCCCCATCGTTACGATGAGGTGCAAGCGCTTTTTAACGTGGAAAAGCTACCCAACGACGTTAGTCGCCAAAAAGGACATGGCTACCCACGTAACCATGGCTGAGGGCAGCATGCCATCGAGCCGGTCCATGATTCCGCCATGACCGGGCAGGATATTAGACATATCCTTGATTCCTAACTCACGCTTGAATTGGGATTCGACCAGATCCCCCAGGGTGGCGCAGAATACCAAGCCTAGACCCATCAGCGCGCCAACCCACCAGTCCTGATTGAGCAAGAACTGCACAAGTAAGGCACCGGTGACCACACCGAAGACTATGGAACCGGCAAAACCTTCCCAAGACTTCTTTGGGCTCACGGCGGGCGCCATAGGGTGGGAACCAAACATCACGCCCGCGATGTAACCGCCCGAGTCTGAAGCCACCACGCACAGCATAAAGGTCACAATCGCCGCCGAACCGGAAGCTACCGGCGTGGACTGCAGGGACAGCATCGCCGCAAACGATCCGAAAAGCGGAATCCACGTCAGGACAAAGATCCCCACTGACATGTCCCGCAGATAGTTAATCGGTGGACGGTGCCGGCCGTTGTGGAACAGGCGCCCAAACATCAACAGCAGTACCGAGGTCACGTAGACCGCTACCAGGCCCGAGGATCCGAAGGGCCGGGAAAGCCAGACCATAGCCACGCCGGAGATCACCAATAGCGTGCGGGGAATGTAGAAGGAATGCTCCCGCAAACGCGACAGGACTTCCCACATGCCGCCCGCGACGGCCAAAGACACCACGGTGTACCAAGCCCATGGACCAACCCACACCGCGCCAATGACCAGCGCACCAAGGCCCACGCCGACGCCGATGGCCGCTGGCAAATTGCGGCCAGCGTCATTTTTAGGCTTCGGCAAATGCCTGCGGGAATACTTCTCCCCTGGCTGAGCATTACTCACGCGGTGAGGTCCTCTCCGGTTTGAAACTTAGAACATGATAGGGGCTATATACCGGCCAAAGGTGCCGCGATTGGGAATAGAAGCACAATTCACGGCACCTTCAAAGCACGGCAATGGTGAGGGTTAAACCTCCATCAACTCGGATTCCTTGTTGGCCACGAGTGCATCAATCTGCTCGACGTAACCGTGGGTGATCTTCTCCATTTCCTTCTCAGCCGCCTGGATCTCGTCCTCGCCAGCGTCGCCGTCCTTCTGCATCTTCTTGAACTGGTCCATGGCCTTGCGGCGCACGTTACGGATGGCGATCTTGCCGTCCTCCCCCTTCGACTTTGCGACCTTCACCAGTTCACGGCGGCGTTCCTCAGTCAGCTGAGGGATAGTTACGCGCAGGACCTGACCGTCGTTGGTTGGGTTTACGCCGAGGTCAGAGTTGCGGATAGCGTTTTCAATCTCACCCATCATGGACTGCTCGTAAGGCTTAATCAGCAGCATGCGGGGCTCCGGAACGGAGATGGTAGCCATCTGGGTAATCGGGGTCGGGGCACCGTAGTATTCCGCTACAACGCCGTTGAACATAGCCGGGTTAGCGCGTCCGGTACGGATGGTGGTCAGCTGTTCACGAGTATGCTCCACAGTCTGGGTCATGTGGGTTTCGGCGTCGAGCTGAATCTCATCAATCATGAGAAAGTTTCTCCCTAAATAAATCGTTATTAGCTGGGTAAATACCCTACCAGGTTTTGCGGCGTTAGCAGGAAATTAGGACTGGACGAGCGTGCCGATCTGCTCGCCGTTGACGGCGCGGGCAATGTTTCCGTCAGTCAGCAGATTAAAGACCAGGATTGGCATGTCGTTGTCCATGCACAGGCTAAACGCCGTGGCGTCAGCAACCTTCAATCCCTTTTCGATTACCTCACGCGGGGTAATCTCATCGTAAAGCTCGGCCTCAGGGTTGGTCCGAGGATCATCGGAATACACGCCATCTACCGCCTTTGCCAGGAACAACACCTCCGCGCCGATTTCCAGGGCACGCTGGGCGGCGGTGGTATCAGTGGAGAAGTAAGGCATACCCATGCCGGCGCCGAAGATGACCACGCGGCCCTTTTCGAGGTGGCGGGCGGCGCGCAATGGGAGGTAAGGCTCGGAGACCTGAGCCATGTTGATGGCGGTTTGGACGCGGCAGTCAACCCCCTGCTGCTTCAGGAAGTCCTGCAGCGCCAGGGAATTCATCACGGTACCGAGCATGCCCATGTAATCGGAGCGCGCGCGGTCCATGCCACGCTGGGACAATTCCGCGCCACGGAAGAAGTTACCGCCGCCGATAACTACCGCAATCTCGGTGCCGGAGCGAGCGACTTCAGCGATCTGACGGGCCACGTTTTCCACGACATCCGGGTCGATGCCAACCTTGCCGCCGCCGAACATTTCACCACCAAGCTTGAGCATTACGCGCTTGTAGCCGGTCCTCTTAGATTCTGGGGTAGTCACTTTTCCTTGCGTCTCCTTGTAGACGTTGTAAGAACAAGACAGCCTCGAAAATGAACGAGCCCAGCCAGTTCGATGGCTAGTGCACTGCCATGCGTGATTCGGTCCGTTCCATCCTACCTGCCCAACGGGCAAGCCCACGCATTAGCGCAGCAAAAGTCACAAATCACACGCTTGGGCGTGCAGGTTGCTCAGTACCCGCCGATCATCGCATCGCCATGGCCTGACGCGGGCATGATTAAGGCCCCCACCCCGCCACGCTGGCAAAAATGGAGGCCTTAGAAACTATCCGTGGGGGTTTATGCTCCCTACGAATTGAGGCGGCTAGCCCTTAGACGCCGAGCTCGAAGCGCTCGAAGCCCTTGATGGTGGTGCCGGTCTCTTCGCAAACCTGCTTAACGGTCTTCTTGTTGTCAGTCAGGTAAGGCTGCTCAAGCAGTACTACACCCTTGTAGAAGCCGTTCAGGCGACCCTCAACGATCTTTGGAAGCGCAGCCTCAGGCTTGCCCTCTTCACGAGTGGTGGCCTCAGCAATCTCACGCTCCTTCTCAACTACCTCAGCTGGAACCTCTTCGCGGGTGAGGTATTCAGCCTTCATAGCCGCGATCTGCAGGGCAACCTGGTGAGCGGTCTCTTCGGAACCCTCGTAGGAAACCATAACGCCAACTGCTGGCGGCAGGTCAGCGGAACGCTGGTGCAGGTAAGTAGCGATGTTCTCGCCTTCGATGGTAACCGCACGGCGAGCCTGTAGCTTCTCACCAGTCTTGGCGGACTCAGCCTCGACGAATTCTGCGACGGTCTGGCCCTCTACGTCAGCGGCGTTGAGCTCCTCGGCGGAGTTAGCCTTTACGGTTCCGGCTGCCTCTGCAATCTTTGCAGCGAAAGCCTTGAAACCATCATTCTTCGCTACGAAGTCAGTCTCGCAGTTGACCTCAACCATGGTGTTGCCGGAAACGGCAATCAGGCCCTCGGTTGCCTCGCGGTCGGCGCGCTTAGACACAGACTTTGCGCCCTTGATGCGCAGAATCTCAACAGCCTTGTCGTAGTCACCGTTGGACTCTTCCAGAGCCTTCTTGCAGTCAAGCATGCCGGAGCCGGTAGCTTCGCGCAGAGCCTTAACGTCTGCAGCAGTGTAGTTCGCCATGTTGGGGCGATCCTCCTTGAATTAGGGTGTGTTTCGTTGCACTAGCGTAGTGGAATTTCGCCTAATCCGCCCGTCCAACGGCGCGGATTATGCGTTACACGTACGCTATCAGCCTCATTAAGTCTAAAGCTTGTGCATAGTGATGGACGCGTTGAACTTATGCGGGTATAAATGCCAATCCCCCGCTGCCGTAGGTAAACGACGCGGGGGCAGCATTAAACGTTCAACGCCGTAGGTAGAACACACTATGTCTTCTTCTACCTACACGTGAAAGGATTGAGTTTTACTCAGCGTCCTTAGCAGCGTCCTGCTCAGCGCCCTTTGCGGATGCTGGGTCGGATGCAGCAGCAGCCTCAGCCGCGTCGCGTGCTTCCTTCTCAGCGGAATCACCAGCGGCTTCCTTAGCGGCGTTCAGGGCGCGCTCTTCACGAGCCTGCTTACCCTGCTCGATCGCGGTAGCGATGATGCCGGAAAGGAGCTTGGTAGCGCGGATTGCGTCATCGTTACCAGGGATTGGGTAGTCAACCTCGTCTGGGTCGCAGTTGGTGTCCAGGATGGCAACAACTGGGATGTTCAGCTTGTGAGCTTCCTTGACAGCGATGTGCTCCTTGTTGGTGTCAACAATCCACAGTGCGGATGGAGCCTTGGTCATCTCCGAAATGCCGCCCAGTACGCGCTCCAGCTTGGTGCGCTCGCGGGTCAACATGAGGATTTCCTTCTTGGTGCGGCCCTTGTAGCCGTCCTCAGCAGCATCCATTGCCTGAAGCTCCTTCATGCGCTTCAGACGCTTGGAAACGGTGTTGAAGTTGGTCAGCATGCCGCCCAGCCAGCGGTGGTTGACGTAAGGCATACCTACGCGGGTTGCCTCTTCAGCAACGGCTTCCTGAGCCTGCTTCTTGGTACCGACGAACAGAACGGTGCCACCGTGTGCAACGGTCTCCTTGACGAACTCGAAAGCCTCGTCAATGTAGGTCAGGGTCTGCTGCAGGTCGATGATGTAAATGCCGTTACGATCGGTGAAGATGAAACGACGCATCTTTGGATTCCAGCGACGGGTCTGGTGACCGAAGTGAACACCAGCGTCGAGGAGCTCGCGCATGGTTACAACTGCCATGATTCGCTCGCTTTCATAAGTAACTTTAGGTTTTGGACATGTACACGCGTGGGTTTTTATCCCACGCCCTGGCAACAAAGTTCAGATCAAACCACCCCGCCAATAAGACGGGGACCACAGCTAAATCTGAATGCTTAGACCGCTCTACCCGCGTACATTCCGCACAGCTATAAAGCCCGGAATCTTCGCGTTTGAGCTGGTGGACAGCACCTTTGCCGCGCGTAGTCAATGCGCCTGCATAAAGCGGACACACTGCTGGCAACTAAGCATAGACTTCCCCTGCCCCATTTCCAAACCGGCCCCATGGTCCTTTCTACAGGCCAGGGACCTAAACGGCACCATTTTTCACACCCGTCACACGTCTGCATTCTTCGGCCGCGAGCCTTTACTATGTGCGGTTCCACTTTTCGTAGACGTCATAGACGCCGCCGGATAACCGGAGTCAGGCTTACAGAACTTATCCACAGGTGCAGGTAGATTCCTTTCCTTTGCGGCCGTCAACGCCGAAAATAAGGGCATGAAAGCCGATAAAGATATTCTTCGTTCTTCAGTTACTCACCTCCGCCAGTCTCCACTCGCCCGCTTGCGCATAGTTTCTCTTTTGACCGCGATCGCCGTGGGTACTGCAGGTTCGCTAACGCCTAGCATCCCGGCGCGGGCTTACGTAGATCCTACGACGGGTGAAGAATACGCACGGGATGTCCTGAGGGGATTCGAGCAGCCCGAGTTCGAGTGGAGCGCCGGACACCGTGGCGTGGACCTAGGCCTCGATGTTGGTGATCCCGTGCTCGCCGCCGAGGACGGAATAGTTGATTTTGCTGGAATGGTCGCCGGCAAGCCGGTAATGGCGCTGGTCCATGCCGATGGTATCCGCACCACTTACCAGCCAGTCCATGCCATAGCCAAGGCTGGGGACACCGTGGCCGCGGGCCAGGAAATTGGGCGATTAGCCCATCCCGTGGATGGTTACCCCGGGCTGCATTGGGGCGCGTTAGTAGGCAAGGATTCCTATGTCGATCCGCTCGGCCTTCTTGAATTCCCCGTCATCCGGCTCAAGCCCCTGGACGGCTAGGAAACCTGCCTAGGCTCGCGGATGGGCTTGGTTGTAGACCTGCTTTAAGCGTTCCGCGGTGACATGGGTATATACCTGCGTGGTTTGCAATGAGGCGTGGCCTAAAACTTCCTGCACAACGCGAAGGTCGGCGCCGCCTTCCAGCAGATGCGTCGCCGCGCTATGCCGCAGTCCGTGTGGAGTTAATCCAGTACTCCCAGTTACTTGGGCTGCCGCGTTGACTATTCGGCGAACCTGGCGCTGATCGATCCGCTTACCGCGCGCCCCCACGAACACGGCCTCGGTGCCGCGGGCGATATCCGGGCGGGCGTTGTCCAACCACTGGGTTAGCGCGTCATGAGCGCTATCACCAAACGGGATGACCCTTTGCTTGTTTCCCTTGCCGGTGACTTTGACCGTTCGCCGGGCCAGATCTACATCGGCGCAATCTAATCCCGTCAACTCCGCCACGCGCATACCGGTGGCATACAGCAATTCGAGAATAGCGCTATCCCGCAGGAACATCGTTTCGTTACTGCTTACGGCATTGCCCACCAGCTCGCCGGCCTCTCGCTCACTAAGGACGGTGGGCAGATGCTTGCCCACCTTAGGCGTGACCAGGCGCGCGGCCACATCCGAATCGAGATACCCCTGCTTCATCGCCCACCGGGAAAAAGCCCGCACGGCTGCGGTGCGCCGGGCGATAGTGGACCGGGCCTTACCTTCAGCCACGGCCCGCGCCAACCAACCGCGAATGGAACCGAGGCTAAGCTCTTCGAACGTGCCTACGGTCTGCGCAAGGTTGCGAAGATCTGAGACATAGCCCTTCACCGTAGCTTCCGAACGTCCGTGGATGAGGCGCTGATCCTCAGCGAAATCCTCTATCGCAGCCTCGACCTGCCGTGGTCTGCTAGTCCCATCGGACGGTGATTGCTGCATATGTGTCATAAGGCCCTAGCCTAGCTGGTCCCCTTTATCCATTCCATCGGGCACTTCCACGCCCCAGGCGTTGACTCTTCATCCGCTTGATCCCTCTTAGGACATGCGGGGGCTACCGGCAACGGGCCACCGGCAACTTCGATACCTGTCCTCGGATAGCATTGCCCAACTCATTGGTCATAGCTAGGGCGTCGGCGTAAGTGCCATTGCCCGGCACAGCCGTCACGGCCACGGCTGCCTCACCGCCGGCTACCGGAATGCGCCCCATCTGGCGGATGTGCCACCGGCCGTTGTGCGGGGCCCAACCGGATTTGAAGTGGGCGCCGGGAATCGAGCCAATTCCCCACCGCTGCTCGTCAATGACTTGCCCCATGAGGGAATCCACAGGTTGGGAGCCGGCGATGCAGGGCATGTTCGCGATGAACTTAGCCTGCTCACTGGTGGACCACAGCGTATTACCCCACCAGCCATTGGTAGGCACGGCGGTGCGGGAGCCACCCTCCTTGATGACTTGGTCGACGGTGCCGGCCGGCAGGGAATTCCACATGGCGGTGGTTGCGTTATTGTCTGAGTATGTCACCGCGGCGCGGGCACGCTCATAATTGGCTGGATTCGCGCGTAGCGCGGCAATGGACAGTGGCACCTTGATGGTTGACCATGACTCACGTGGACGGTCATCCCCCACGACTGTCACGGAGGCCCCATCCGAATAGGCAATGGCCGCCGAACCCCCGTACCGGGCTACCACCGCATCGACGGCGGATTGAAAACTGACCAGTGCAGCGGGGGCCAGGCTGCGCCCAGGCTTAGCGTTCTTGGGCTTCAGATACCGGGAACTGAGCGGCGTGGGCAGATTAAATTGCTCCTTCACCGGGCCCGGAATGGCCTTCCACGCATCGTCGATGACCCTCTGGGCCTGCGGGGTCTTGAGCGGGTCCGGGAATTTCGGCAATTCAATGCCCGCCTGGGAGCTCAGCTCAGCGGGGTGCGGCAGCGGCTGTGCCCCACCAACCGCCGGAGACGCAGCAGCGAGCAGCCCAGCGGCAGATAGGCAGGCAATTAATCGACGCATACGGGTCAGTTTCATACCTGGCAGTTTAGGGCAGTTTTTCCCGCCCCACCCCTAAAACCACGAAAAAGAAAAGCCTGGCCACTGTGGCTTTGTGGGCCCGCCTCCCGCACCCACTGGGCCCGTTATCCCTCCTCACCCACCCGCTGCCACAGGCTGCCGGTGCGCATGACCATCGAGGATTTCTCCAGGGCCACCAGCAGGTGGACCACCAATGGCACGCGCATCCCCGCCTCGCGCGCTATCTCTTCCGCGGATGCCCCCATCATCGCCTCCACCGGCGGGGTGGCGTCAAAAACGCGCAACTCATTGCGGGATAACTTCTGCACCGGGGTTTTCAAGAATTCAATTTCATACTGCCCCTCCGGGTCCACCGCACCCGCTTTCGTCAGCAACGATCTGGCGTCATCAACCCCCGTTACCAACTGGGCACGCCCGCTTTGAATGCGCAAATGACACCCCAGCGAATTTGTCCCCGTGATTGGCCCCGGCACGGCCATGACTACCCTGCCAAGGGCCTCCGCCCAATTGGCCGTATTTAATGCGCCGGATCTGTACGCCGCCTCCATGACCAGGGTCCCTGACGTCAACGCCGCGGACAGGCGGTTACGGGTCAGGAAGCGATGCCGCTGCGGGGTGGCCCCCGGCGGAAACTCCGTAACCACACAACCGTTGTGAGCGATCCGGTCAAACAATCGCGTGTTACGCGCCGGATACGGATGGTCAATGCCACACGCTGCGATGGCCACCGTCTGCCCGCCAGCCTCAAGCGCCATCTCATGAGCCACCGTGTCCACGCCCAAGGCGCCGCCGGAAACAATGGTCCACTGATGCTTAACCAATCCCCCAACCATCATGCGCGTAGCTTCATTGCCGTACCGGGTAATAGCGCGAGTGCCAATTACGGCGATTGCCTGGGTAGCAAGCGTTCGCAGGTTTCCTCCCCTCACCCAAAGGGAATGCGGCGGGACCGCCAGCGAATCGAATGCCGCCGGTGCATCGACCTGTCCCGAATGATAGAAGCCAAACGCGGAGGCAAACTCCTCCTTGGGCCAATCTGGGCTATCTGCGGTAATCAACCGCGCCCCTACCCTCTCCGCTGCCTCCAGGTCTTCGTCTTGGCGCAGCCAGTCCCGGCGCGCATATGTTTCATCGCGCAACCGCCCTAGCCAGTCCGCGCCCTCGTAGACACCTTCAGCGATTTCCTCCACGCAGCGGGTCTTGAGTAGTTCGTGAAGGCTCCGCGATGGCCCCTCCAGCACGCGGTTGAGATACACCCAGGCATAAATCGGTGAGTCCAATTTGAGTGTTGCCATTTTTAAGTTTCCCTCCCTAAAACGTGAGCACCGCGCAGGTCCAGCGCGCGGGCTACGTGGTCAATTCCTGGTTGTTGTGCACCGTCCAGGTCGCACAGGGTCCAGCTGAGTTTGAGCGCGCGGTCTACCCCGCGCTGGCTGAGTTGACCGTCCGCCAGGTACGCGCCGAGTAAAGACATTGCGGTTTCCTCCGCGGGGCGGTGACGGCGCAGGTAGGACCCGGGGACCGCGGCGTTGGTAGCCTCGCTGCGCCCGTCGTGGCGCCAGCGGTACGTCGCGCGTTCGCGGGCGGCGGCCACCCTATCCGCAATCACATCCGAGCCCTCCTCCTGCGCCGCGCTCAACAGTCCTGAATCCCCCGTGACTTTCACGGTCATATCCAGGCGGTCCCGTAGCGGACCGGAGATATTGCGCAAGTAGTTTTCCCTCACGTGTGGTTTGCATCGGCATTTGGTGGGGTCTTCAGCGGCGCAACGACACGGGTTTGCCGCCAGGATGAGTTGGAACCTGGCCGGATAGATAACCTCCCGGCGCGCCCGAACCAAGCGCACGGCCCCGTCTTCTAGGGGCGCGCGTAGGCAGTCAAGCACCGAACCGCCTATTTCCGAGGCTTCGTCTAGAAACAGCACGCCGTTGTGCGCCAGGCTTACCGCACCCGGCCGAGGGTTTCCCGAACCACCGCCAAGCAGGGCCGCACGTGTGATTGACGCGTGCGGCGCAATGAACGGTGCTCGCGATATCACGCAACCCGGTGCCCCGGCGATGGAATGGATTGCGGTGGTCTCCACGGATTCGTCCGTTGTCAGCTCCGGCAGGATTGAAGGCATGCGGGCGGCAATCATGGATTTGCCGGCGCCGGGTGGGCCTATCATCAGCAGGTGATGGCCGCCGGCCGCGGCGACTTCTGCTGCGTACTTGGCCTCGCGTTGGCCGGCAATATCGGCAAAGTCGGCGCCCGAGTTTTCCGGCCTGCGCATGCCGCCCGGCGCCACGGCAGCGGCCTTGGGAAGCATGCGGGTCCCACGCACCCAGCCAAAGGCATCTTCGAGTGTGGCGGCCACGAGGACGTTCATGTCTGGCACCAGGGCCGCTTCGGCGGCGTTGCCCGGCGGGATGACGAGCGTGGTGAATCCATGCTTGCGCGCCGCAAGGAGGGCCGGGATTACTCCGGCGACCGGGCGCACGCTACCGTCCAGTCCCAGTTCTCCTAGGACTAAGGAGCGCGATAGCCGTAAGAATGGATCCACGCCCGTGGATTCTTCCCTGTCGTTTAGGGAGCCCGCCCCATTGAAGCCGCCAGTTGTCCCAGTCATCTGTTGATTCTTGGTGCCGGTGTCTTTCAGCCCCGCCACGAGAACGGCCAGAGCGACCGGCAAATCAAAGTGGGATCCGGATTTAGGCAAGGACGCCGGAGACATCGAAACTACTACCTTCGTCTTCGGCCACTGTAGATGCGAGTTGGCCACCGCGGTGCGGATGCGGTCGCGCGATTCGTTTATTGCCGTATCCGCAAGGCCCACCACGTGAAAGCCTGGCAGACCTACGCCGATATTCGCCTCTACGGTCACAACGTGCGCTAGTACTCCGGCAAGTGCCGTGGTCATTGACTTACCCAGCGCCATGGCGCACGTCCCTGTAATAGTCCACCTCAAAGCCTTTGTGAGTAGACGTCAACGCCATGACGTCGAAACGCACGGTGGCAAGGCTCGGCCCTTCTATCCCGCGCAGCCATTGGCTGGCGGCCTTGCGCATCCGGGTCAATTTGCGTGCGGTGACAGCCTCCGCCACCCCGTAATTGGCGCTGGAGCGGGTCTTAACTTCTACGAAGACTATGGTGCCGTCCACTTCGCGGACGATCAGGTCCAGCTCCCCAACGGCGTAGCGCACATTGGTGGCTAGGATGGTGGCCCCCGCTTTCCGGTACAGCCCGGCCGCGTATTGCTCTCCCCTTCTTCCTAAGCTCGTGCGCTGTGCCGCGCGCTGCGAACCGCTTAACATGGTGAAAATTCCTCCCCCGAGGTTGACGTTTGGTTATTGCCTGCATTCCTGCATGGCTTCCACTCAATCCCAGGGTGGGTTTAGGGCGCAAGATTTTTTGGGCGGGGGCTAATAGCTGTGGATAACGCGGTAAACGTTCCTATCCAATTGCCCGGAGTTATCCACAGATTTGGGCTTGCGGCGGTAAGGCGGGAACCGGCGAATGCCGAGGGCAGTCCAATATGGTTTGGGGCCACGACAATGTATGCCAAAGCCCCCGGGCGCTTCGTCGGCGGCGTTCGCTTCGAGCTGTCCCCAGGGGCCGTGGAGGAAGAAGGTTTAGGGTTCGCGATTTTAATCCGGCATGACAAAATCCGGCTTATCAAGCTCTTCGATGTTGACGTCCTTGTAGGTAATGACTCGGACGTAGCGCACGAATCGCGCAGACCGGTACATGTCCCACACCCACGCGTCGGACATGCGAACCTCGTAGTAGACGTCGGGGCCGGAGGTGTGTGGAATAAGCTCCACGGCGTTGGCTAAGTAGAAGCGGCGTTCAGTCTCCACGACGTAGGAAAACTGGCTCACTACGTCGCGGTATTCGCGATACAGGGAGAGTTCTACCTCGGCCTCGTAGTTTTCGAGTTCCTCAGCACTCACTGGCGTTCTCCTTAGAACAGCGACGGTCAACTAGGCCACAAGCATAGTGGCTTAGGCCGGCGCGTTTGGTTTAGGCGCGCGGCGGGAAAATATCTCATGCGCGCGAGCCACGTTTGCGTAGCTCATCCGGTGCTCGGGCGTTGGCCCTAGACGCTCTATGGCCTCCGCATGGATCTTAGTTCCATAGCCCTTGTGCCCCGCCAGCCCATAACCCGGGTAGCGGCGGTCGAGGTCCTCCATTATGCGATCGCGTGACACTTTGGCCAGCACGCTCGCCGCGGCGATGCACCGGGCGGCGGCGTCTCCGCCAATCATCGGAAGCTGGGGTGCCGGCATTCCCGGGACCTTCATGGCATCGGTGAGTACGTAACCCGGATGAACCTTAAGCCCCGCCACCGCCCGCCGCATGCCGGACAAATTGGCGTGTTGAATCCCTTGGCGGTCAATATCGCCGGCGGGGATGTGCACAATCGAAAAGGCCACGGCCTTGTCCTGAATGATGGGATAGAGCTTATCCCGCGCCGCGGGCGTGAGCTTCTTAGAATCCGTAAGCCGCTCCAACTCGGGGATAATCCGGTCTGGCAGCACGCACGCGGCGATACTGATGGGCCCGCAGCTTGCCCCGCGCCCCGCCTCATCGACGCCAGCGACCGGACCTAAGCCGGCCTTGGACAGCGCAACCTCGTAGGTGCGCTGCTGTTTAAGAGCCCTAACCCGACGCATGAGGAATTAGACTCCAAAGTCCACGTGGTCTACCGCGCCGAATCGGGACACGGGCAGTACTACCGCCATAACCTTGCCACGGACGTTGTCCACCGGAATAGTGCCCTGCAATGGATCACCCAAGTGGGCGCGGGAGTCCACGGAGTTTGTTCGGTTGTCCCCCATGACCCACAACGAGCCTGCGGGGACCTCCACGGGGCCGAAGTATTCGCCTCCGCACGCCCGCGAGCCCACCGTGGTATCAATCGGGTTGGCGGGAGGATCCAGGGTGTATTCACTCGGCACAGCCACGCCATCAACCATTACCCCGGGGTCACCGGCCTCACACTTGACAGTCTGACCACCGGTAGCGATTACGCGCTTGACCAGTATATTTTCGGGACTCGGGCCGATACCCAGGCTCGCAGCAATGATCTGCAACCCGCGCGCCATAACGTTGTCAGAAAGCTGAACGTTGTAATCGACATTCCAGGAATCCGTTCCCGCGAAGACCACCACGTCCCCCGGCGCAGGGTCTGTGAAGCGATAGCTGATTTTCTCCACCGCAATGCGGTCATTGGTGCAGCCGGGGCACCCGTGCAACGTAGGTTCCATCGACGCCGACGGAATGACGTATAAACGCGCGACGAAAGTTTGCACGATAAGCATCAACACCACTACGGAGGCAATGACCTTCACAACGCTGCCGAGGCCCAAGCCCTCGTCATCGCGGCCTCCGGCCGGCGTGGGACGCGTACTCGAGGGGCCCGCCGAAGAGCCTGCCCCGGGGTCTTTCTGGGCACCGCCCCGCCGCTCCTGCGGTCCATACGCATTGCCGCGCGAAGCGTCGCCCGCTCGGCGCGCTTCGAATGCCGGGTCCCTGCGGTATCCTCCCGCGCGCGGGTGGTTGCCGCTACTGCTGGATTTCTGGGTCATCTACACCGCTAATTCGGTCCAGCGGCCAGAAGACAAACATGACCTTGCCGCGCACGTTTTCGCGAGGGATAGTTCCGCTGTACTGATCTTGGCTGTGGTAGCGGGAGTCAGCGGAGTTGGTGCGGTTATCCCCCATCATGAAGTAGTGATCAGCCGGCACCGTAATTGGACCAAAGAAATTGCCGCCGCAGGCTTCGGAACCGGTGCTCGGGTCTATTGGGTAGGCCGGAGGGGACTGAACATAAGACTGATCAATGGGCTTTCCATCGACCATCACCGCGGGGTCACCGGCCTGGCAGGAAACGGTCTGGCCACCGGTGGCGATAACCCGCTTGACCAAAGTATTCTCATCCGGCGGAGCCAGGGATAGGAAGCTCAATCCGTCCTGCAGTGCGTGGATGAACGGATTCTCAGACCGCGGCGACTGGTAGAGCATGTTCCAGGACTCGGTGCCCTCAAAGACAATGACGTCTCCCGGCTCGGGATCAGAACCGTACAGGCTCACGCGCTCCGCGAAAACACGGTCGTTGGTGCACCCCTCGCAGCCATGCAGGGTTGGCTCCATGGAACCGGACGGAATGATGTACTGGCGCCCCACAAAGTTCTGGAACAGCCCCACGACAAGCAGGACAGCGACCAGGATCAGGCCGGTTTCCACGAGCCATGGAAGCTGCTTTTTCCCTTCGCGTGCTTCGGAATTCCCCTCCGCACTTTGGGCCGCTGGGGCGCCCGCCGAGCGTGAGCCGGCGCCGCGCGTTTCCTCACCTACCACTGGCTGCGCTGGAGGCACCTGCTGTTTACGAGGTGGGATATTCTGCTCTGGCTGGCTTAGGCCCCTGTTATCAGTCACGGGCTAGATACTAGCAACTCCCCGCCCTTCCCTGGAACGTGAAACGGTTTTAGCGCTTTGAGGCCCGCCATCTCGCTGCTCCCCCGTTGGAACGTCTGACCCCACGGGCGGCGGAGTTACCAGGCCAGTGGATCGTCCGCGGAGAATCGGCGAAGGGGCTTCACCCCGGCGCGGCGCGTCAATCCCAGGGGCTGGCCTCTGGACTCTAAGAAGAGAATCGAAAAAGAGCCAAGTTAAGGAAAAGGCCCGTCTCCCCGGGCGTGGGGTGACGGGCCTTAAAGGCGCGCGTTATGCGCTTTCCTTTTAGCGACGCTCCTTGATGCGAGCCTTCTTGCCGCGCAGCTCGCGCAGGTAGTACAGCTTCGCACGGCGTACGCGACCGCGGCGTACTACCTCGATGGACTCAAGGTTTGGAGAGTGTACTGGGAAAGTACGCTCAACACCGATACCGAAGGAAACCTTGCGGACGGTGAAGGTCTCACGGATGCCAGAGCCCTGGCGGCGGATGCATACGCCCTTGAAGAGCTGGGTACGCTGGGTGGAACCCTCGATAACCTTCACGTTTACGTCCAGGGTGTCACCCGGGCGGAATGCTGGGATGTCCTCGCGCAGGGAGGCAGCATCGAGCTTGTCAATGATGTTGGTCATTAAACCTAATCCTTCTTAAGTTTGGGAAAGAGGACCCTAGCGCCACCATACGGAGGCTAACTGGTTCGTATCCGTTACATAGTCAACCGTGGAAGTATCCCATACTTTGCCCGCCTTGTTCAAATCCCCGCCCGGCGCGCCTAATTTCGCAGAGAATCCCCCATTCCTTCCCGGTCGAGGCGCGTATGATTCCAACGTCTACCCTCTCTTATCCCGCCATCCGCCTACCCAAGGCGGTCTGTTTATTTTAGGTGAAAGGATTACGCGTCAATGACTGACAAGCCTGATTCCGTTGGATACCTGGTTCCTACTAAGAAGATCCGGGTCTCCGATTTGCAAGCCCGCAAGGGCCACGAGCCCTGGGCCATGCTCACCGCCTACGACTATGCCACGGCCAAGGCTTTTTCCGAGGCGGGCATTGAGTGCATCCTCGTCGGTGACTCCGCCGCGAATGTGGTCTTCGGCTACGAATCGACCACCCAAATCTCCTTTGACGAGATGGCCTTTATCGGCGCCGCCGTGGTTCGCGGCGCCGGCAATGCGCTGGTCATAGTGGATTTGCCTTTCGGCACATACGAGGCGTCCAACGAGCAGGCGGTTAAATCCGCCACTACTATGCTAGCCCGCACCGGCGCCCACATGGTCAAGCTTGAGGGCGGCGTTCGCATTGCCCCTCGCATCAAGGCGCTCAAAGACGCTGGGCTAGCCGTCTGCGCACACGTGGGCTTTACCCCTCAGTCCGTGAATAGCCTGGGAGGCTTTAAGGTCCAGGGCCGCGGCGACGCCGGAGCTCAGGTCCGCGCGGATGTGGAGGCAGTAGTTGACGCCGGCGCGGACATGGTGGTCTTCGAGATGGTGCCCGCGGCTTTGGCAAAGGCCATTACTGCTTCGTGCCCGATCCCTACCATCGGCATTGGCGCCGGCGGCGCCACTGACGCCCAGGTTCTGGTCTGGCACGATATGGCCGCAATGTTCCCGGACGGGCACCGCCCGAAGTTCACCCACGTCTTTGGCGAAGTGGGGGCAAGCCTTGTTGACGCTGCCGCCTCGTACAAGCAGGCGGTTACGGAGGGAAACTTTCCGGCCGAACGCCACGAGTTTTAGGCCTTGCCAACCGGCCTTACATTCCCCACGGCAAGGTTAAAACCATAAGCGCGGTGAACACGCACTCCACGCCTCCCACCACAGGCGGGGTCCATTGCTTCCCAGTCCGCGCGGCGGAGGCCGGCAGGTACCAGGCGCGCAGGGTGGCCAGGCACCACACGGCCGCCTGCCACCCGGTTTGGATTCCGAGGCCGGCGAGAACAAACATCACCAACGCCATCACGGCATGATAGGCAATCGACCCCACGAACCACGCCTTATTCCCCCGCTCCCTGATAAGCGTTTTGACCACTGGAACTGTGCCGGCGAAATAGGCCCCCAGATAGAAAGTAAACAACCAGGCCTTTGCCGATACCCCGCCGGATTCAAACCATGCCACGCCGGTGCCGAGGTTATCCGCTACGGCCAAAATGAGCGCCGCTGCGACAATGGCCACCTCGCGTGAGACCAGCTCACGCTCCTTTTTCGCCCATGCCTGATAGAAGGAAATTGCGACTAGCGGCGCATACACCAAGGCCCACCACGCCATATAGGGCGCGGTGATGGCAAGTCCCGCGCACATAACCAGGGTTAGGGCTAGATAGGTCAGCAACGCGGGCCGGTAGCGCGGACGGAACTTAAACTTGAGCCACTTTTCCGCGACGGCAAAGAAGAAAAACCCAAAGGTCCATGCCGCGACCAGCAGTACGTGGCGCCACCCCAAGTCCTGCGCCACACAAAGCCCCACAGCCAGCGGCACGAAGCCCATGGGCCACGAACCATGCTGGTCCGTTACCCAGCCGTTGCGTATTGCTTGAGAGGGACGCTTGCTCATGCAACCGAGCCTATCCCTCGGGCGGGGAAATCATCCGAAAGTTTGACGAGGTTTTTATCACAGGTTTTCCCGTGTTAAACCCGCGAACCCCTCCCTCATCCTGGCGTCTAATGGGCTAACCGAACCGCGACATTGTCAATCAAGCGGGTGGCCCCCACGCGTGCTGCCACGAGCAATCTATTATCCCCCACCCGGGGTTCGCCAAGATCGGCGCTGGTCAAGGCCACGTAGTCCAGATCTATCCCCTCGTGTTCCGCGAGCATTTCTTTAGCCTTAGCCACCACCTCTTCGGCACTGTCATATCCGGCAGCAACGTGAAGGGCGCGGGATAGCGCGCCGGCCAGCTTCCTCTCATCGTCGCTCAGGTACTGGTTGCGGGAGGATTTTGCTAGGCCTGAATCCTCCCGAACTATGGGCGCGCCAATGACCTCGACCGGGATGTTCAAGTCCTGAACCATCTGGCGGATGAGCAAAAGCTGCTGGTAGTCCTTTTCCCCGAAGACGGCGTGCGTGCAGCCCGTGATCTGGAAGAGTTTATTGACCACGGTCAGCACACCGGAGAAATGTGTAGGGCGGGATGCACCTTCAAGGATGGAACCGGCCTCCCCGGGATGAATCAGCGTGCGCGGCCCCTGTGGGTACATCTCCCGCGGGCTGGGGGCGAAAACCAGATCCGCCCCAACGTTGGATAGCTTTTCCACATCGGCATCCAGCGTGCGTGGGTATGAATCCAGGTCCTCGCCCTCAGCAAACTGCAACGGATTGACGAAGATGGAGACCACGACCACCGCCCCATCGATGCGCTGGGCGCGCTTGACCAGGGAAAGATGCCCCTCGTGCAGAGCCCCCATGGTGGGCACCAGGACTACCGGTGCGCCACCGCGGGCCCTGCGCAATTCGGAGATTTTTGTTCGGATCTGCTCAGTGGTGTTCGCCACTACGGGTTCGGTGATATTCATGGGCACCGATTCTATTCCCCTCGGCGGGCCGCGCGGGATTAATTCGCCCCCTTAATTAGCGGCCGAATCCCGCCTTCTTCAACGCGTCCGCCAAGGAGCCGCCCGCGGCATTTCCACCGGCCCGGCCACCGCCCTTGCCCCGGCCCTGGCCGCGGCCTTGGTTTCCACCCCGGGCGCGCTGCTGGCCGCCGCGTCCACGGTCACCGCCGCGGCCGGAGCGCTGAGGCTTGTTGTCCTGCCCCGGTTCGTCGTCAAGGCGCAGCGACAAGGAGATGCGCTGACGCTGAACGTCTACCTCCATCACCTTGACCTTCACCACCTGACCGGAGCGGACCACCTCGTGGGGATCGGAGATGAATTTATGGCTCATTGCGGACACGTGCACCAGGCCGTCTTGGTGCACTCCCACGTCGACGAACGCGCCGAAGGCCGCCACGTTCGTCACGGTGCCCTCCAAAACCATGCCCGGAACCAGGTCAGAGACCTTATTGACGCCTTCTTTGAAGGTAGCCGTGACGAATTCCGGACGGGGATCACGGCCTGGCTTGTCCAATTCGGCGATGATGTCCGTGACGGTGGGCACGCCGAAGGTGGCGTCGGCAAAGTCTGCGGGATTCAAGCCCTGCAAAGTGCGGGTATTGCCTATAAGTTCCCCCACGTCGAGGCCGGTAGACTCGGCAATCCGGGTCACAACCGGGTATGCCTCAGGGTGAACGGCCGAGGCATCCAGCGGATCCTTGCCACCATTGATACGGAGGAACCCGGCCGCCTGCTGGAATGCTTTTGGCCCCAGGCGTGGGACCTTTTTAAGCTCCTTGCGGGAGGCAAAGGAACCGTGCTCGTCGCGGTAGGCCACAATGTTGGCGGCAATGGTGGAATTAACGCCCGCGACGCGCTCTAGCAGCGGAACGGACGCGGTGTTCAAATCGACTCCCACGCCATTGACGGCGTCTTCCACCACACCGTCGAGGGTGCGCGCCAAGGCGGTCTGGTTGACGTCATGCTGGTACTGCCCCACCCCAATGGCCTTAGGGTCGATTTTTACCAGCTCCGCCAGAGGATCCTGCAGGCGGCGGGCGATGGATACTGCCCCGCGAAGGGACACGTCCATAGAAGGGAATTCATCCGCCGCTAACTGCGAGGCGGAATACACCGATGCCCCGGATTCGGACACCACAACCGGGGTTGGGCGGGCGCCGCCAGCCTGGGCGATGAGATCCGCAATTTCACCGGCGAGCTTCTCCGTCTCGCGCGAGGCCGTGCCATTGCCGATAGCCATAAGATCCACGGAGTGCGCGGCACACAGGCCCGCCAGGGTTTGGACGGACTGGGCCCATTGGTTTTGCGGCTGGTGCGGGTACACGATCGCGGTATCGAGCACCTTTCCTGTGGGGTCCACCACGGCGCATTTGACGCCATTGCGGTAGCCGGGGTCCAGCCCTAAGGTGGCGCGCTGACCCGCTGGGGCGGCCAGCAGCACGTCGCGCAGGTTAGTGGCGAAAACCTTAAGCGCGCCTTCCTCCGCTACTTCCTTCAGCCGCATGCGCACGTCGAGGCCGGAGGAAATGTAAAGCTTGGTGCGCCATCCCCAGTGCACGGCATCAGAGAGCCACTTGCTGGAGGTATCCAGGCCGAACCGGTCCGCTATCATCCCCTCGTAGACAGCATCATCGCCGGCGTCCAGGTTGAGCTGAAGGACCCCCTCATTCTCGCCGCGGAACAGGGCCAGGATGCGGTGGGACGGCAAGCTGGAAAAAGGCTCCGAGAAATCAAAATAGTCCTTGAATTTGGCGCCCTCCGCCTCCTTGCCTTCGACCACGGAAGCGCCCATGGTGCCCTCAGTAAACATGCGCTCGCGCACCTCGCCCACGAGATCCGCATCCAGCGCGAAGCGGTCGATCAAGATGGAGCGGGCGCCATCCAACGCCTTCTTTGTATCCTCGAAGCCCTCCGTAACGTACTCCGCTGCCAGGGTCGCGGGATCCGCGGATGGGTCATCAATGAGGCTGTCCGTCAGCGGTTCCAGGCCGGCCTCGCGGGCGATGTCCGCCTTGGTCTTACGGCGCTTCTTGTACGGCAGGTACAGGTCTTCCAGGCGGGCCTTGGTCTCACAGCCCAGGATGAGCGCCTTGAGCTCATCAGTTAGCTTGCCCTGTTCATCGATGGCCTGCATGATGGTCGCCTTGCGCTCCTCCAGCTCGCGTAGGTAGGCGGCGCGTTCTTCGATGGTGCGTAGCTGGGAATCATCCAGCCCGCCGGTCGCTTCCTTGCGGTAGCGCGCGATAAAGGGGACGGTATTTCCCTCAGCGAGCAGCTGGAGGGCGGTTTCAACTTGGCTTTCCTTGACGCCTAATTCGGCGGCGATGGTCGCTGCAATCATTCGCACGATTTTAGCAGTCACGCCCAGCGCGCCCCCTCACCGCCCCAATCGGAATCTACGGATCCCATTGTACTAGTTGTGATAGTCGTGTTAGCATTTGGGGCATGCTCATCATCCTCGACCCGGCGGACAATTCGCCGCTGTACTCGCAGATTGTTCGCCAAGTCATTCAGCAAATCTCCGCGGGGACCATCCGCCCCGGCGACCGCCTGCCCACGGCCGTGGAACTGGCGGAAACGCTAAATCTGAACCGCAACACCGTCCTGCAGGCCTACCGGCAGCTGCGAGACGAGGGCTGGCTCGAGCTGCGCCGCGGCCGGGGAACAATTGCCCGCAACCCCCTCGATGAGCCCCGCTACAGCCGTCTGGATTCCTTAATTGCAGAACTAACCCGGCTGGCACAGGCGGAGGGCATAAGCCTGAGGGAAGTCACCGACGCACTAAGAAAGAAGGGCCTGGCGTGATGGCTACATACTCGACCTCTAGGTTCTTTGCCACCATGGCCGCCCCCGCCTTCGGCGCGCTGGCCGCCGCGGGCGTGTGGGGCTCGACGGTCCTCGACCGCCTGCCGGAAGATACGGCAACCCATTTCAGGTCCAACGGAACCCCGGATGGATTCATGGACCCCGCCGGCGCGGTATTTGTACCCCTGGCCATAGGTTGCGTGGCAACCGCCGCGCTCATGTCGATGTTCCTATCCCCCACCACCCGCCAGGGCGGGCAAGCGCGATGGCTGGCGGGAACCGCCTCCGGCCTGGGCGTATTCCTCGCCTTGCTCATCGTGCTGGTAACCGCTGCCAATCTGGATCTCACTAGCGGCGTCGATGCACGCTTGGGTTTTGGCGCCATTGCGTTAGCCCTCATCACCGGCCTCGTAATTGGTGTGGCGGTTGGGGTAATCATTACCCCGGCGCCAGCGCCGCGGGGTGCGGAGGGCCGGCCCGCCGGCGCGCGCGGTGACTTTGGCCGCAGTTTCACGCTCCCAGACGGCGCCACGGCCAGCTGGTTTGGTTACGCGCGGCCGGGCGCGGTGGTGTGGCTAATAGCAACGGGCACACTGCTGTCCATCCTGGTCATCGCCGCCATCATCCAGGACTGGCGGCCCATTATGGTCGTGTGCGTTGTGGCGATCCTGGTGTGTGCCTCTAGCTACTTCAAGGTCTCCATTTCTCCCCGCGGTGTGCAGGCCAGCTCACTGGTTGGCTTTCCCCGCATTTTCATCCCCTTGGAGGACATAGAGGACGCGGAGGTCTCCAACGTCCACTTCGGCATGTGGGGCGGATGGGGCTGGCGCTGGGGCACCCGGGGCACGGGGCTTATCACCCGGGGAACCGAAGCGCTGCGGGTCAACCGCACAGACGGCAAGATTTTGGAAATCACCTGCAACGAGCCGGCTACCGCAGCCGGTGTGGTCAACGCGCTCAAGCGTCGCTGAGGGCACCGGAATGCCCGCTAGCGCGTGGACCAGCCCAAGGATTCGAGGAAGGCCAAATCATCCTTGTCCAGCACGGCGCCGTCTAAAAGCTCCGGGCGGCGTTCCAGCGTTTTCTTGAGTGATTGCTCGCGCCGCCACTTCTCCACCAAGCCATGATTGCCCGAGGTCAACACCTCCGGGACTTCCATGCCCCGCCACTGGCGCGGCTTGGTATAGCTTGGGCCTTCGAGCAGGCCGTCGGAAAAGGAGTCCTCTTCGTGGGAGCGCTTATTGCCCAAGACTCCTGGTATAAGCCGCACAACGGCCTCCGCGATGACCAGGACGGCCACCTCCCCGCCGATGAGCACGTAGTCCCCGATGGAGACCTCGCGCACCCGGAAGCGCCGGGCCGCATCATCAACCACCCGCTGGTCGATGCCTTCATAGCGGCCGCAGGCGAAGACGATATGGTCCTCATTGGACCAGGCTTGAGCATCCTCTTGGCTAAAGGGTTTGCCTGTCGGCGTGGGGACAATCAACAGCGGGAGGCTTGGATCCTCGCCGTCCCTGTGCTCGCGCTTTTCATACGGCGTGCGCTCCACCTCTTTCACATCGTCATGGCGCGGCTTATTCAAATGCGGCAATGAAGACTCAAGCTCCACGGACTGGGAGGCCTTGCCGGTGCCAGCCGCCACATCGTCGAGCGCCGGGCCCCAGACGGTGGGCTTCATGACCATGCCCGGTCCGCCACCGAAGGGTGAATCATCTACGGACTGGTGGACATCCGTCGCCCAATCACGCAGGTTGTGAACGCCAACGCTGAGATCCCCCCGTTCTATGGCCTTGCCCAGCAGGGCGTGGCGGAGTGGGTCAAGGTACTCAGGGAAAATGGTGATTACATCGAGCCTCACAGATCCAGCAGCCCCTCAGGCGGGGTGACGGTCAGCGTCCCCTCCTCCAAATCCACGTCAGGCACAATCGCCTCTACGAATGGAATGAGCACCTCATTGCCGTCGATGTCTACTTCCAGCAGGGATTGCGCCGGCCCGTGGGTTACGCCCGTGACCTCACCAATGTCTTTGCCGTCATGGATGACGCGAAGGCCCTCAAGCTCGTGGTCATAGAAGCCATCATCGTCTGGGTCTTCCAGGGGGGCCGCGAAAAACTGCGTGCCGCGCAGGGAATCTGCGGCGGTGCGGTCCGCGATTTCTTCAAACGTGATGAGCAGGCGCCCCTTGTGTGCGCGAACCGCCTTGATGGTCAGTTCATGCTCTTTCTTCCCCTGACGGCCATGCAAAACCTCCCCGAGGGCGAAGCGAATTTCTGGTTCATCTGTGGTGGACTCAACGGAGACCTCACCGCGAATGCCGTGGGACTTTATCACCCGGCCAATCATCAATTCCATGGCGTCCATGATAACGGTATGCCCGCACAAGGAGACAACCGGACGCCCTGCCGTCTAGACGGGGCCGCCCCACAGTCCGCTGCCGCGGCTTGGCGCCATCATTCTCAAGGGGGCCGCAAATGACCAATGCCGCCCCACGAGGCCGGTGGCCGTGGGGCGGCATGAAAAGCGCGTGCGCTCTAAGCGCGCGAGGCAGGATTACTCAGCGGAGGAATCCGCGTTCTCCTCGGAAGCCTCGGCGGACTCTGCCTCGGCAGCAGCAGCCTCTTCCTCGGCCTTCTTTGCAGCCTCAGCCTCAGCAGCGGCCTTAGCCTCAGCCTCTTCCTTGGCCTTCTTCTTCTTTTCGGTGATCGCCTCGATGGTAGGACCGTTGTTGGCCTCGGCCAGGGCAGCGTTGAACAGGTCAAGCTTGGATGGCTTCTCCTCGGCAACCTTCAGGGTGCCCTCTGCACCTGGAAGGCCCTTGAACTTCTGCCAGTCACCGGTGATCTTCAGCAGCGCCAGAACAGGCTCGGTTGGCTGCGCGCCAACGCCCAGCCAGTACTGTGCACGCTCGGAATCGATCTTGATGAGGGATGGCTCCTGCTTTGGCTCGTAGATACCGATGTTCTCGATAGCCTTGCCGGAACGGCGGGTGCGTGCGTCAGCAACGATCACACGGTAGTGAGGGGTACGGATCTTGCCCATACGCTGAAGCTTGATCTTTACAGCCATGATGGCTCCTTTTCTTAAGTCACTGGGCAGTTCATAGACACGCACATTATTTTCCTGTGCGCCGGTTCAGCCCTTGGATTTAACCTGCAGGTGACGTACTGGCCGGCCATGGCCGGATACAGTGTTATGCAGGAAAAATATGAAATTTGCGGGGTCGCACGCCGCTAGCCGGTTAAGACGCTAGGACATACAACCTGAATAATCTTACAGATCACGCGGGGAAAGCCAAATTCTTGGCGGATGAACGTGGCTAAGGGCTCCTATTCGATTCACGTGGGGTAGCCTATATCGGGCACAAGCAGTTCTACTCAATATGAGACTTTGGCAGTATCCCATTTCTGGATATCAATAAACGGCCGCTGCCATGCCGTCGAGGTTTCATGATTGGGGTTTCCAACAACGGATGTGAGCAGTTCCGCAGAATGACTAAAGAATCCCCCCGCAGCTTCCGGTACCGCTATGACCTCGACGGGCTCCGCGGTATCGCAATCGCGCTTGTGGTTATCTACCACGTCTTCGTGGGCCGCGTCTCGGGCGGTGTAGATGTATTCCTCCTGTTATCCGGGTACTTCTTCTTGGGTTCACAATTGCGCTACGCCGGCAAGCCGGATGCTTCGCTGAACCCGTGGTGGCCAATCTGGCGCATGCTGCGCCGCCTGCTGCCCGCCCTGGTCCTAGTCATCGGCGTGACCATGCTCCTGGTCTCCTGGCTGACTCCGCAGCTCCTGCGGCTGGAGCTGACGCAGCAGGTCACGGCGACCATGCTTTATTTCCAAAACTGGGAATTGGCTCGTCAGAATGCGGATTACGCGGCCGCCTCGGCGGACACCTCGCCGCTGCAGCACATGTGGTCCATGTCCGTCCAGGGCCAGTTCTACATCATGGGCATCGCCTTGGCGCTCATTCTGGGCGCATGGATGAAGTACCGCCGCAGGACCGCCGGCCTGGGCGCGGCGGAGCAGCTCAGCGTGAACCGAATCGCTGGGCCTTTGCTTATCGTCATCACCGTTGCCTCCTTTGCCTACGCTTCCCGCTTCGGCCTGTATGGAACTCCCCAGAACTACTACTCAACGTGGTCTCGCGTCTGGGAGCTCACCCTTGGTGCCGTGCTCGCTATCTACGGCCCCAAAATTAGGATCCCAGAGCGCCTGCGCGACCCGTTAACCGCGCTGGGCCTGCTGCTCCTGGTCTTCACCGGCGCATTGATTGCTGATTCCACGGCCTTCCCCGGCCCCCTGTCCCTGCTGCCGCTAGGCGGCGCCGCGCTCATCATCCTCGGCGGCGGCGGGCGGATTTCGCGGGCCATGGCCTCGAAGAATGCGCGCTGGCTGGGCGATATTGCTTATTCCCTGTACCTATGGCACTGGCCGCTGCTGATCCTGTCCACCTCCGCGCTGGGGTTCGATACCCCACCGTGGTGGCTGGGCGTCATCATCATCGCCGCTTCCCTGCTGCTCGCGGATCTCACCCACCGCTTTGTCGAGGCCCCACTCCGCCAGCATCGCAAGCGCCCCGTGGCCAGCGATATGCCAGTCAACAAGGCCCTAGCCTCCATGAAAGAACGCGCCGGGGGCATGCGCGCCGCCGGTGGTGCCGTAGTGGGAGCCTGCTCGGTAGCACTCCTAGCGCTTCAGCCGGTGTTCGCTCACTCGGTTAATTCCGAGAACGAAAAGACCCTCGATCCAACGCGCTATCCAGGCGTTATGGCGCTCTTCGGCGAGGATACGCCCGCAAACGTGGAGTATCAGCCCGATCCGGTGCTTGTTGGCAATATGATGCCGCCGATCGCCACCCAGCATTGCTTCGTCGCAAAGGACGAACTGCCTAACAAGTTCATCACTGAGGATAAAAACGGCGATCCGTGTATCTTTGGCGATGCCAACGCCGAAACCGAGGTTTACCTGGTTGGTGGCTCACACGCGGAGCAGTGGGCTTCGCCGCTCGACCGGCTGGGCAAGGAAATGGGATTCAAGTTGGTGCCGCTTTTGCGCCAGGACTGCCCGCTAGAGCTTGGTGAGGTCACGGTGACCCCGGAATGCGCCGAATGGGGCAGGCTCGCCATCGACAAGATAGTCGAGGCGGATCCGGCGCTTGTGATCTCCAATACCACCCGCCCGCAGTCCGAGTTCGGATTAGGACCCGATGTGGTCCCTGCGGGTTACGTGGGATTCTGGGAGGTCCTTGCGGAAAATGAGATCCCATTTTTGGGCTTCCGGGATAACCCCTGGGGTTTTGATTCTGAGGGCCAGGCCCGCGAGTTCGATGAGTGCTACGTGGCCACCGAGGATGCGATTGGCTGCGGCATGCAACGCAACCAGGTGTATCAGCCGTTCGACCCATCCATCCCAATCTTGGCGCAGTGGCCCAACATGATCGCGATTGATACCTCGGACTGGTTCTGCGATGAAGTCAATTGCCCCGTGGTCATCGGCAACACCATGGTCTACCGCGATATGCACCACATCACCAACGCCTTCGCGGATTCCGCGATGCCATTGCTCCGCGAGGAGCTCAGGCCCTTCCTCGATGGAACCCCGGTCCAGCAGGAAATCCCCGAGGGGTACGTGGCCCCAGCCCCTCCGGTGGAGGGCACGCCGCCGGCCGTGACGGACCCAGGCATCGTGCCGGATTCTTCACCGCAGTTAGCCCCGGCGAATCCGGTTGACCCGGGCACCGCACTAACCGAGGATCCCCTCTATTACCAGGATCCCGCCTCGGCGGTCTACGGGACGGCGCCCTACCCCACACCGTTTGGTGAGGATGACGCGGTCTAGCACGCGCCCTCACCGCTTACTCGCCCGGCCCCACGCCGCTCCCCCTAGGCAGCGCCTACTGCACGGGAGGCCGTAAATGCTCAAGGCCCTCTAGCCGCCACCGCCTCGGTGGTTAAGCTAGAGGGCCTCGATTCTTTAGGGGCTAGACCGAATTACTTCTTACCCTGGCCAAAGTCTAAGTTGTTCAGGTCCAGGTTCTCTAGGCCCTTAGGCATTCCCGGCATCGACTTCGGCATTCCCGGCATCCCCGGCATGCCGCCGCCCATTTGTTGCTGCATCTTCTGCAGCTCTGCCATGGATGGCATTCCGCCGCCCATGCCCGGCATCCCCGGCATGCCCTGGGGACCACGGCCTCCGCCGCCTTTGCCCTTCTTGCGCTTTCCGTTCTTGCCCTTGCGGCCCTTAGGCTTTTTCTTCGTCGCGGAACGCCCACCACCGAAGCCACCCATGCCGAATTGGCCGGCCATCTTCGCCATCATCTTCTTCGCTTCATTGAAGCGCTCGATGAGCTGGTTAACGTCTGAGACTGACACGCCGGAGCCACGCGCAATACGCTTGCGGCGGGATGCGTTCAGGATCTTTGGATTTTCACGCTCCTCCGGGGTCATACCGCGAATGATGGCCTGGATGCGGTCTAGCTGTTTTTCATCCACCATGGCGGCCATCTCATTCATCTGCTTGCCGCCAGGCATCATCTTGAGCAGGTTGCCAATGGGCCCCATTTTGCGGACCATCATCATCTGCTCTAAGAAGTCATTGAGGGTCATCTCACCGGAGCCGATCTTGGCCGCGGTCTCCTCAGCCTTCTCCTGGTCCAGAGCGGCCTCTGCCTGCTCAATCAGGGAAAGCACGTCACCCATTCCCAGGATGCGGGACGCCATGCGTTCTGGGTGGAAGACGTCAAAGTCCTCGAGCTTTTCGCCGGTGGACGCAAACATGATTGGCTTGCCCGTGACCTCACGGATAGACAGGGCCGCACCACCGCGCGCGTCACCGTCCAACTTAGTCAGGACAACGCCGGTAAAGTCTACGCCGTCGCGGAAGGCCTCTGCGGTCTGGACCGCGTCCTGACCGATCATGGAGTCGATAACAAAGAGGACTTCGTCAGGGTTGACGGCATCGCGAATGTTGCGCGCCTGGGTCATAAGGGTTTCATCGATGCCCAAGCGGCCCGCGGTATCGATAATGACCACGTCATGCTGGGTCCGCTTAGCCTCTGCGATACCGGCCTGTGCCACCTCGACCGGGTCGCCGTGGGAGGTGCCCATCTCATGGTCGTGGGAGTCAATAGAGGTGCCCGGGTCCGGAGCGAACGTCTTTACGCCGGCGCGCTCGCCCACGATTTGGAGCTGCTGCACCGCGCCTGGGCGCTGCAGGTCGCAGGCCACCAGCATTGGGGTGTGCCCCTGCTTCGCCAGGTGCTTGGAGAGCTTACCGGCGAGAGTGGTCTTACCCGCACCCTGGAGGCCGGCCAGCATGATGACCGTGGGCGGGTTCTTCGCCATGGCGATGCGGCGGGTTTCGCCACCAAGGATCTCAACGAGCTCCTCGTTGACAATCTTGACCACCTGTTGCGCGGGGTTGAGGGCCTCAGAAACCTCAGCGCCCGCGGCTCGCTCCTTGATGCGCTTGATAAATTCGCGGACCACGGTCAACGACACGTCAGCCTCGAGCAACGCGAGGCGGATCTCACGCGCGGTGGCGTTAATATCAGCCTCGGTGAGCTTGCCTTTACCTCGCAGGCCGGTTAGCGCTGATTGTAGGCGGTCTGACAGTGACTCAAACACTTCGCAGTACTCCGTTTATCGGGGGTGAATAACAACTCGTCCCAGCTTAGCCGTTTACCAGTACTTCGGTCACATTGCGTACCACGGCTTGACGGGGCGGGTTGCCGCGCAACGAGGTCTTTACAATCATGGTCGCGCCGGGATTGGCCATGGTTAGCCATTCCACATCAGGCAATCGGGAAAGCAAGTGTCCAAGTGCGCTACGGCGGTCTACCGTGCGCACCACGAAGACGCCACCGGTGGCGAACATGGCGGTGGTGGGCCCGCCCTGGATGCCGGGGAGTGTGGAATACACACCCGATTTGTAGGACTGGATAAAACGGACCTCATCGGCCGCAGCCTCGAGCGTTTCGTGCGCGGGGCGGCAATCGAATTCGGCGCTGTATCCGCCGTCGCCCCGGCGTACCATGCGCGCGGCCTGGATGTTCCAGCCTAGGGCATAAATGAGCGCCAGCACGCGCACCACCTCGCGCTGATAGCTGCCGCGCCAATGCACCGTGATGCAGCTTTCTTCCTCATCGATTCGCAGCCCTACATCTGTGGGCGCGGAAACCATAGGCCGGGATGATGCTTGTGGCGCTAGCGCGTCCGACGCCCCCTTGACCATAATCTCTATGGCCTGCGCCACTCTCGGCGTCCAGACCCCAGGGCCGGTGGACTTTGCGTCGGCCTCCGCCAAGACTTTGAGGATTTGCAGGGTCAGCAGGTCATAGTGCGTGGCGTCTAGCACCGCGTCCCGCGTGGAGTCCGCATGCGGATCGGCGGAAGCGGCCAGGCGCGCCAACGTCGTGTGTTCCGCCACGATGGTCTGGACTCGGGACCTATCGGCAAGGTGCAGGCGCAGTTTCGCCGCCATTTTAGTCACCATCTCGGCGCCCACCTGCTCATGCGGGCGTCCATACCCCTTCCCCATGTCATGGAACAGGGCTGCCAGAAGGAGCAGGTCCGGCCTGCCCACGAGGGTCCGGTTCTCCGCACACCGCACGACGGTGTTAATCGAGTGAAAGTCAATGGTGTGGGTGTGGGTGCGCTCGCGGGGCATGCGCCCGCGGATGTGCCCCCATTCCGGCACGAAGCGCTCCCACAGGCCGTGGCGGTCCATGTCTAGGATGATGCGCGGCGTCTGCTCCGGGGAGGACAGGATGGCAAAGAAGTCATCGGCCGCGGCGGCGCTCCAGCGCTCGGGCATCGGTGGAGTCTGTGTCAGCCGCTCCCATGTGCCCTCCGCCACCGGATGACCGGTGCGCGCGGACGCCGCCGCGACCCTGAGCACCAGCGCCGGATCGTTCAGATCCGGCCTGCGCGATAGCGTTACCTCTCCCCCAACGTCAACCACATCGACGTCTAGGGGTTTGCGGGTGGTAGACGAGCTACGCTTGCCCACCACGCCGCGGGCGGTGGCCAAAGCCTGCTCCAACGCATTTGAGATGGAGATGGCCGCTTTCACGATGTCCGAGGTTAGACCGTAGCGATCCTCATACCCCAGGTCATGCGCCACGTCTGCGGCGAATTCGGGCGCCAGCACGTCCCGGTGGCGGCGGGAATGGACGTGGAGCAACGTGCGCACGTCCAGAAGCAGCTCACGCTCCGCGCCCAAATCTGGCTCGTCGCTCAGCTGGCCTAAGGCCAGGGCGTGGAGCAGCTGCAGATCGCGAAGCCCGCCGCGGCCATTCTTAATCTCCGGGTTGGTCATCATGGCCACGGACCCCGAACGGCGCCAGCGGGCGATGGCGGACTCGATGAAGGAATCGAAATGACGGGATACCGCGACGCGCCAATTGCGCACTATCTGGCTGCGGGTGAGTGAGAATAGCCCTTCATCCCCCTGAATAAAGGCGAGGTCTAGTTGGGAGAAACCAGCGGTGGGATCGCGATGGGCGATATTCGCGCACTCCTCCGGAGTCCGAATGGAATAATCCAGGTGGTATTTCGCGTCCCAGATGGGATACCACAGCTGGCTTATCTCCTCTTCGTCGAGCTCCATGCCTGCCGGGTGGATGAGGATGAAATCTAGATCTGAGCGCGGCGTCATCTCACGGCGAGCAAAAGACCCCGTCGCCGCCAAGGTGGTTCCCTCTGGCAAGGACAGGGTCATGGCAAGCTCGTGCGCTTTATCGTAAGCGGCGGCGCGTAAGCGTGCTGGATCCATCTAAAGGGCGGCCGCTCCGCGATCGCCGGTGCGGACGCGGACTATCTCCTCGACCGGGGTGACCCACAGCTTTCCGTCGCCGATCTTGCCGGTATAGGCCGCCTCAGTAACGGCGTTGATAATGTCTTCGACCTGCTCATCTGAGGCGACTACCTCGAGCTTAATCTTGGGCACAAAGTCCGTGGCGTATTCCGCGCCGCGGTAAACCTCACTGTGACCACGCTGCTGGCCAAACCCCTGTACCTCGGAGACGGTCAGGCCATGTACATCAAGCTGCTCAAGCGCCTCACGGATGTCTGGGAGCGTAAAGGGCTTTACTACTGCCGTAATCAGCTTCATAGTGGCTTTTCCTTAATCTTTGTAGGTGGTTTACGGGGTGCTTAGATTTCTTCTTCGTGGCTCATCTTACCGCCGGCGAAGATTGAGCGGGAGGTGTTTGGGCCCGCCAGGTCATAGGAGGACTCGCGGTGCAGAGCCTGGTCGATGCCGCTCGCCTCAGACTCGGAATCGATGCGCCAACCCATAACCGCTTTGAGGATAACCGCAAGGATTGCGGTGATGATTGCGGTGAAGACCATCGCAACCAAGGCGATGACTATCTGAACCACAAGGAGCTTAAAGCCGTCACCGAAGTTGTCCGTGAACATTCCGCCGTCCTGTGCGAAAAGTGCCAAGCCAACGGTGCCCCAGAGGCCTGCGACCAGGTGGACGCCGACCACGTCAAGGGAGTCATCAAAACCGAACTTGTACTTGATGCCAACGCCCAAGCACGCCAGGGCGCCACCAATAGCGCCAAGAATCAGGGACGTTACTGGGGTCAGTGCGCCCGCGGCAGGGGTGATGGTGACCAAACCGGCCACCACGCCGGAGGCCGCGCCCAGGGAGGTAGCAGCCTTATCGCGAATGGACTCAACGGCAATCCAGCCCAGCATCGCCGCTGCAGTAGCTGCGGTGGTATTCAACCAAGCCAGGCCGGCCAGGCCATCTGCGGCGAAAGCGGAACCGCCGTTGAACCCGAACCAACCGAACCACAGCAAGGCGGCGCCAAGCATAACCAATGGCAGGTTATGTGGGCGGGATGGGGACTTCATGAAGTCATAGCGCTTGCCGACGATGATGGCCAGAACCAAGGCCGCGGTGCCAGCGGAGATGTGGACTACGGTTCCGCCGGCAAAGTCAACGGGAGCCACGTTTGCCACGCCATCGGTAGCGCCGAACATCCAAGCGGCGAAACCCCGCTCCTCAGCGTGCAGCAGGCCGCCGCCCCACACCATGTGCGCCAGCGGGAAATAGACGAAGGTTGCCCACAGTCCGGAAAATACCAGCCAGGTGGAAAACTTCACGCGGCCGGCCAGGGCGCCGGAGATGATTGCAGTGGAAATGACCGCGAAGGTGAGCTGGAACGCGATGTCAATGACGTTGGCATACCCGGAAGATCCCTCGACATAGAGGCCATCAGCATCGGTAATCTGGCCGGCCAAGCCGAACATCTCAAAGGGATTAGCAAACAGGCCGGCGACGGATTGCGAGCCATAAGACATGGACCAACCCCATAGGACATAAACGATGGAGACAACGCCAAGGGTGCCGAAAGACATCATCATCATGTTCAGGGCGCTGCGGCGGCCGGTCATTCCGCCATAAAAGAGGGCCAAGGCCGGGGTCATCAGCAGCACGAGCGCCGCGGACATGAGCATCCACGCCGAGTTGCCCGAGGCAGCTACAACTTGGTCAGGGGTCATGGTCTCATCCTTTTCTTTTTAACTATAGCTCGATAGGTTCACCAAAAAGATTATCTATTGAACAATAGAAAGAAAAGTCGTTTTTCAAATTTTACCCACGCCCCTCCCCCGCGCCGACATAGCGATTGGCCTCTTTTCGCGTCTTTTACGCCCACCCCCTGTGCCGCTGCCGTGGTAAAAGCACTGCGCGCGGGACTAGGCACCACCCCGCAAATGCAACAATGCCGCCCGAGGGGATCAATCAGACCCCCGGGGCGGGATGTGAGGAAATTACCTGGACGCTACTGCTGAGCGCCTTTTTCCTGCGCCTTCTCGGCGGCCTTATCGTTTGCCGCGGATTCCTGTTCCTCACGACGCCGAGCGTGCTTAACATCGGTGACCGTGACGCCATAAATCGCGCGGCCCATGTAGAAGGAGCCCACTGAGGCCACGATCCACACGCCGAAGCACACCAGGATGACCTTGATAAGGGCGCCGGGGTCGAAACCGTGCACGCCGGTATCGGCGATAAACTTGGCCACCGTCAGCAAAGGCACTGCCAGGCCAACGATAGGCCCCAATAGGTTCACCCGCGTCAGCGCATCCGGCGCGCGCCACACCGAGATGACGGTGGCGACGATCAGCCACGTGGACAGGACGATCAAAACGGTGGCGATAATCTCAAAAATACTCATGATTTAGCGCCTACCCTTCGAGATGATGCGGGACATGGACAGCGTTGGCAGGATGCCCGCCACCACGGCCGCCAGCAGAACGATGTCATAAATGATGGACAGGTCAGTCATCATGGTGCGCACCAGCATCAAGCAGATCATGCCGTAGAAGATGACATCCGAGATCACAGCGCGGGTGAGCTCATCGCGAGTACGCAGGATGAGCGCCATGGCCGCGCATATGGCTCCGCCGATGATGAAGGAGCACGCGAAGACGACCCATTCGAAGGGCGTCATTGAAGCAAAATCAAGCATCTTACTTCTCCTTTTCCTTCTTCAGCACGCGCGGATAGATTTTGTCCGCGGCTTCCTCGGTCACGGTCGTGTCCTCCAAACCGGACATGTCCGGGGCACGCAGCTGCCGGCCGACTGTCTCCAACGGGTACTCGTAGAAAGCCGGATCCAACTCGGTGGTATCCCCCTGGCCCGGCACGCCGTGGTCGATGCCCACCACGCGCGGCGCCAGGCGGCTTTCCATATCGGCTAGGTCGGCCATGACGGCGGCCGGATCCGCGCCCTGCACCGCCTGGACAATGACGATGCGGGGCCACCCCTCGCGAGGGGGTTCGCGCAGGCCGAGTGACAGCGTTCCGGGAGTCGCAGTAATCGATGAGGTAAACCAGAAGATCTCCCAAGCGCTGGTCACGCGGAGCGGATAGCGCAGGATAACCGGGCGGTAGCCGGGATCGGGCTTAAACGCGGCTGCCGCGAGGCTAAAGCCAGCTACGAAAATTTCTTTGATTAGCCACAGGGCGTATACCGGGATGTGCATTTACTTCCCTTCCTGAATGCCGTCCAGCTGAGGCAGGCCCACAGGCTCGTCCCCCAGAACCAAGGACACATAGGCATCCGTGTTAAGCAGGTCTGCCGAAGCCACCCGGGTAGCGTCGATAACCAGACCGGAGAAAATGAACATGGTGAGCGAGCCGAGTATGAGCGCCGCGGATGGGGCCATCAGCTTCTTGCGGATAATCAGCTCATCCGGCACCTTCTTGGCACTCAGCGGCTTACCCCAGAAGACCTCGCGCCACACGCGCAGCATCGCCAGGAAGGCCGCGAAGGACGCAAGGATCATCACGGCGATGGTAATCCATGCCCACATGGAACCGTCACGGGCTACCTCGACGATGATCATCACCTTGCCCCACATGCCGGAAAATGGCGGGAAGCCAACGACGGAGAATGCGCCGGCGGCGAAGATCCATCCGATGATGGGGTCGCGGCGCGCCAGGCCCGTAAGTTTGGACAGGCGGCCGGTGCCGTAGGTCTCCTCAATCGCACCGGAGGCCAGGATGAGCGAGCCCACGGTGAGCATGTGGTGGATGGTGTACAGGATGCCGGCGGCCAGCGCGCGCTCCGCGTCTTCAGAGGTAAACGCGAGCATCACGAGGATAAACGGCATTCCGTTGATCATCTGGTAGCCCAGCACGCGGCGGATAGAGTTTTCCGCCAGGCCGCCGAAGGCGCCGATGATCATGGAGATGAGCATGACGACCACGATGAACACGCCCCAGCGCTCATCGAGGTCAAACAGGTGGACGTACACGCGGTAGAGCATGTAGACCGCAACCTTGGTGTGAAGGCCGGAAAACAGGCCCATCACCGCGGCGGAAGTACCCGGGTAGGTCCGGGGCAGCCAGGTGTGCAGGGGGAACACGCCGGCCTTGGCGGCAATGGCGATGATGACAATGCCCGCCGCCACCGTGACGGAGCCGTTTCCAGCCGCAACTCCATGAAGAGCCGCAATGTTGACGGAACCGGTGACCGCGTACAGGTAGGCCACGCCCAGCAGGAGCAGAGTCGATGCGAAGAGGTTGACCAGGACAAACGCACGGCCCGCCGCAAGGCGAGACCACGTACCGGACATGGTGATAAGCCCATAAGACGGCAAGAGCATAACTTCGATAAACACGAAGAAGTTAAACAGGTCAGCCGTGAGCAATGCGCCGCATACACCCGTGATCAGAATCAGGGTCAGGGAGGAATAGAAGCGAGACTTGGTCTCCCCTGCAGCGATGGCAAACCAGTTGGCGCCGAAGGCCACAATCATGGTGGAAATCAGCATGATTGCCGAGAACGAATCTCCCACAAACGGAATGGCGATATTGCCCGGGTACAGGCCCACGTTGTGGGCTACCGGGCCGTTGTTCATCGTGAAGATGAACAAACCCAAGCCGGCGAAAATGCCGATGCCCGGGACGATGAGCATGATGGCATCGCGGACCGCGCGCCAGGGAGCCAGCAGCGCGAAGGCCGCGGCGATCAGGGGAACCGCGGGAAACAGCGGCAGTAATTGAGCAACTACGTCATACATTTACTGCTTACCTCCCTCTGGCTGAGCCTTGGAGACCTCAGCGGATTCCTTTTTCCGAGCAGCCTGGAATTCCTCATGCTCCCGGCGTGCCTGTTCGATGCGCTGGACCGCGCGTTCGGAACGGCGACGAATATCCTTATTCTGCGCGTCACGGCCCAGAGTAGAAAACGTGTGGTCAATGGTGTTGTCATCCACGGCCTCAACCACATCGGTATCGTCATTGGGGCCCATGGCCGCCAGGGTAAGCAAGATGGTTGCTGTGGCCATGGAGATAACCACGGCGGTCAGCACGAAGGCTTGCGGCAAGGGGTCGGCCATCTCCTCAATGGAGTTTGCGGATGGGAAGGACTCCGCACGGTAGGAATAAACTCCCGTAGCCAAGATGGTCAGGTTAACGCCGTGACCGAAGCACATCATGCCCAGCACCACGCGTACCAGGCCGCGCTGCAACACGAGGTAGACAGAGCAACCAATCAATAATGCAATGGTCAATGCAAGAATCATCAGCGCTCCCCTTCCTTCATCTGCTTGTTTGCTTTCTGTTCTTTCTTGGCGTCCTTAGCCGCCTTGGCTTTGCGTTGCTTGTGCAGGCGAGAACCACGCGGCGATTTCTTCTTCGACCTTAACTCCGCCTTGGTGAGCAAGGCGGTGGAGTGCGTGGCCGGATTAATCGGGGCCGGATACGGATCGTCTTCATCTTCCAGAGCCGCGGCCGGGGTGGATGGCAAGGCCGAACCGTCATCATGAACCCACGGCAGGAATTCGCGTTCGGTACCCGGCCTCAAGTAACCGCCCAAGGCGTTAATGGCCATGGTGAGCATGCCCAGAACCGCCAGGTAAATACCAAGGTCGAAGATGAGCGAGGTGGTCAGGTGCTGGCCCAGGAAATCGCCGTGGATCGCGGTGAGGAAACCACCATTGCCGAATCCGTGGTGCCAGTAGCCAACGAAACCGGCAGCCAGTGCGGTAATGATGCCGATGCCGGTCAGGCGGATCGGCGCAAGAGGGCCAAAGACAATCTCATCGGAACCGCGGGACAGGTAGGTCAGGCCAATGGCCGCGCCCATAATCAGTGCGGCCGGGAAGCCGCCGCCGGATTCCTGGTGGCCGCGCCAGAACACCAGCACGGATAGGACGGCGAGGATTGGAACCACCAGCACGAGCGCCTTGCGCAGCGGGACCGAGTTCAACTGGGATTGGCCAAACGGTGCCGGACGGGTGCCCGGGGTAAACGGGAAGCGTGGCAGTGTCGAGGTAACAGCGGCGATAACCACCGCGGCCATACCGAGAACGGACAGCTCGCCCAAGGTATCCAGTGCACGGAACTCAACGATGATGGTTGCCACGACGTTGTCGCCGCCGGTGATGCCGGGGGCTTCGTTAAGGAACCACATGGCCAGTTCGGAGCGCTCGTGGCGGCCGATCAGCGCCCACACGCCGAGGAAGGACACCACGCCGGCCGCGACGGCCAGGACGATGGACCAATTACGGCGGACCTTAGACACGGGGTGGAAACGCTCCGGCAGGTAACGCAGAACCATCATCATCACGATTACGGACAAAGCCTCCACCGTGAATTGGGTCAGCGCTACGTCCGGGGCACCCAGCAGGAACATCTGCAGGGTCACGCCCACACCTGCGGTACCAATCAAGATGGCGCCGGTGAGGCGGTTTTGGGTACGCACCAACCCGCTCAATGACAAAGCAATGATTGCCAGCGGGAGCAGATCCCATGGGTTGTCCAAGCCGTCCACGCGAGGCAGCAGGGCCACGCCATCCACGCCTTCGGTGAAGAATAGCGTTACGGCACCTAGCGCTACCACGCACAGAATGATTGGAAGCAGCAGCAGGGCTGGGTTGTGCGTAGCGGCCATCTTCGCGAAAACTCGGCCGATCGATTCGGAGCCCGTGTTGACTCCGTGGAGCAGCGTGTTGCCGTTCGTAGGAAGCAACTCGCGGCCCTCCATAACAGGCCAGAATTTCCTTCGCACTAGCACTCCCGCCACTCCGGCTACCAGAACGGCAACAGAAATAGCGAGTGGGACGTTGACGCCGTGCCACAAGGCCAAGTGTGAGTGGTGCTCCATGCCAACCGCCCCAACGATGGCATCGATCGGCGCGTCAAACAGGCCAAGGATAAATACCAATGGCAAGGACATAAAGCCCGGAAGGGCCGCAGGGAGCCACAGGGAAACGGGCGCCTCATGGACATGGTCCATATTGCGCGGCCCGTCGAAGAAGGCGCCAAAGACAATCTTTGCGGAGTAGGTAAAGGTAAAGAACGCGCCTACCGCCGCCGCGATAAGCAGGATGACCACGCCGGCGTTGCCGATAGGTGCCTCCTGGAAAGCGGTCAGCATGCCTTCCTTTGACACAAAGCCCAGCAGTGGCGGTACTGCAGCCATGGAAGCGGCGCCAATGACTACGGAGCCGAAGGTCCATGGCATCTTGTTCCACATCTTGCCCAAGCGGCGTATGTCACGGGAACCGGCCTCATGATCGACCACGCCGATGAGCATGAACAAGGACGACTTGAACAATGCGTGGGCCATGGTGTGCACGATCGCCGCTGCGATGGCGAAAGGAGTGCCCACGCCGATCGTGGCCACGATCCAGCCAAGGTGGGACACAGTTGAATAGGCGGTCAGTTTCTTCAGGTCAGTCTTTTGGACCGCAAAGATCGCGGACATGACGGCCGTGCCCATGCCCACGACGATGAGCAGCCAGTTCCAGACGGCTACGTCGTGGAAGATGGTGGAGAAGCGGATGAGGAGATACACGCCCGCCTTGACCACGGCCGCTGCATGCAGGAACGCCGAGACCGGCGTGGCCGCTGCCATCGCCTCAGGCAGCCAGAAATGGAACGGGAACTGGGCGGACTTCGTGAACGCAGACACGGCGATCAGTACCGCGACGGCAGTCGTCAAGCCTTCATTCTTGTCCCAGACGTCAGACGCCAGGATCTCCGTCAAATTGGTAGTACCCGCCATGGTGGACGCGATTGCCACCGCGCTAAGAAGTGTAAGACCACCGATGAAGGTCAGGATCAGCGTACGCTGCGAACCCGCCTCACCGCCGAGGCCGGAGCGCGCAATCAGCATGAACGACGCTAGGGATACCAGCTCCCAGGCGAGGAACAGCAGGACTACGTCATCGGCTAGTACCAGCAGGAGGATTGACAGCGTGAACGCGGTCATAATCAGGTAGAAGCTGGTGTTCCCGCGGTTCTTTGGCAAGTATGCCGCCGAATAAATGAACACCATCGCACCGATGATGAGGGCCAGAAGTGCAAAGAACACGCTAAGCGCATCGCCGCGAAGTGCAAAAGATACGTCAACGCCAGGCGCGACGAAATCCTTAACCCATGTCATGGAGTAACTTAGTGCTCCCCCGTCCGCTAGGGATGAGAGGTTAGCGATGAGCACTCCAGCTGCGACCACGAACAAGCCAGCCAGTGGGAGGCCAGCCTTCCGGTCGATAGCTTTTACTGCCACGGGTGCGAGAATCACGGCCAACGCTGCGATGAGGACGACATACAAAAGCGTCACGAATTACTCGCCTCACGAACATTGGTTGGGTACGAACTCAAAACAACCCGCGCCTGAAACTAAAGTTTCCGCACGGATGTAACATTCCAAATCTACCATTGTGACCCAATACCAAGCATCCTCGTGGGAGTTACGCGGCTGACACTGTTTGAGGGATACATATATCTCTTATGGGGCTGATTCCTGCCCTCACCGTCTACCCCCACAAGGGGCCTTGCCCCCTCCCCCGCGAGCGAATTATCGCCTATTCAGCGGACACCCGCTGCCATGTGAGGGTGTAACTCACGTACCACGGTGGCTGAGTCACCCCGTCCGCTCCAATTAGTTTTCTGCGCTCTCGGGATCTGTGCACAACGGACCAGGCAAAGCGCATAAGACGGAATAAAGCCCCAGGGGGGAGCGTGAATGAACTCCTCCCCTGGGGCTAAATGCGCATGCAGGACGTTACACGTTTATCGCTCGCCGAGGAGCGCATCAACGAAGGACTCAACCTCGAACGGCGCTAAGTGATCGGCCCCCTCGCCCAAGCCGACAAGCTTGACCGGCACGCCCAGTTCTTCCTGAACCTGGAAGACGATGCCACCCTTGGCGGTTCCGTCCAGCTTCGTCAGGACCACGCCGGTGATGTCTACGACCTCGCGGAATATACGGGCCTGCTGCAGGCCGTTTTGTCCCACGGTCGCGTCGACTACAAGAAGCACCTCATCGACAATCGCCTTCTTTTCCACGACGCGTTTTACCTTGCCCAGCTGATCCATCAGGTCAGTGGAGGTGTGCAGGCGGCCCGCGGTATCGACTAGAACAACGTCTACCTGCTGCTCAACACCCGCGGCCACAGCATCGAATGCGACGGAGGCGGGATCCGCGCCCTCCTTGCCACGGACAGTGGTCGCCCCCACGCGCCGGCCCCACGTCTCGAGCTGATCGGCGGCGGCGGCGCGGAAGGTGTCCGCTGCGCCCAGGAGAACCTTGTGACCCATGGACACCAGCACGCGGGCCAGCTTGCCGGTCGTGGTGGTCTTACCGGTTCCGTTGACACCAACCACCATGATGACCGCAGGCTTACCCTCATTAGGCATAGCCTTGATAGAGCGATCCATCTCAGGGTGTCCAACCTCAATCAGGGTTTCGCGAAGCATAGCGCGGGCCTCCTGCTCCGAGGACACACCCCGCTCCGCGATCTTGTCGCGCAGGGACTCCGTCACTTTCATGGTGACCTTGGTGCCAAGGTCCGCCATGATGAGCGTGTCTTCAATCTCCTCCCACGCATCCTCATCCAAGTCGCCGGCTGACAGGATACCCATGAGCCCCTGACCAATGGCGTTCTGGGACCGGGAGAGCCGGCCACGCAGGCGGCCCAGGCGGCCGGCTGCGGGCTCGATATCATCAGTTGGCTCCTGCGCTGGCGCGGGCTCACTCTCCGGTACCGGAGTTTCCTCGAGCGCTCGCTCAACCGCGTCCTGCTGCACTTCTGCGGCGGCTGCAGCTTCCTGAGCCTGCTCGGCCGCCTCAACTTTCTCTACGTCTTGAGCGTCAACGGAATCCTCGACATGGGCAGCGTCGTGTTCCTCGACTACCTCGTCGAAAACCGGGGATGCCTCTTCGCTGGAAGCCGCCGCACCGGCGACCCCAGCGGCACCAACGCCGCCCGCTGCGGCGGCACCCGCTGCGCCATGAGTGCCCTCAGTGGAGGATGACTCTCCGGTTACCGCCTTTTCCTCCGATGCCCGCAGTTCCTTGGCGCGCTCGGCCTGCTCGGCCTCCAGCTTGCGGGCTTCTTCGGCTTCAGCGGCCTTCTGCTCCTGTTCCTGCTCCGCCTCGCGTGCGGCCTCGGACTTAAGCGAATTCTGCTCTGGGGACTCCTCCTGCTTCACTGCCTCCACGTCGGGCGCCGGGCCTGGCGCCGACTGGGTTGGAGCCTTTCCTGCCAGCTGTTCATTGGCCAACCGGGTGGCATCCTTCTCCTCAGACTCGGGTAGATCCTGCTCCGGCTGCCGGATGTTCGCTGCCGAAGCGCCCGCCGCCGCACCGGCGCCAGCGGCAACCGCAGTAGAGCCAGCATTACCGGCATCGGACTTGCGGCGGATGGGAGCCTGTTCCTTTGGCTTGTCCGCGTTCGCTGGAGCGAAATTAAATCCACTTTTCGCCCGGTAGTTGCCAGACTTCTGCTCCTGGGTGAGCTGCTTGGGCTCCTCCAGAGGTTTTTCAAAATGGACCTTCTTATTGTCGCCACGCTTCTTGCCGATAACCACGATGGCGATAAGGATGAGTAACAGGACGGCAATCGCAATGCCGCCCCACAAAAGGATATTGGAGTTAGTCATGACCTCTATAGTGCCAGCCAGCAGGATATTGTTCATATTTTCCTTTCCTCACTTCATCCAGCATCGCGACGCCCCCCAGCGCAACGCGGCCAGCAATGGCGTTTATTGACTGGCTACAGGTAAGAACAAACAGATACCCAAACCGTTAAGGCTCCGGATATGGGCGCAAAGGCAGGCCAATGACCATCCACCGGTTCCGCCTAGGCGGTCTGGTGGGCACGGCCAGGTCGACACTGTAGTAGAAGTCGCACGCGCTAGCTGCGTGGGGCGTCCACGCCTAGACGCGTGGCGTCAGCGGCGGCCGCCTCAGTCCCCGGCGCGGTGCCGGCAGGCGTCATGCGCTGGGATATGACGCGGGTTACGCCATCGCCTCGCATGGTCACGCCGTACAAAACGTTAGCCACGTCCATGGTTGGCTTCTGGTGCGTGATAACAATCAGCTGCGAGTCCTTGCGCAGCTCTTCAAACAGGGCGATGAGGCGACGCAGGTTTACATCGTCGAGGGCCGCTTCAACCTCATCCATGACGTAGAACGGGGATGGGCGCGCGCGGAAGATGGCCACCAACATCGCCAGTGCCGTGAGTGATTTTTCGCCGCCGGAGAGCAGGGACAGGCGTTTGACCTTCTTACCCGGCGGGCGGGCCTCAACCTCAATGCCGGTGGTAAGAAGCGAGTCAGGCTCGGTCAAGACAAGGCGCCCCTCGCCGCCCGGGAACAGCGTGTTAAATACCTTGGGGAATTCGGCCTCCACATCCTTCCACGCATCCGTAAAGAGCTGAAGAATCTGCGCGTCCACGTCCTCAATCACGCCGTTGAGGTCTGCGCGGGCCTGAATGACGTCATCGAGCTGCGTGGACAGGAACGTGTACCGCTCCTCCAGCGCCTTGTACTCCTCCAGCGCCAGCGGGTTGACCTTGCCCAGGGAATTCAAGTCTTTCTCGGCCTGCTTGAGGCGCTTTGTCTCCTCGGAGCGCACGAAATCGTCGCCCGGGGTGTAATCGCGGAGCAGGTCGGGGATGGAAACGCCCAGTTGCTCCACGATCTTGGCCTCCGCCTCGTCCACGCGGACTTGGGCCTGGGAGCGCGCAATCTCTGAAGAGTGGGCCGTTTGGGTCAGGCGGTCCAACTGATTGCGTGCAGCGGATACCGCCTGCTTGGCCGTGGCAACCTTGGAGTTGAGCAGGTTGCGCTGGTTGACTAGACCGTCGCGTTCGTCGGTAGCGCGCTGCAGGGCGCTGGACGCGCGGGCAGCCAAATCCTGGGCGTGCCGGGCGACTGTCGAGGCCAATTCCGCCTGTGCCTTGCGCCGCGCCATCGCCTGTTCGTGGCGGGCTTTGGCCTGCCGCTCGTGCTCTGCCTGACGGCGCAGGCTATCGCCACGGCCGGCAACCTGGCCGGCCTTGTCCTGGGCCGAGCGCAGAGCTAGTTGGGCCTCGACCTCCATGGCCTTGACCTGCTCCAGGGCTGCGGACGCCTCGTCGCGCAGCGCGGACGAAGGCTCATCCGGAGATTCATCCGCATCGACGCGGGCCAAGCGGTCACGCGCTTCTTCGAGTTGCTTGCGGATCTGATCCAGGTTTACTTCCAGCTCGGTGGCGCGGGCGGCAGCCTTGTCATGCTCATTCTTATTAGCCCCATGCTGCTTTAGCAGGCGCTGGTGGTCCCGTTTCCAGGCTTCCACCTGCGTATCGTGTTCGCGCAGCGCGGCCTTGGTAGAGGCGGCGGCCACGCGGGCATCCTCGGCGGCAATCTTGGCGCCCTCGAGGGTGCCGGAGAGTTCTTCTAACTCCTGGGTGGCGGTCTCCAGCTCTTCCTGGGCCTCCGCTATGCGGGTTGTGACCTCCACGGTGGACTTAGCTCCGTGACCTGCTTCAACCCAGCCTTCGCCTACGAGGACGCCGTCAGGCGTTACGGCGCGCAAGCGAGGATCCTCATCGATCGTGCTGCGCGCCTCGCTTAAGTCATTGACCAAGACCACGTCCGCCAGCAGGCGGTTGACCGCGGCCGAAACCTCAGGGGCTAGGCTCACCTCATCGAGCAGCCAGGTCGCGCCGGCCGGAAGCTGAGCGTCTAGGCGCCATGTGTGCTCCGCCGCCGCGGTGTCAATCAGCGAGGTGCGTGCGGACTCCTCAAGCAAGGCCACCACGTCCTCAGTCACTTCGCCTGCCTGAGCCTCGGCGAAAGCCCCCAGGGCCGCGGTGACGGCCACGTCATACTTGGTAGAAATGTACGTGGCCAGGGGCTGAAAGCCCTCCCCTAGGTCCATTGTCTCGGGCGCGGTCTGGGACAAGGTGTCTATCTGGGCGCGCAGGGTGTAGACCGCGCGTTCACGGTCGCGCTGCTCATCGCGCAACTGATCGAGGCGTTTTTCCGCGGCACCGGATTCGCTAGCGGCGCGGACATGGGCCTCTTCCAATGGTTCGCGTTCCGTGGCCAGCTCGGCTAGCTTATCCGCAACCTCTTCAGCCTCTGCCTGGGCTGCGCGGGTGCGGGCCAAGGTGGAACGCAACGTCTCTTCCTGATGCTCGAGCTCGGCTTCCGCGGCCGTTACCTGTCCCGCCAGGGACTCCTCCGCGGCGATGAGGCGAACCACGCCCTCACGGCGGTCAGCGATGGCGCGCAACTGAGCCATGTGCTCTTTTTCCGCGGCCTCGTAGTCTTGGCGTTTTGCCGCTACCTCCTCGCGGATCGCCTCTAGGCGCATAGCGGCCTCCTCAGCCGCCTCCGTGAGCATCTCGAATTCCTCATCGGCGTGCTGGGCCCGGGCCTCCAGATCCTCCGGATCCTGACCGGAATACGCCACCTGGGATCCAACGTTCTGAGCGCGCTCCGCGGCGATGCGTTGGGTTGCGGAGATCCGCTCGGACAGCGTGGACAGTTCAAACCACAGCTTCTGCGCTGCCTCGGCGCGCGGGGAGACCTCGGCCTGCTCGGCCTCGATTTCTAGCTGCTCCCCCGTGGCCTCTTCCAGCCGGGCCGTGAGCTCCTCAACCTGTTCGGCCAGAAGTTCGGCCTGGCGCTGCGAGTCCTCCAACGCCTTGCGCAACCGCACTACCTGGTCACCGGCGAGCTTTAGCCGCGCATCGCGAAGGTCCGCCTGAACGGTGGCCGCACGCTTTGCAGCCTCGGCCTGACGCGCCAAAGGCTTGAGCTGTTTGCCCAATTCATCCGTTAGATCCTGCAGGCGGTCCAGGTTTGCCTGCATGCCGGTGAGCTTGCGCTGGGCCTTTTCCTTGCGGCGGCGATGCTTTAAAACCCCGGCGGCTTCCTCAATGTAGGCGCGGCGATCCTCGGGCTTAGATTCCAGGATCTCCGCTAGTTTGCCCTGACCCACGATGATGTGCATCTCACGGCCGATGCCCGAGTCAGACAAAAGCTCCTGAATATCCATGAGGCGGGCCTTGGCGCCATTGATTTCATACTCGCTGGCACCGTCGCGATACATGCGGCGGGTGACGGAGACTTCCGTGTACTCGATGGGCAGCGCACCGTCATGGTTATCAATGGTTAGCGTAACCTCAGCGCGCCCCAGGGCCCCTCGGTCACCGGCGCCGGCGAAGATTACGTCCTGCATCTTACCGCCGCGCAGCGTCTTAGCAGACCCCTCGCCCATCACCCAGGCCAGGGCGTCCACGACGTTGGATTTTCCGGAGCCGTTCGGCCCCACGACTGCGCAAATGCCCGGCTCAAATTTAAGCGAGGTCGCCGAGGCAAAGGATTTGAATCCTTTGAGCGTCAGCGATTTGAGGTGCATTCCCAGAAGTTTAGCAACCGCCGTCCCAGTGCATGAAAAAGAGCGCTCCCCTCATCGCAGAAAGGGAAACGCTCTAGTTAACGCCAACGCCAAGCCGCCCCGGCGGCCCCGCGCAGGTGTTAGCGCTCGATGAAGCCGGACTCGCCCTTGGGACCGGCCCACTGCTCCACCACCAGGTCTACGGAACCAGGACGGCGGGTAGTGGAGGGCTGCTCCTTTAGCAAGGCGAGGAGCGATTCGCAGTCAGATCTTTCACCTTCGGCTATGACCTGGACGCGGCCGTCGGAAAGATTGGTAGCGTGGCCTGCAAGCCCCAGCTCCAGGGCACGGGAGCGCGTCCACCAACGAAACCCCACTCCTTGGACATGGCCATGCACGAATGCGGTCATCCGTACCTTAGACACTCAGACCACCCTGCTCATTGTCCTCACCGGCGCGGCGAGCGGCCCGCACGGTTACGCGATCTTCGGCGCTACGGCGGGTAACCGGGTCAGAGCCGTCCCAGAACTCAATGTTTTTAACCTCAGGCAGCATGTCACGGTGGAAGACAGGATCCACGCCGGCCCTGCGCTGTTCGTTGTAGTTCTTGAGCAGCTTGATGGCAATACCGGCCATAGGAGCAATCGCGATGATGTTAATAAACACCATGGACGCCGCGAACATGTCACCCATGGACCAGACCAGAGGAACCGAACCAATGGCGCCGAAGAACACGAAGCCCAGAACTATGACGCGGAAGATGTTGATGACAGTCTTGGACTTGGTCAGGTACTCCACGTTGGCCTGCGCCAAGTAGTAATTGCCCAAGATGGAGGAGAACGCGAGGAAGAACAGGATAAAGGTGACGAAGTGGATGGCCCAATCACCCACGGAATCGGCCAGCGCGAACTGGGTCAGGGAGACGCCTTGTTGTTCCTCACCGTAGGTCACTGCTGGCCCCAGCAGGATGATAAAGCTCGTGATTGAGCAAACCACCAAGGTATCAAAATATACGCCCAAGGTCTGAACCAGACCCTGCTTGACTGGGTGGGAGACGGTTGCGGTTGCCGCGGCGTTCGGCGCGGAACCCATACCGGCCTCATTGGAAAACAGGCCGCGGCGCATGCCCTGGGAGAATGCGAACCACAAGGTGGCGCCGGCAATTTCCTTAAAGCCCAGCGCATGGCCCACGATGGCGCTAATCATGCCCGGGATTTCATTGATGTTCAGGATTATAACCACGACGCCCATGATGATGTACGCGCCGGCCATGAAGGGCACAATCACGTTGGTAGCGTTAGCGATACGCTGCACGCCGCCAAAGATGACGATGGCGGTTAGGATGACCATGGCAATGCCGATGCCGACTTTCAGCCCCATGGAGTCATTGTTGAGGGACGCTCCCACGGACTCAACAATGGAGTTGGTCTGGATGGCGTTGTAGACAAAGCCGTAGGTAACGGGCAGGAAGATGGCGAAGATGACTGCCAATGGCTTCCAGCCTAGGCCGCGGGTCATGTAGTACGCCGGGCCGCCGTGGTAATTTCCGTCTTCATCCTTGGTCTTAAACAGCTGTGCCAAGGTGGATTCCACGAAGGAGGTCGCGCCGCCAACGAGGGCGATGACCCACATCCAGAACACGGCACCCGGGCCGCCGACGGAAATGGCTACCGCCACGCCGGCCACGTTGCCTGTGCCCACGCGGGCGGCGGCGGAGATGGTAAAAGCCTTGAAGGCTGAGATTCCGCCATACTCAGCATCCTTGTCCGCGCCAGCGCCGGATGGTGACTCCGTGATGGCCTTGAACATGTCCGGCAGCATGCGGATCTGAACCAAGAGGGTGCGGATACCAAAGTAGGCACCCGCGGCAAGGAGGAGCCACGGGACTCCAGTCCATAAGAAGTCACTTACTCCAGTGACTATGTTTTCAAGTGTTTCCATGGGATATCAGCCTATGGCACGGCACACACTCCGGCCCAATTCGGGGCCACCATACAATCCGGGGTTACAGACCTCCCGGCGGTCTGATGCTGGGTTTAAACGTCTGACACTGCGGGCACAGATGTGTGGAGCGCCCGGAAATGACCATGCGTTCCATCGCCGTGTTGCACCTGTGACAAGGTAAACCCGTGCGTCCATACGCGTTGAGTGAGCGCGAGAAATACCCGGATTCGCCGTTGACGTTGACGTAGAGCGAATCGAAACTGGTCCCGCCCTGTTCCAGGGCCCTATTCATGACCTCGGCGGCCCTGCGGATAAGGGTTAGCGCATCGGATTGCCTCAGCGTCGATGCGCGCTTCTTGGGGTGAATTCCGGCGGCCCACAGGGCCTCGTCGGCATAGATATTGCCCACGCCGGATAGGACGGTCTGATCCAGCAGCACGGATTTAATCGGGCCCCTCTTCGCACGGATGCGCCTCGCCGCGGCCGCCTCGTCGAAATCAGCCTCCAACGGGTCTGGCGCTATGTGCGCCATGGTGGACCAGGGCGCGTAAAGCCAGCGGCCAAAGGTGCGCTGATCGATAAAGGTCACCGTCAGCGGGTCACCGCTGGGAGTGTGCAGGCGTGCAGTAAGGCGCACGTGCTTGGAATCCGTATCGCCTATTCGTATTTGGCCGGACATGCCTAGGTGAATAAACAACACGTCCCTCAGGGGATCCTGGTGGTCCTCGTGCTCAAATTCCAACCACATGAACTTGCCCCGGCGCGCCACGTGGGAAACGGTTTGCCCACGCAATAGGGCACCTAGGGGTTCAAGTTGTCCGCGGTTGGCGCGGGGATTGTGGACCGTCACCGCGTCAAACGTTGCGCCGCCTATGTAGCGGGCGAGGCCGCGGCGGACTACTTCCACCTCTGGTAACTCAGGCATTTCGGGCAGCTATCGCTAGAAAAGGGTTATTTCGTCCAGGTATCAACAGTCCCGCGCACCAGCTGAGGGGTCTTTTTGAGCTTGGCGCAGGCTTGTTCCGCGGCTTCCTGCTCGGCGAGCTTCTTGTTATGCCCGGTGCCGGCGCCCAGGTCATGGCCCGCCACCGTGGCGGTGGCGCTAAATACCTGGTCGTGCTCGGGGCCCGTGGAGGTGGAGGTGTAGACCGGCATGGGCGCACGCAGTTCGGCGCACAGTTCCTGGAGGTTTGTCTTCCAGTCGAGGTGGCGGCCGGAAACGGTGGCGTTATCAATCTTGTACTTAAACAGGCGCAGGATAACGTCACGGGCCTGCTCGAATCCGTGCTGGCGGTAGATCGCCCCAAAGATCGCTTCGGTGGTGTCAGCCAGGATGGAATCCTTATCATGTCCCCCCGTGGACTGCTCGCCCTTGCCCAGCAGGATGTGGGGGCCAAGATTAATCTCGCGTGCGATATCCGCAAGGCCGTAGCGGGAGACGATGGACGCGCGCATCTTTGATACGTCCGATTCCGGACGTGACGGGTACTGCGTATAAAGCTGAGAGGCCACGGACAGCCCCAGCACGGCATCGCCTAGAAACTCTAGGCGTTCATTGTTGGGAAGCGTGCCATTTTCATTGGCGAATGAGCGGTGGGTTAGGGCCAAGCACAGCAGCTCCGGGGCAATTTCGACGCCCAAGACCTGGAGCAGTGGCGCGTGATCCACGGCTTCGAAAGCCTGCTTCAGGGACTCCTCGCCGGTCAGCTTCTTTTTGCGGCTCACAGGAACTTCTCCAATCCGCTCCAGCGTGGATCCACCTTGCTCTCCTCCGCTTCGCCTTCCCCGGAGATGCCCGTGGTCACGCCTTCCGGCTCATCAATCTCACAGCCGCCCTCGCATACCGGCGCGAACGGCAGGCTCAAGCCCGCCTCATCGATGACGGTCTGCAGCAGATCGAGCTGATCGTTGTCAATCAATGGGGTCTCATCTCCAGAGCCCTTGTCCTCATCGTCTGCCGCATCACCGGTGATAAAATCCTCATCTGCGGCAAAAACTTGGGAGACGTGCAGGTCCAATTCGCGCTTCAAGGGTTCCAGGCACCGTGAGCATTCCCCTTGTAGCTCTCCACGCAGGTCAGCGTCGACCATGATGGCGCCGCCCAATGGCGTCAGGGTAGCGTCTACCGTCAATTCCCCTCCCTCAGGGATGGCAATCATCTCTACGCCGATGCGCTCCGGCGCCGGGCCAGTCTGCGTGCGTTGAAGGGGCATTCCATCTGCGTCTGGTCCTCGAAGGAGGGACGCAACGTTGAAAATCAATGGGTTAGTCATATCGGTCAATAGCCTACCCCGGGTAGGTTCCCTTCGGCTATCTCGGAGCCACGCTGTCAACAAGCCCAGAGCCTTCGCGTAACCTAGCAGCGGCATGCCGCGCGCTACGCCCGCCTGTACGGCGGCTGTCAAGAGCTTTACGAGCGCATAACGCTTCGCGCCCACACGTGGGTTCTTTGCCCCTGGGCTCTTACAGTGGGGTGCATGGATTGGGAGATGGTGCACTTTGAAGAAGGGGCGGCCGCCATAGCCGCCGCGGCTCTGATCCTGCCTCCACTCGCGCTGTGCCTTGCCTCGCTAGGCTTAATGCGCACGGTAGATAACGCTCATCCCCCCTTCAACGGGCCCTTCGATGACAACACGGGTCTGCGGCTGCGGCACGTAGCGGTGTGGTCTTTTGGCACGGGTTCCGTCATTGGTGCCGGTACCGTTTTTCCGGTCAATTTCGAGGTGGCCGTTATGGCCGGGTGCGTGACCATGTCCATTGTGGCGGGAATCATCACCTGGAACGCTCGGAAGGCCTACGCCGGCGCACTGATGGCCGTGGCGTTTCTAGGCTTAGGCGCAACGGTGGTGGAACTGACCCTCATGGTCTTAGTTGCCTTAGGCGGCGGCAATTTTATCACCGCGGAACAGGCGGCGGGACTCGGCGCGATGTGGCTGCTCTACGGGGTACCCAGCCTCGTGAGCGGGCTCATCGTGGCGTTTATCTCCACGCGCTCGCAGGTAACTGAGGCCGATGCGGTAGCAGAGCGTCAGCGCGCCCTGGATAGTGGCAATCGGCCATCACCCACACCCTAGAATGCCACCCCCGGCGGGGCCCGGGTATTAAAGAGGCGGCCGCGCCGGGAATCCCCACTTCCCCGTCGCGGCCGCCTTCGGGTTTCAGAGCGCAGTACTTAACTTCTGCTCGTCCAAGCCGCTCGCTTTACTGCTCGTAACCGCGCGGGGTGTAACCGCCGCGCTCGGGGCGATGGCGTGGGACACCGGATGCGGCACCCGCGCCGCGACGCAGGGCGGTGCGATCAGAGGACACGGTGCGCAGCAGGCCGCCCAGCGTCTCTTCGAATTCGGCAAGTTTGGAATCCACGAATTCATCGCATTCGGTCCGCAGACGGTTGGACTCGGTGTGCGCCGTATCCACGATGCGGTGGGCCTCCTCATTGGAGCGGCGAACTACCTCAGACTCAGAAACCAGGCGCTCCTGCTCTGCCTGGCCGTCAGCCACGGCGCGCTCATAGGAGGCGTTGCCCTCAGCAATGGTCCGCTCTGCCTGGGCCTGAGCGTCCTCCACCATAGCGGTGGAGTCAGCATGCGCCTTGGCCATAATCGCCTCAGCGCGGCGAGTAGCGTCCTCTACCATCGCGGCGGCGTCAGCCTCCGCGCGGGCCATAATCTCATCCGCCTGAGCGCTGGAATCAGCAATAGTTTGATCCGCGCGCTCTTCTGCCCCACGGATAATCTCATCCTGCTTGTCTAAAACATCCTGAGCGTCATCGACCTCCACCGGCAGCGCGTTGCGCAGGTCATCCAGGATGGCCAGCATCTCATTGCGAGGCACTACGCAATTAGAAGTCATAGGGACACTTCGGCCGTGTTCAACGGTGCGGTTCAATTCATCAAGACACTCAAATACGCGGTACATAGGGCAAATCTTAAAGGCGTTTGCTGCGGCAGTGAGGTTCCCACGCATGCCACCGCTAAATTTTCTCAACTTCTACTTGAGGGTCAGACAAGCCGGGCCCACGCTGCAACTCCCCCGCCCTATGCCGCAGCCGCCGCCAAGGAGCTTCTTCGCAAAGAGTACGGCGACCGCGGCCGCTTCCAGCCAGGTCACGATGGGCCCCGTGTGCGGGGCCAGGGATGGCCGCCGGCCATTCCACCGCGCCGAAAAGCCCCTCCCCGCATGAGGATTCATTCAAGGAACCTCATGCGCGAAGGGGCCGCACGTCCCAAGCCCAAGGCTTAGGGGCTAGGACTTAGATGACGCCCTGTGCCAGCATCGCGTCAGCAACCTTCTTGAAACCGGCGATGTTGGCGCCGGCCACGTAGTCACCTTCGCGGTCATACTCAGCGGCGGTCTCCTCACAGCTGGTGAAGATGCCGGACATGATCTTGCGCAGGCGCTCATCGGTGTAGTCAAAGGACCAAGAATCGCGGGACGCGTTTTGCTGCATCTCCAGGGCCGAGGTGGCCACGCCGCCGGCGTTGGCGGCCTTGCCTGGGGCGAACGCCACATCGGAGTTTTGGAACAGGTGGACCGCGTCGGCGGTGCACGGCATGTTTGCGCCCTCCGCGACGTAGCGGACACCATTGTCGATCAGCAGCTGGGCGGAATCCGCGTCCAGCTCATTCTGGGTTGCGCACGGCAAAGCAATATCGGCCTCGACCTCCCAGATATTGCCCTTCTCGTGGAACTCAGCACCGTTGCCGGCCTCCGCAGCGTAGGCAGAGATGCGCTCGCGGCGAACTTCCTTAACGTCCTTGAGCAGCGCAATGTCCACGCCGTTAGGGGTGGAGATGTAGCCGGAGGAATCAGACATAGCCACGACGGTAGCGCCCAGCTCCTGGGCCTTTGCAGCCGCGTAGGTGGCCACATTGCCGGAACCGGAAACAATAACCTTAGCGCCGTCAAAGCTGTCCCCGTTGGACTTTGCCATCTGCTCGGTAAAGTAGACGCAACCGTAACCGGTAGCCTCGGTGCGCACCAGGGAGCCACCCCAGCTCAGGCCCTTGCCGGTCAGCACGCCGGATTCATGCTGGTTCGCCAGGCGGCGGTACTGGCCAAACAGGTAGCCAATCTCACGGCCGCCAACACCAATGTCACCCGCAGGAACGTCGCGGTACTCACCAATGTGGCGGTAGAGCTCAGTCATGAAGGACTGGCAAAAACGCATAACCTCGGCGTCAGACTTGCCCTTTGGATCAAAGTCAGAGCCGCCCTTGCCGCCGCCGATTGGCAGGCCGGTCAGGGAGTTCTTAAAGATCTGCTCGAAACCCAGGAACTTGATAATGCCCAGGTTCACGGATGGGTGGAAACGCAGGCCGCCCTTGTATGGGCCCAGGGCGGAGTTAAACTGCACGCGGAAACCGCGGTTTACCTTGATCTCACCGCTGTCAGTGGTCCACGGAACGCGGAAGATAATCTGGCGCTCAGGCTCGCAGAGGCGCTCCACCAGACCATAATCTGCATAATGAGGGTCCTTCTCCAGAACTACCTTGAGGGAATCCAGAACCTCGGCGAGGGCCTGGTGGAACTCAGGCTCGCCGGCGTTACGCTTTAAAAGCTTGTCATAGTAACTGGAAATCTGCTGGTCGATGGACATTTTCCTCCTTTAAGGCCCCACTGAGGCAAAAGATCTAAAGAACCCCGCCGCACATATAAGCCACTGGCTGCATAATATGCACTCGAGGTATAATTCCTGCGCATAAGAGTCTTCACTCATTGATGCAACTTTGCAACCCTTTTATGCGGTGATCCAGACCACTATTGGAATTGGGTGTCACAGTATAATGAGCGGCATGCATATTATCGTCGCGCCCGATTCCTTCAAGGGAACCGCCACCGCACCAGAGGCCGCAGCCGGCATTGCCGCGGGCATTCGTGAAGCCCTCCCCGAAGCAAAAGTCACCACGCTCGCTTTAGCCGACGGCGGCGAGGGGACCTCGGAAGCAGTAGCCAGCGTCCTGGCCACCGCCGGGCACCGAATTGAAAAGGTAACCCTGCCCACCGTGGACGCCCTAGGAAGGTTGACGGAGGCGACCTATTATCTTGACCGCGATGACAACACCGCCTACATCGATGTGGCCGCCGCCTCCGGCCTGCCTGCCGTGGCGGACGGCCCCGACGCCCTGCATTCTGACACCTACGGGACGGGCGTTCTTATCGCCGACGCCGAATCCAAAGGCGCCAAGCGCATTGTCCTGGGCCTAGGGGGCTCCGCCACGACCGACGGAGGCACCGGCATCCTGACCGCCCTGGGCGCCGCGGCCCACGATTCCCGCGGCTACGCCCTGCCCAAGGGCGGCGCTCCCCTGGTGCACCTGGACCACATTGACACGGTGCAGCTCAACATGAAGGCGGCAATGCTGGATTTTGTCCTTCTGTGTGACACCCGCTGCACCGCGGCCCGCTCGGCGATCATGTACGGCCCCCAGAAAGGCGCGTCGCAGCAGGAAGTGGCATTACTGACCGGCGCCTTACAGCGCCTGTGTGAGGTAACCGGGATTGATCCAGAGACCGAATCCTTCGGCGCCGCCGGCGCGATTCCAGTTGGCCTGACCTGGGTATCTGAGACCCTGTGGGGCACCCGGGACCACGTCGCCGTTCGCTCTGGCGCGGAATTCATCGCCGATGCCATGAACCTCGATGATCGCCTAGCCACCGCGGACCTCATCATCACGGGTGAAGGCGGCTTCGATGAGCAGTCCCTGACCGGAAAGGTGGTGGGCACCATCGCCGATAAGGCCGCGGCCGCGGGAGTTCAGCTTGGCGTCGTGGCGGGCCGCTTTGATGACTCCGCCGAGCTTCCGGCCGGAACGCTGTCAGCGGAACTCATCTCCCTGCGCGAATCCGAATCCCAGCCTATGCCCGCGCAGTTGCGCGCGGCCGGCAAGGCGATTGCAAAGCAGCTCTCCGCGCGAGGCTAACCCACTGGCCCGCACCGGGCCACGATTTATTCGCACAGCACAGCGCCCGTCTACCTCACCGCATTGGAGGTAAACGGGCGCTGTTTTTATGCGTTGCCTACTTGACGTGTTCCTGGGCCACCAGGGCATCGTCGGAGGCGTACTCGTAGTCGCGGAGGTCGCCGGAGACCTCATCTGGATGCTTGCGCAGGTGGATTATTGCCGCGGCCAGGCCGCCCCAGATAATCACCATGAACAAAACCATCATCATGATTGCGATACCGGACATATTTAGCCCTCCTTCTGAATCAAATCGGTGTTTTCTTCGCCGGGCACATAGGCGCGCGGCTTGGCAAGCTTGCGGGTAGCCTCGGGGTTCACACCGAAGTCAGAGCCCGGAGGGCCGGACAGTGGCAGCTGCGAGTCGCGCCATGGCATCACGGACAGGGCGAAGGACACCGCGACGATGGCGGCGATAACGCCCCAACCCCAGGTGATGATTTGGGATTGCTGGTAGCCACCGTAAGGCTCATTGATCAGGGTGACAATCTCCTGGATGAGGGTAAACCCGAGGACCAGGGTGGTGACGTTAACCACGCAAATGCGCCATACGTTGCCGACGTGGAAGGAAGACACGGCATTGATGTGAGTGGAGAACTCGCCGATGCGGCGGAGAATCCAGTCAATGATGATGACCGCGATAAGGGCCACACCCACGATGCCCACGTTATTCGTGAACTTGTCCATGATGTCCAGGGTGACCATGCCGGAGGTGGTTGCAAACAGTGCCAGGGACAGCAGCGCCATGACCACACCGATGCCGATAGCGGCGGTCTTACGCGGCAGGTCGAACTTGTCCTTCACCGCGGAAACCACAACCTCCATCAGGGAGAACAGGGAGGTAAATCCGGCGAGGGTGAGGGAGAGGAAGAACAGGAAACCAAAGATGCTGCCGCCAACCATTTCGTTGATGATCGCCGGGAACGCGACGAAAGCCAGGCCAATGCCGGAGGTGGCAACCTCATCGACCTGCACGCCCTGGCTTGCTGCCATAAAGCCCAGTGCGGCGAAGACACCAATACCGGCCAGAACCTCGAAGGAGGAATTAGCGAAACCGGTAACCAAACCGGTGCCGGTCAGGTTGGTACGAGGCTTCAGGTAGGAGGAATAGGTCAGCATGATGCCAAAGGACACGGACAGGGAGAAGAAGATCTGTCCATACGCCGCAACCCACACGGTTGGGTTGGTCAACTCGCCCCAGTGAGGGGTAAACAGTGCGTCCAAGCCCATTCCGGCGCCCTCGAGGAATACCGAGCGAACCACCACGATGATAAACAGCACGAACAGCAGCGGGATGAAGAACTTGGATACGGCACCAATGCCCTTATCCACGCCGATAGCCAAAACGACAATCGCGGCGATCCAGACCAACGCCAGCGCTAGCGCGATCTGTGGGACGAAATCCGTGGAAAATACCTTGGTATCATCCAGCTGCAGGAAGTCCGTGAAGAAGTAGGCGTTGGTGTCATCGCCCCACTGCCGGCCTAGGGACTTGATGGTATAAATCGCGGCCCAGGCGATGATCGCCGCGTAATAGATGGTAATGAAAAACGCAATGCCCACCTGGATCCAACCCACGGGCTCGGCCCACGCCTTAATGCGGCGGAACACCAAGGGCGCGGAACCGCGGTAGCGGTGGCCCAGCGCGTAATCCAGGAACAAAAGCGGGATACCCGCGGTGAGCAGCGCCACCAGATAGGGTATCAGGAACGCGCCGCCGCCGTTGTCATATGCAACGTATGGGAAGCGCCAGATGTTGCCAAGGCCAACGGCGGAACCGATGGCGGCGAGCAGGAATACCCAGCGGGAGGAAAATACTTCCCGCCTCTCACCTTGCTGCGCCTGAGTGTTGTCAGACATTTTTACCTCACCGGAAACTGTGTAAGAAGAGAAACATTGTCACATCTGGACGGTGGTGAAACCCTTTTTCTCACCTATGGGTGGGGCGAGTCGGAAGTCCCAGCCCGGCAACCCTCATGGATAAAAGTGGGAGACCGTTTTCAGATAGTGAGATAGTAGCCAGATTCCCACCTAATGAGAAACGTATTCTCACAGTCTGAAAGAATCCACCCCCACTTGCGGGGAGGGATCCCATCCCGCATACATGGACTCACTCCACGCCCAACACAAATGTCCTCAGAGGTCAGCAATTACCCCGATTCGCGGCTAAAGCCCCGCCCACTCGCACCCATTGCGGCGCGCGGCGCTAGACCGCGTGCGCCGCCACGGTTCCTAACGCAGAATCTCAACCGTCCACGGGAAAATCGCGGGCTGTTCGTGGGCCTTTTCATCCTCTAGGAGTACGTGATCCTTCGGCAGCACCGCCTCGGGGGTCAGCAGGCGGGAGAGCACCATGGTCAGTTGATTGATGGAGCCTTCCACCCCATCAACCGCGATGGCGTACCGGCGCACAGAGGCGTTTTCCAACTCCAGGTCCTCATGCTCATCCCGGTAGCTTTGGCGCAGCGTTTCCTCAACGCCCTCATAAAGCTTCGGCGCGTCATCGCGCACCACCGTGGCGCTAGTCAGCTTTCCCGCTGCAACTAGCTTTTCTCCTGCGGTGCTAAACATCTCCCCCACTCGATCGGCGAAATCGTGGGTTACCAAAACATCAAACTGAATAATCGGCATAGCCCAAGACTACCTACCCGCGTAAGTACGCAGCATTTGCGACTACCATTTCATTAGAGCCCCGTTAACCCATCGCGATCAGAAAGGCCTTCAAACCACCATGTCCACGCCTTCATCCTCTGCCACCGCCCCGCAGCAAGCCATTGCGGATTTCATTAACTCCCACGGAACGGATCTCACGTGGCAGCGCCCCTTCTATGAAGACTTGCACGCCAACCCGGAGCTGTCCCATGAGGAAGAGCGTACCGCCGGCAAGATCTTAGAACGCCTGGACGCCATGGACTGCGAGGTGGTTTCAGGAATCGGCGGCCACGGCATCGTTGCCATCTTCCGCAACGGTGAGGGCCCGTCCGTGCTTATGCGTGCGGACTTTGATGCACTGCCGGTGAAAGAGGAAAGCGGCTTAAGCTACGCGTCAACGAACGACTATATGCACGCGTGCGGCCACGACATGCACGCCACGGCGCTGATGGGTGTGTGCGAGGTTCTCAACGCGCAACGCCAGGCCTGGACGGGCACGTTCTTGGCCCTATTCCAGCCGGCCGAGGAAACTTCCGTGGGCGCTAAGTACATGATCGCCGATGACCTGGTCAGCAGGGTCCCCGCACCGGATATCTGCCTGGGCCAACACGTGCTTCCAGGCAAGGCGGGCCTAGTAATGTCCAAACCCGGCCCCGTTCTAGCTGGTTGCGATTCCCTCCGCATCCGGGTCACCGGCCGCTCCGCGCACGCTTCCATGCCCCACAACTCCATTGACCCTACGTTCCTAGCGGCCATGATCGTCGTCCGCCTGCAGGGCATCGTGGGCCGCGAGGTGGCCCCTCATGAGTTCTTTGTCATTTCGGTCGGCGAGTTGCATTCCGGGGATAAGAACAACATCATTCCGGACTACGCTGAGCTAGTCCTCAACACTCGCTACTATGACACCGCCCTGGCTGAGCGCGTCTACGGCAGCCTGGAGCGAATGGTGCGGGCCGAGTGCGAGGCATCCGGGTGCACGGTAGAGCCAACCTTCGAATTCTTCGCCCACGGTGAGGTCACGGATAACGACCCGGCGGCGGATGCGGCCATCCGCCCGACGTTTGATTCCGTCTTCGGCGAGCTGTCCATCACCACGGAGCCGTCCACCGCGTCCGAGGATTTCTGCTACCTCCCACAGGCCTGGGGCGTTCCTTACTATTACTGGTTCATCGGCTCCACCCCTGAATCCCTCATGGACAATCCGCCTGTCAACCACCAGGCGAACTTCATCCCGGAGTATGAACCGACGGTAGATTCCTCAACCAAGGCGGGCCTAGCCGCGGTTTTGACCTATCTGCACCGATAAACTCGAGGTAGACCAACGGCCGGAATTGGGCGAAAATACCTAAACTGCGGATCCGCACAGCTAGAAGCAGCGTTTCGCGAGGTGCAACCCCGCAGCTTTAGGGAACATGATTAGACTAGGGCCGTTGAAGCGATAAAGAAGAAGCACACTAGAGACCAATCTAGGGAAAGAGAATCACCACGTGAGTACCCCGAAGCATTCGGCATTCGAAGCCACCGTGCCATCCCATGTACGCGCGGCCTCCGGCCTGACCGCTAGCACCGCAACCGACCGTAAGTTTTGGTCCGGGCTCTCCGCCGCGGTAGTCAACGAGATTGCGGACAACTGGGAAGCCACCCGTGCCGCCTATGACAAAACCCGTCAGCAGCACTACTTCTCCGCCGAGTTCCTCCAGGGCCGCGCGCTGCTCAATAACCTCACCAACCTAGGCCTGGTAGACGAGGCCTCCGCCGCGGCCGAGGCCCACGGCCACAACCTCGTGGACGTTTTGGAGGCGGAGCATGACGCCGCCTTGGGCAACGGTGGCCTGGGGCGCTTGGCCGCCTGCTTCCTTGACTCCGCAGTGACCCTGGACTACCCGGTGACCGGTTACGGCATCCTGTACCGCTACGGCCTGTTCCGCCAGTCCTTCGAGAATGGCTATCAGAAGGAAGCGCCGGATTCCTGGATGGAAAATGGCTACGAGTTTGTTATCCGCCACGCCTCCGAGCAGCGACTGGTCCACTTCGATGACATGGACGTACGCGCGATCCCTTATGACATGCCTATCACCGGCTACGGCACGGACAACGTGGGCACCCTCCGCCTGTGGAAGTCGGAGCCGATGGAGGAATTCGACTACGACGCGTTTAACTCCCAGCGCTTTACCGAGGCGATCGTGGAGCGCGAGAAGGTGGCCGATATCTGCCGCGTTCTCTACCCCAATGACACCACCTACGAGGGCAAGGTGCTGCGCGTCCGTCAGCAATACTTCTTCGTTTCCGCCTCCCTGCAGGCCATGGTCTCTAACTACATCGAGCAGCACGGCGAAGATCTGACCGGCTTCGCCAAGTACAACTGCATCCAGCTCAATGACACCCACCCGGTTCTCGCCATCCCAGAGCTCATGCGCATCCTCCTCGACGATCACCACATGAGCTGGGATGACGCGTGGAAGGTCGTGACGGAAACCTTCGCCTACACCAACCACACCACCCTGGCAGAGGCACTGGAGCAGTGGGAGGTATCCATCTTCCAGCGCCTGTTTTGGCGCGTATGGGAAATCGTCGAGGAGATTGACCGCCGCTTCCGCGAGGATATGGCCGGCCGCGGCCTCGACCAGGGCCGCATCAACTACATGGCACCCGTTCAGGATGGGCGCGTGCACATGGCGTGGATTGCCTGCTACGCGGCGTACTCCATCAATGGAGTGGCGGCGCTGCATACGGAAATCATCAAGGCAGACACGCTCTCCGAGTGGCATGAGCTGTGGCCTGAAAAGTTCAACAATAAGACCAACGGCGTGACCCCGCGCCGCTGGCTGAAGATGTGCAACCCTCGCCTGTCCTCCCTGCTGGACCGCCTGTCCGGCAACGACGAATGGGTCACGAAGCTCACCAACCTCCGCGAGCTGACCAAGTACGCCGATGACGCCGACGTGCTCAAGGAGCTGCAGGAGATCAAGGCAGCCAACAAGGCCGAGTTTGCCGAGTGGATCAAAAACCACCAGGGCGATGAGGTGGACCCCCAGTCCATCTTCGACGTCCAGATCAAGCGCCTGCACGAATACAAGCGTCAGCACCTCAATGCGCTCTACATCCTGGATCTGTACTTCCGGGTCAAGGCCGGCGAGGAAATCACCCCACGCACCTTCATCTTCGGCGCCAAGGCCGCCCCTGGATACGACCGCGCCAAGGCGATCATCAAGCTGATCAACACCATTGGTGACCTGATCAACAATGATGAGGACACCAAGGACATCCTCAAGGTGGTCTTCGTGGAGAACTACAACGTTTCCCCTGCCGAAAAGATCATCCCCGCGGCGGATATCTCTGAGCAGATTTCCACCGCCGGTAAGGAGGCTTCCGGCACCTCGAACATGAAGTTCATGATGAACGGCGCCGTTACCCTGGGCACCCTGGACGGCGCGAATGTTGAGATTGTCGAGGCCGTGGGAGAGGAAAACGCCTACATCTTCGGCGCCAAGACGGAAGAGCTCCCGGAGTTGAAGAAGAACTATAACCCGGGCGAGCTGTACAACTCCGTCAAGGGCCTAAAGCGCGTCCTGGACGCGCTGACTGATGGCACCCTGGGGCAGGAGAACAACGGCTTGTTTGGCGATATTCGTTCTTCCCTGTTGGATGGCTACGGCGAGCACGCCCAGGACACTTACTATGTCCTCGGGGACTTTGAGGCCTTCCGCGAAGCCCGCGACAGGGCGGCCACCGAATACTCCCAGGATCCTCAAGGGTGGGCACGCAAGTGCTGGATCAACATCTGCGAGTCCGGCCGCTTCTCCTCTGACCGCACCATTGAAGATTACGCAAAGGACGTCTGGAAGCTGGAGCCAACTCCTATCGCAAGCCAAGGCTAGTGCCGCTATGCTGGGAATATGACCAGCACGTGGATAGACTGTTGTTTCATACGCGGCGGAACCTCCAAAGGGATTTTCTTCAGCGCTAGCGCGCTCCCCAAGGAGTGGGACGCCGCGTTTTGCTCTGCCATGGGGTCACCGGATCCCTATGAGCGGCAGCTCAACGGAATGGGCGGCGGCATCTCATCCCTGTCCAAGGTGATGGTCGTGGATTCCACCTCGCGCCAGGGATTCGACCTTGAATACACGTTCGGCCAGGTTGACGTCACCTCCGCCACGGTGGATTACGCGGGAAACTGCGGCAATCTATCCGCGGGAGTGGTGCCTTTTGCCCTGGAAAGCGGCCTGATCACGGCGCCGGATGGCCCGGCGGAGTTTCGCCTGTTCAACACCAATACCGGCAAAGCGGTTGCGGTGCGCCTCAATGTTGAAAATGGCCGCGCAAGGACCACCGGCGACACGGTTTTATCCGGTGTTGCCGGTACCGGGGATGCGATAGAACTGGCCTACCCCAATCCCGCGGGTTCGCGCACCGCGGGACTGCTGCCCACGGGAAACCGCGTCGATACCATAGCCGGCATCGAGGCCACGCTAATAGATGCAACCCTGCCACTGGTCATTGTCAGGGCCGCCGATGTGGGGCTGGCCGGCACCGAATCCCCCACCGAGATCGATGCACTCACGCAAACCCTCACCCAGCTGGAGGACATCCGCCGCGCCGGCGCCGTGGCCATGGGCATGTGCGAAGCCCCAGGCGAAGCACCCGCCGTGGTCCCGAAGATAGCCCTGGTGGCCCCCGCCGCGGAATCCACATTGCTCGATGGAACCACTATGTCCGCAGATGACGTGGACTTTATGGTCCGCGTCATCTCCATGGGCAAATGCCACAAGGCCTCGCCCGCCACGGGCGCCATGTGCCTTGCCGCGGCGGCCGCGGTCCCGGGCACCCTAGTAAGCGAACTCGTGGACACCGCCGGGGACGTAAACATTGGAACCCCATCGGGGTTCGTCACCGCCGCGGCCTCCTACGCAGATGGCCATCTGGAGGAGACCTCATTGATGAGAACCGCACGAGTGTTGATGCGCGGCCAAGTGGCCGTAGAGATAGAAGAATAAAAACTAAAAGGCTGGCCCCGGGGTTTCCTGGGGCCAGCCTTTCCTTGTCCTGCTAAACGTAGCTTAGCTGCGCGGTGCGGTTACGTCTTCGCCCAACAAATGAACGTGAATCATGTTGGTGTTTCCGGAGATTCCTGGAGGGGTACCGGCGACAACCACGGTCATATCGTTTTCCTGGTAGCCGTCCATCCCCAGCAGCGCCTCATCCAGGGAGCGCATCATCTCATCGGTAGACTTTGCCGGCGGGCACATGAAGGTCTCCACGCCCCAAGTCAAAGCCAATTGGGAACGTACCGCCTGGTGCGGGGTAAAGACCAGCAGAGGCAGGGAGGAATGCAGGCGGGCCACGCGGCGGGCCGTATCACCCGAGGTGGTAAACGCAACAATCGCCTTCGCGTTGAGGCGCTCAGCGATATCACGAGCGGAGTAGGAGATCACTCCGCGCTTAGTGCGTGGGATGTGAGACAGCGGCGGAACCTTGCCGTCAGCCTCCGCGCGCTGCACGATGCGGGACATGGTGCGCACAACGTTATGCGGATCCACGCCGACGGAGGTCTCGCCGGAGAGCATGACCGCATCTGCGCCATCGAGCACCGCGTTTGCCACGTCGGATGCCTCCGCGCGGGTTGGGCGGGAGTTGGAGATCATCGAATCCAGCATCTGGGTAGCCACGATGACCGGCTTAGCGTTCTCACGGGCAATCTGGATGGCGCGCTTTTGCACCATTGGCACCTGCTCGAGCGGCACCTCGACACCCAAGTCACCACGGGCAATCATGACCGCGTCGAAGGAGAGAATGATGGCCTCGAGCGAGTCCACGGCCTCCGGCTTCTCCAGTTTTGCGATGACTGGCACACGGCGCCCAACCTCATCCATGACCTCATGGACCAGGTCGATATCAGATGGGGAGCGAACGAAGGACAGCGCGATGAAGTCCACGCCAAGTTTCAGCGCAAAGCGCAGGTCCTCCTTGTCCTTCTCACTTAGCGCCGGGACGGAAATGTCCATTCCTGGCAGGGATACGCCCTTGTTGTTGGAGACGGGGCCACCCTCGACAACTTCGCAGACCACATCGTTGCCGTCCACTTCCTTGCAGACCAAGGCCACCTTGCCGTCATCGACGAGCAGGCGGTCACCGGGCTTGGCGTCTTTAGCCAGGCCCTTGTAGGTGGTGGATACGCGATCGTGAGTACCCTCTACGTCATCGACAGTAATGCGAACAATCTCGCCATTAGCCCAATAAGTCTTCGATTCAACGAATCGACCCAGGCGGATCTTTGGCCCCTGCAGGTCAGCCAGGATGCCTACGGCGCGGCCGGTTGCGTCCGTAGCCTCGCGGACCCAACGGTAGTTTTGTTCATGATCCGCATGATCGCCGTGCGAGAAGTTCATGCGGGCTACGTCCATTCCGTCTTCCACGAGACGGAGGATTGCGTCCTGGCTTGCGACTGCCGGGCCAAGGGTACATACGATTTTGGTCTTGCGATTCAGCATCTTCTTCGTTTTGCCTCTTTTTGCCTTCTAGTTCTTCAGTTAGTGACCAAAGTACCCGCTAACGCGAGTATTAGCCACCGGAGAAGCCGTGCGGATTCAAATCTCACACAGACATAAACGGCTGGTTTCGGTCACATTCAAACATTGTTGTATCTAAGGTGCGCTAGCTTCAGGGAACTAAAAAGGTGATGCACCGCTTGGCCATCCGGCCAATGCCGCGCACCACCTTACAGAGGCGTTCTAGGGCTGGCCGCAGCTAGGCCCTAGGGTTATATTTTGTTATTTTCGCTTCGCCCGCCCATAGGAATTGGCCGCAGAGCCGGCTGCGGCCGCAGCATCGGCGTCCGCTGTTGAGTCCTCATCGGATTCCTTAGCCCGCTGCGCGAAGTACTTAGGGTCAACCTCTTCCGGGCTCTCCTGCCCCTTGCGCATGCGGAAGAAGGCCACGGCCGCGATAACGAAGACAATCGCGGATACCCACACGTTTACACGAACCCCGGCAATCAAAGTTGCCTCATCCGTGCGCATGAGCTCAATGAAAAAGCGGCCGAACGTGTAGCTCATCACGTAGAGCGCGAACACGCGGCCGTGCCCCAGCTTCCACGCCTTGTGCGCCCAGATGAGGAAGAAGCACACCGCGACGTTCCAGAGCAGTTCGTAGAGGAAGGTTGGGTGGACGCTCGCTATCACTTCGCCGGTGGAAACCCCGGAAATTGGGGCAAACCGTCCGGACTCGTCCACGCGGTAATAGATATCCAGCGCCCAGGGAACGGTGGTTTCGGCACCGTATAGTTCCTGGTTAAACCAGTTTCCCAAGCGGCCAATTCCCTGCGCCAGAATCAACCCTGGGGCAACGGCATCGGCGAACGGCCCCATGGGAATCTTCTTTATCTTAAACATCACCCAGATGGCCAGGGTTCCCAGGGCCACCGCGCCCCAAATACCCAGACCGCCGTTGGTGATCTTCAACGCGTCCACCGGATTACAATCGGCACAGAAATACTTATCGTTATCAGTGATGACGTGGTAAATGCGGCCGCCGATGATGCCCGTAGGGATAATGACTATCGCCGCGTCCCATACGGTATCCGGGTTTCCGCCGCGTGCGGTGTAGCGGCGAAGCGTCAACCACATCGCCACAATGATGCCCAGGACGATGCACAGCGCGTATGCGCGGATTGGAACGGGACCAAGGTGCCACACGCCTTGCGGCGGGGACGGAATATTAGCAAGGTTCATAATCTGCACGCCTACAGTGTGCCTCAAATCCGTGGCCGGGTGCACCTCACTCCCCCAAACCCGTAGCCCCGAAACTATTGCGCCTGCCGACGCCACCGCCGCTAACGCACTAGGTTTTCCGCGATGGGCAGGCCGGGTGCTGGCCGGTAGCCACCAGCTTGCGAGCAAGACCCACCGGGTCCTGGGAGGCCATGATGGATTCGCCAACTAATACTGCATCCGCACCGCGTGAGGCGTAGCTCAACAGATTCCGGGAATCGTTAACGCCGCCAACTGCTACGCGCACCACGGACTCGGGAAGCCCGGGGGCGATCTCTGCAAATGCCTCGCGATCTATGGAATCCGAGGCCAGAGACCAGGCGTTTACCCCGATGACGGTTCCCCCGGCGGATAGGGCGCGGTCTACCTCGTAGCAGTTGCGCACCTCAAGTAACGCGGTCATCCCCAGTGACTCGATGCGGTCCAGCAGGGCCACCAGGCGGTTTTGCTCCAGCAGCTCCACCTGCAGGGGGACCACGTCCGCCCCGTAGCACCGCGCCTCGTGGATTTGATACGGATCCACGATCAGATCCCGGATGATGACCGGAATGTTGACCGCGCAGCTAACGGCGCACATGTCCTCGAGGCTGCCATGGAAGCGCCTGTTATCCGTCTGCACGGCCATGGCGCTGACCCCTACCTGTTCCAACTGAACCGCGAAACCGGCCATCGCCTGCGGGGAATCCAGGGAGGCAACCTCGCCTCGGTATGGGATGGCGCGCTTAAGTTCGGGGATTACTGAGCATCCGGATTTCAACAGCACCGCTTTGGCATCGCGCGGGGCATCCATGGCCCGGGAGCGCGCCTTAATGTCTTGGAAAGGGACCCTAGCTTCACGGGCGGCGACTCCCTCGAGCACACCAGAGACAATGCGGTCCACGGCGATTGGGGTGGGCATCATCACCTCCCGGTTTAGCGATAGAGATCACACTCGGATCACCTCTAAGGCTAGCCCCTGGCTCCCTAAACTATGAAATTTTAGGTTCACCTAAGCCGCGACACCCAACTTTTGGCCTACCCGTTGTTTCCGTGCGCCGCCGCGCGCGCCCGCGCGGTTTTACCGCCGCTATCAGCGTCGATAACGCACTCTAGGCGTGCCGCTGCGACCGGAGGCTACGCTCTATAGAACGTCCACGCGCCCCACCCCTACTCAGAGGTGGGGCTAGAGAGAAATTTTACGAAGGGCGACCGGAACCGCCGGCGGTGCCTCCATGGCCACCCTCGAAGTCCGTTGGGTCTATATCCGCATCCAACGCGTCCCACATCACGCGGCCGGAATCGGGTGAGCTCTCCAGGTCTTCTTCCAGTTTGTCCACGCGGGCGGACAAGGTTTCATACTTGTTGGATTTGACCGAGTCCTCTCCGGGATTCGTGGCCAGCAGTATGCCGCCAAACAGGGCTAGTGCCGCACCAAAGATCGCCAAGATGGGACCGGCTACGTTGGTCTCTGCCTCTGTGACAATCGCCCAGTCAGAAATCGTAGTAACGTCCACCGCGCGGGTGTTCTCACGGGCGGAGCGCAACACATTCTGGGCGCGCTCCAGATCGGCACCGTAGGTCAGCAGCGAGATGGGCGCCCAGGCCGCGGCGGCGCCACCCAGCGCGCAGATTATGCCCACGATGCGGCGCGCTGTCTTGCGCAGGGCGAAACCGGCCAGGCCGCCGGCCAAGAGCAAAAAGCCCACGCCCATAAGCTCCAGCGACCAGTTAGAGCCCAGGATGTCATTGGCGGCGGAACCGGCCTTATCATCCTCGCTGAAGGCGGTCACCCAGGCTAGACGTGAGGATATGAAAATAATGAGTGCGGCCACCAGGATCAGTAGTGGCCCTAGACGCTTTTTCATCACTTGGCCTCCCTCATTAAGTCATCGGCATCGAAGCAGGTGCGGTCACCGGTATGGCATGCACCACCCTGCTGCTTGACGGTGAGCAAGATGGTATCCCCGTCACAGTCCAAACGGCAGCCCACCACTTCCTGTGTGTGGCCGGACGTCAATCCCTTGACCCAATACTCGTTCCTACTGCGCGAGAAGTAGGTGCCCTGCTTGGTGGCCAGGCTATGGGCTAGCGCATGGTCATCCATCCACGCCATCATGAGCACCTCACCGGTATCGGCCTGCACCACGGCGGGCACCAGACCAGCGTCGTTGCGCTTCAAGCGCGCGGCAATCGCTGGGTCCAATTCATAATCGGCTGGGTTGCTCATCGGCGGACCTCATAACCAGCCGCGGCCAGCTCCTCCTTGACCTCGCCGATGGATACATCGCCGAAGTGGAAGATGGAAGCCGCCAGCACGGCATCGGCGCCCGCGGCGACGGCGGGCGGGAAGTCCGCGGCCTTGCCCGCCCCGCCGGAGGCGATGACGGGGATCGTCACCACGGCCCGCACCGCCCTGGTTAATTCCACATCGAATCCATCACGGGTGCCGTCACCATCCATGGAGTTCAGCAGGATTTCACCCACGCCAAGCTCCTGGCCCGTCTTGGCCCACTCGATGGCGTCGATGCCGGCGGACTTGGTGCCACCGTGGGTGGTGACCTCAAAACCGGAGGGGCAATGCTCGCCCTCGGCGCGGCGGGCGTCGACGGAAAGCACGATGCACTGGGAGCCAAAGACGTCCGCCAACTCCCGCAGCAGCTCCGGGCGCGCGATGGCGGCGGTATTGACGGATACCTTGTCCGCACCGGCGCGCAGGAGTTCGCGCACATCCTCAACGCTGCGCACGCCGCCGCCCACGCACAGGGGGATAAAGACCTGGTCCGCGGTGCGGCGCACCACCTCCAGAATGGTGCTGCGCCCGTCCTTTGAGGCCGAGACGTCTAAGAATGTAAGTTCATCCGCGCCCAGTTGGTCATAGCGGGCGGCAAGCTCCACCGGATCCCCGGCATCGCGCAGGTTCTCAAAATTGACTCCTTTAACCACGCGGCCATTGTCCACGTCCAGGCAAGGAATGACTCGTATCGCTACTCCCATCCTGGGAGCCTCCATTTCTTAGTTGTCTAAAGTTCTAGTGGTGACGGGCTATGGTGTCCATGATCGCCGCATGGACCTCTGGCGTGCCGCACACTAAGCCGCGTGAATGGGCGCTCCATTCATTGCCCTCGGGATCCGTTACCACCCCGCCCGCGGCCTTGACCAGGAGGGCTCCGGTGGCGTTATCCCAAGGGAATTCGGAGAAATTCACCGCCCCGTCGAAGACTCCCTGAGCCACGAAGGCGTTATCAACTCCTACCGAACCCGTCATGCGCGGGCGCAGTCCAATCTCCCGCAGTTCGTTGACCACATCCATTTTTAAGTGCGAGGACAGCCCAATCTGTTTGCTGGAGTGGTGCTCAGCCCCCTGGTCCGCGCGGCGGGGGCGCAGCGGTCCGCGCAGGGCGCGGATGTCCATGCCATCGGCGGCCACCAGGCGCTGGTGGAGCAGCGGGAAGGAAGCCACTGCCACCACAGGGCGGGCCTGGTGCAATAAAGCCACGAGGACGCCGCACATGGGATTGCCCGCGGAGTAATTCGCGGTACCGTCAACGGGATCCACAACCCACACGGTCTCATCCAGGCTGCGTGGCCCACCGCCGCGTTCCTCACCCATAACGGGGATCCCGGTCATCTGGGTCAGGTTGGTGCGCAGCTTGGCCTCGATGGCGAGATCCACGTCCGTGGCAAAATCACCACCACTTTTGTAGTGAGTAGGCGCAGCCCCAATACCCGCTGAAAACATCTGTTCAACGTCATCAACAGCGGCTTCTGCGATGGCTACTAACTCACGTGGCTGGGTCATAGATTCCTAGGGTACTCCACATAGCTGACGGCTAGTTACCGTCCATTAGCCGTCTAGTTGGTCGATGGTGAACTCGCCCGGCAGCGGCTCCACCTTCGCCACGGCGTCTAGGGCCTGGCGGAGATCGAAACGGCCTTCGTACAGCGCCTTGCCGATGATTGCGGAATCAATCCCCTCATTTTCATACCGTGCCAGCTCCGTAACATCATCCAGGGCAGAGATTCCACCGGACGCGGTCACCAGGGCATCGGTAGCCATGGATACTTCACGCAGCAGTTCCACGTTAGGGCCTTCCAGCGTTCCGTCCTTGGAAACGTCAGTGACCACGAAGCGGCTGCATCCGGCGGCGTCCAGGCGCTCCAGGACCTCCCATAGGTCGCCTCCGTCAGAGACCCACCCGTTGCCACGGCAACGCCACTCGCCGCCAATCTCACGGACTGCGAGATCCACGGCAATCCGGTCGCCGTATTCGCCCAAGACCCTGGCAATCCATTCCGGCTGCTGCAGCGCGGCGGTTCCAATATTGACGCGGCGGGCACCGGTGGCCAGCGCCCGCTCCAGGGACGCGTCATCGCGGATGCCGCCGGTCAGCTCCACCTTAATATCAAGCCGGCCCGTGATCTCAGCCATGAGTTCATGGTTGCTTCCGCGGCCAAAGGCCGCATCGAGGTCCACAAAGTGCAACCATTCGGCCCCCTGCTCCTGCCAGGTCAAAGCGGCCTCTAGCGGTTGGCCGTAGGACTTCTCAGTTCCGGCCTCGCCCTTGTCAAGGCGCACGGCCTGGCCATCAACCACGTCTACCGCGGGCAGTAAAGTAAAGCTCATAACTTTAAATCCTAACTAATTGGGCGCGCACGCCTAGAGGGTTTTCATCCAATTTTCCAGCAGCACGGCGCCAGCGTCGCCGGATTTCTCCGGGTGGAACTGGGTCGCCCACAGCGCGCCATTTTCCACGGCCGCCACAAAGCGGTCACCGCCATGTTCCGCCCATGCCACCTTCGGCGGGGTGGTGATTTCCGTCTCGAGGGTCCACTCGCGCACGCCGTAGGAATGCACGAAGTAGTAGCGCTCATCGGCGTTGAGCCCAGCGAACATCCGGGAGCCTTCCGGCACCTCCACGGTGTTCCACCCCATGTGCGGCAGGACGTCACTGTGCAGGCGTTCCACCCGGCCCGGCCACTCACCGCAGCCCTCCGTGTGCACGCCGTGCTCGTCACCCGATTCGAATAACACCTGCAGGCCCACGCAGATGCCCATCACCGGGCGCCCACCGGCCAGGCGCTGGCCGATGATGCGCGGGCCCTGCGCCTTGCGTAGCCCTTCCATACATGCGGCGTAGGCGCCAACGCCCGGCACCAGCAAACCGTCTGCCTCCACGGCGGTTTTCGCGTCCGAGGTCACCGTCACGTCCGCCCCTACCCGTTCCAATGCGCGGTGCGCGGAGCGGATATTTCCAGCGCCGTAATCCAGCAGCGCCACAGTCTTTTTCTGCTTCATAGGCCTATACCTTACGCAACCGGGACAGGCGGGTCTTAATATTGTCATACTCAGTCACGCGATGCCGCCCAAGGTAGAGGTCAAGTGCCAGGATTACCACCGCCACGGCGATGACTGCCGAACCCGCGCCAAAAGCGCCCGCGTAACCAAACCCGCCCACGGCGGCCGCCAGGGCAACGGAGCCCACGCCCGTTCCACCGTCGTAGAAGATATTCCAAATCGCAGAGGCTTCGGAGATCTTCTCCCGCGGCAGGCGCTCGAACATCGACAGGAGCGCCTCATTTTGACCCGTACCAAAGGCCACGCCGAACAAGATGGCCGCAACCACGAGCCAGACCACGCTCCAGCTGAACAAAACGGTGGCTGACATTAGCCCCATCCCCACGATTCCGATCACCGCGGCGGGCAGGTAAAGCCGCCCCGGCTCCCCTACCCTGTCGGCGAATACTCCCGCGCAGAAACGAGATAGAAGGATTGCCCCTCCCACGATGGAGAGCATGATGCCGCCAAGGACCGCGCCCGCTCCGGAATCAAGCTCGCGCACGGAGGCCGGCAGGAAGGTGCTCACCACGCCGTAGCTCATTGCCAATGCGGCGAGCGCAAGCGCCGGTACCGCGACCAGCTTCCAGGTGGCGGCCCGGGGTTTGTCCGGCTCATCCGCGACGGATAGGTCCGCGCGCTCCGGTTTCAGATTGGGCAGCCGCAGGCAAAGCAGCAGGGCCACTACGCCGATAATCGCGGCGATGATAACCGGCGCGGAGAAGCCATAGCTATCCTGCAGCCACAACCCCACCGGCAAGAAGATCATTTGGGCTATGCCCACAAACACGCCCAACGTCCCCGTGGCCTTGCCCAGCCAGCGCAGTGGGACGAGTTCGGCTATGAGGGCGGACTGGGATACGGTCAAGGCGCCAAAGCCCACGCCGCGTAGGGCGGAGAACAAGAGAACAATCCACCCGTCCATGCCCAGCAGGTGGCCCAGCGCCGGAACCCCCAGCATGAACGCGGCCACGGCCATGGTGGGCTTGTAACCAAACAAGCGCAACAGCCGCGGGGTAAGCGCCTGGGTGAGCACCGTGGCGGCCATAAACGCTCCCGTAGACCCGCCCGCCAAGGTGGCCGAGCCGCCGGCATCGAGCACGGCGAGGGGCACCACCGGCAGCAGGATGGACCAGGCTCCGAAGGCACAGGTCACCGCCACCAGGATGGAGATAATTCCAGGCACCGCCCACAGGGATGTGGGTGCCCCGCCATAACCGGCATCCCCCGCTGGCTCACCGGGGAGATTTCCGGGCTGCTTTACAGTTGGGCCAGCGTCGCCTCGCTGTTTGATTTCGAAGTTTTCAGCAGCCGATGAGCCCTGATCAGTGCCAATGCGGTCATGCCTGGTCAATTGCTTTCTAAATCCTCCCGTGACAACCGGTTGCGTTACTATCGCAGCGCCCTAGGCGCCGAGGCACCACACCTTACGCGGCGGCGCCCATTTCCGCCACCAACCAGGACAAAGCCGTGGCGGTGGCAACCACACCCACTAGGGCGGCGATTATCGTCCACAGCTTGGAATCATTCTTATAGGCGGTCCAGGCACCGCCAAGGGCCATGCCGGCTACCAGGAACATGATCCAGACGAGCATGTACATTCGGGTTACAGAGCTCCCTTGGTGGACGGGATGCCGTTTACGCGTGGATCGGATTCGGTGGCCTGGCGCAGGGCCCGAGCCACCGCCTTGTACTCGGCTTCCGTGATGTGGTGGGGATCGCGTCCGTAGCGAACGTTGACGTGGAGGGTCACGCCGGAATGGGTGGCGAAGGTCTCGAAGAAATGACGGTTGATCACGGTCGCATAGTGACCGCCAATGAGCTGCCACTCCATGTTCTCCGGCTCGCCGTTCATCACGAAATAAGGGCGGCCGGAAATATCTACTACTGCCTCGACTAGGGACTCGTCCATCGGCAGCAGCTGGGAGCCGAAACGGCGAATCCCAGACTTTGTGCCCAGGGCCTCCGCGAAGGCCTTGCCCAACACAATCGCGGTATCTTCCACCGTATGGTGCGCGTCCACCTCAATGTCGCCGTGCGCCTGGACCTTAAGGTCGAAGGAGCCGTGAGTGGCAAAGGCGGTGAGCATGTGGTCAAAAAACGGCAGGCCGGTGGAAATTTCTGATACACCGGTGCCGTCAAGGTTGACCTCGATGGCAATCTGAGATTCGGACGTGGCGCGCTCGGCGCGGCCAATGCGGGCGTCATGCATGATATTTACTCCCCCGCCGCGGTGATATTGAATTCCACCAGTTCCTCGGCGGCGGCGAGGAAGGCGTTGTTTTCTTCGGGCAGACCGATGGTGGTGCGCAGGTAGCCCTCCTGGCCCACATCACGGATGAGCACCTCGCGCTCGAGGAATTTCTCCCACACGGCATGCTGATCCGCGAAGCGTCCAAAGAATACGAAGTTAGACTCACTGGGCACCACCTCGTAGCCCAGCTCCCGCAGACGGGTTAATACGCGGTCCCTTTCCTCAGACAGAGTGGCCACGGTCGCTAGTGTGTCCTCGCTGTGTCGCAGCGCCACGATGGCCGCGGCCTGGCTGAGTACGGACAGGTGGTAGGGCAGGCGCACGAGCATGACCGCCTCCACGAAGGCGGGGGAAGCGACGAAATACCCTAGGCGGCCGCCTGCGAAGTCAAACGCCTTAGACATAGTGCGGGATACCACCAGCTTGGCGGGGTACTTGTCCAGCAACGTGGCCGCGGACGGGGAGGAGGAAAATTCCGCGTACGCCTCGTCGACAATCACAATCCCGGGGGCCACCTTAAGGATGGTTTCAATATCCTTCAGGCTGGTGACATCACCGGTGGGGTTATTAGGGGTGGTGATGAAGATGACGTCGGGCTGAAGGCGCTCAATGTCCGCCAACGCCGCGGCCATATCAATGCGGAAATCCTTGCCGCGAGGACACGCGCAAAATTCCGTTTGCGTGCCCGCCGAAAGGATGGGGTGCATGGAATAAGACGGGGTAAATCCCAACGCACGGCGGCCCGGGCCACCGAAAGCCTGCAACAGCTGCTGGAGCACCTCGTTCGAGCCGTTGGCCGCCCAGACCTGCTCCTTGGTCACGGCCACGCCGGTCTCCTTGGTGATGTAGCGGGCCAGCGATTCACGGAGTTCAACCGCGTCGCGCTCGGGGTAGCGGTTGAGCTCCGGGGCCAGCTTGGCCACGGTAGCGACCAGATCATCAATGAGCTCCTGGGACGGCGAGTAGGGATTCTCATTGGTATTAAGCTGCACCGGGACATGCAGCTGGGGCGCGCCGTACGGGGACTGCCCGCGCAGCTCGGAGCGCAACGGCAGATCTTGTAGGGTCACTTCCGCGGGCACGGTGGATTGCTGATTATCAGTCATAGGTTAGGCAAATCTCTTTAAATCTCGGGTGGTTCTATGCGTCCTCGAAGCGGGCCTTGATGGCCTCACCGTGGGCCGGCAGGTGCTCCGCATCGGCGAAGTTCACCACGTGCTGGGCTATTTCTTCCAAAGCGTCCTTGTCATATTCGATGAGGTTGACCGGGCGCAGGAAGGTGTGGGTGCTTAGGCCGGAGCTAAAGCGCGCGGTGCCGGAGGTAGGCAGCACGTGGTTGGATCCCGCGGAGTAATCCCCCAGCGGAACCGGCGAGTAGTCACCCACGAAGATAGCGCCCGCGTGCCGGATGCGCTCCGCCACGGTGCGCGCGTTCCGGGTGTGCACCTCAAGGTGTTCCGCGGCGTAGGCATCCGCCACCCGGATGGCCGCGTTGACGTCATCCACCAAGACGATTCCGGATTGCTTTCCGGTAAGCGCCTCCGCCACGCGCTCCTTATTCTCCGTCACGCCGTAGCGAGCCTCGACCTCCTTGTTCACCGCCGCGGCGAATTCCTCCGAGTCGGTAATCAGCACCGAGGCGGCCATCGGGTCATGCTCCGCCTGGGAGATCAGGTCATAAGCCACATAGACCGGGTTGGCTGAATCATCGGCGATGATGGCAATTTCAGTAGGGCCCGCCTCGGAATCAATGCCCACCACCCCGTTGACCAAGCGCTTTGCGGCGGTGACAAAGATGTTTCCGGGGCCGGTGACCATATCCACCGGCTCAAGCCCCTGGGCATCATCGCCATAGGCCAGCAGGGCCACCGCCTGGGCGCCACCCACGGCCCAGACCTCAGTTATGCCCAAGATGTGGCAGGTGGCAAGCACCACCGGGTGCGGCTGACCGCCGAACTCCTTCTGCGGCGGCGTAGCCACCACGAGGCTGTCCACCCCGGCCTCCTGCGCCGGAACGGTGTTCATGATGACGGAAGATGGATACACGGCCTTGCCGCCCGGAACGTACAGGCCCACGCGTTCTACGGGGGAAAAGACCTCCGTCACGGTGGCGCCGTATCCCAAGGAAGTGGTGTGGGACTCCGGTTTCTGCTCGCGGTGGACCTTGCGCACGCGCGCGATGGATTCCTCGATAGCCTCACGGACGGCGGGCTCCAGGCTCTCAACCGAGGCCTCTAGTTCCGCCTCGCTGACGCGGACCGCGGCCGGGCGCACGCCATCAAACTGCTCACCGTAATCGAGGGCGGCCTGGGCCCCCGCCTCCCGGACCTTGTCCACGATGGGCGCCACGGTTCCCAGTACCGCGTTGACGTCTACTCCACCGCGCGGCAAGACTCGGCGCAAGTGGGATGTGGTGAGTTTCGAGTCGCGCATATCGATGGTTTGCAACATGGTGTGGGCACCTCCAAGGTGATCTGGGCTCTGTGCGCTTCCATTTTAGGGTAGATGTCTGCCATCAAAGACAATAAGGGCCGGATTTCCCCTTTTTAAGGCCTAAACCGCGTTCACTCGCGCACCACGAGCGGCCCTAGGGCGCACACGGCGGGGCGGCTGTATCCCTTATCCGCTCTCCCCTACAGCCGCCGAGGTTAGGCTGGTCGCGGCGGGGTAACCTAGACTTATACGCTCGTAGAATATCAGGCACAAGCGCAGTCCCCCGTTGGCCTTTTAACCGGCCCGCCTGGGTCTGCATGAAGGAGGGATCCATGGATTCGACTATCCCTGGGTTTCCCCCGACCCCGGTGACCATGCTGCGGCTGGTTGCCGCCGTCAAGCGCCTGGATCTTGAGTATTCGTTTAGCAATATCGACTCCGCCGACCCTCGCCTCATCATCAGCCACGCCGATGGATCCCGCACCACCATTCAGCTCGAAATCGAGCCCCGGGAGCGCGGAATCATGACCCTTAGCCTGCCCGGCTCCGTGAGCTTTGACCGCTTGCCTCAGTTGACCCGATTCGTCAACGATTGGAACCGTGACTGCATCTCCCCGACGCTGGTAATCGATGTATCCAACATGGATGCCGTCACCCTATGGGGCCGCACCACGCTGGAAGCCGCCGCAGGGCTGAGCGATTCCCAGTTAGATACCAGCATTGCCCACGCCATGGGCACCACGGCGGTGCTGTCCAATGCGCTGGCGGTTGAGTTCCCCGGCTTACTGACCACCGACGCCTCCATCGCCTCCCGCGTCCGCAACGCAGGGCCGGCGCACAGGGAAGATTCCCTCCTACCCACCGCCTCCAGCCTTCCCCGCGAAGTCACCGTGGAGCGCATCCGTGACGCGCTGTTTTCCATGGGCGTAGGCAGGGTCAGCGAGATCCCTGGGATCGGGGTGTCCACCCGGATCAATGGCATGGGGTTTATGTTCCTGCTCGATAACGGCCCCACCTTCATCGCAAAGGGCAGCTGGGATACCAACCTTGAACCGGCGGATTTCACCCGCATGTTTTTAGTCTGCAATGACTTCAACCGGGATTCCCACCTAGCCGCCGCTTTCTGCCACCTCAATGATGACGGGCTGCAGGTTCGCATGGACGCTACGGTGCCCATTGCCGAAGGCCTCAACGATGAGCAACTCACCGCGATCGTCGCAACAACCATCCGCGAGCTCCTCACGGGCGCGGACCACTTAGCGCAGCAAGCAGGCGGCGTTAGCCCGGTGACCTGGCCAGAGGAAGACTGACCCCGCCTCTTGGCCGCCGGAAGGCCTCGGCGTCACCACTCCTCGTCGCCGGCCACGAAGACCGCGCACCAGTAGGTAAGGGCCGCGACGAACGGGGCTACGAGCCACGCCACACCAGGGGCCATCTGCGGCACAAAGTCCTCACTGATGCCCGGATCCTCCGGGAAACTACTAGCGGTGGCCCCGCCCATCACGAAGAACGCAAAAGCCCCCAGCGCCGCGACCGCGGTAACCCACATCAGCGAACCGAACCCCCGGCGCGAGGGGTTCTTCAGGTAGGCAATCAGCGCCAAGATAGCGGCCACGACGCCCGTGATGATGGCGAAGGTAATGAAGGATACGAACTCAACATTGTCTGGGCCGGTCAAAACGTAGGCCCCATCGTCGCGGACCATCGCGGTCATCGTTGGGCGAAGCAAACCCCACACGGCGCCCACCACGCTGAACATTATGAGCCCCAACGCCAGAACCCCCGCACCGAATCCAAAGGTGCGGGGGACTGAAAGAGTCTTAGTCTTAGCCACGAGCCAACAATAACCGAATCGAGAGCATCATCCCTAACGGGTTGCGAATGGTTCTACTGACAGAACTTCCACTCACCGCCCTCACGCTCAAAGCGCATGGTGGACGTTTCCTGTCCGCCACCAGAGGCCACCACTACGGTTGCGGAGGCTACGTCACCGTCTACACGGACGTCATTGAGGGATTCAACGTTGGTCTGGGACCAATTAACACCCAAGCTATCTAGCGGGATGTCCGGAATGGAATTGTAGTCATATGTCCTCAGGTCCTCTTCCTGGGCGTCTAGCACGCGCTGGCAGGTATGGGCCGGCACGTATTCTGAGAACTCGCGCAACGTGGTAGTGGCGTAGAGCCCCTGGCTCACGGCCATAAGCGCATCAATGGTGGCCTGGTCCGCTTGCTGACCGCCCTCCAGCGGCTGGCCCTCCGCGCTTCCCGGCGAGGCGGGCTGCCCCTCGAATGGATTGGCCATAGTCTGCGGCGTCTGCTCCCCACCTGCCGGCGGAGCCGCGGGCGGGTTATCGGCCTCGCCGCTGGGCTGCGGTTTAGGCTCCGCGTCCTCGGAAGCCGGGGCGGAGGAGGCTGCGGCCGCCTTCTTCTCGGCGTCCTGGGCGCTCCCTTCACCCGACGGCGCGGCCGCGGTTGTGGAAGTCACGGTAGTGGAGCCCGCTGCGGCGTCCTCCTCAGAGCCACAGGCGGCAAGCGTCAGCGACGCTCCAAGGGCGATGGCAATGACGGACTTCTTGGCGGTGTTCATTGGATAAAATGTCTCCTGTAATTTTCTAGGATGGCTGCAGCGCAGTGTTCACGGGGTGCCATGGGGTGCGCCCGCTACCGCGATGCCACGCTCAGTATGATTGGCGGCCCGATGCTCAGGGCCCCGGGACCTTAACGCCCATCGGGGATGACGGGGGTTATTGCCCCGCACCCTCCTAGGCCTGCAGTCTTGACCGGCTTCACGCCCGCGGCGCCTCACTGATCGATACTGAAACTAGATATCCGGCGGTATTGTGCTGCTCATCCTAACAAGCCAACGATGGATACTTGGTGATGGAACCCTTGAAACTTCCTGTGAAGAAACATTCGCCTTTCTTTAAATCCCTTCCAGCGGCAACCCCTTTTCCCAATCCCCACGTCTGCCAAGCCCCATTTCCGCCGCCGGGGCACTGGCGCCTGTGTCCGAGTCGCAAGGGGTGCGGATAGGGCTGCGGCGGCACACTCGGTGCGCGGAATTTCCCGCCTTTTATTATGCTTGGGCGAATGAGTGAAAAAACGCAGTCTGCCATCCAGGTTTGGCCTGGCTCTTCCTACCCACTGGGTTCCACCTATGACGGCTCAGGTACTAACTTCGCCATCTTTTCTGAGGCAGCGGAAAAGGTTGAACTGTGCCTGATCGATGAGGACGGAACCGAGCAGCGCGTTGAACTTACCGAGGTTCACGCCCACGTATTCCATGGCTACCTCCCGGGTGTTGGCCCGGGCCAGCGCTACGGTTACCGCGTCCACGGCACCTATGACCCGGATCGTGGCCTGCGCTGCGACCCGTCCAAGATCTTGGTGGATCCGTACGCCCGCGCCTTCGACGGAGAGTTTGACGGCGACGCGTCCCTGTACTCCTATGACATTTTCGCCGAAGAACAGGGCACCGGCCGCAATGAAGAGGACTCCCTGGGCCACACCATGCTCTCCGTCGTGGTCAACCCGTTTTTCGATTGGGGCGATACCCACCGTCCACACACCCCTGAGAACGAGACCGTAGTCTACGAGGCCCACGTCAAGGGCATGACCATGACGCACCCGGACGTGCCCGAGGAGATCCGCGGTACGTACTTGGGCATGGCCCATCCAAAGGTGGTTCAGTACTTCAAGGATCTTGGCGTTACCGCGGTCGAGCTTCTGCCGGTGCACCAGTTCCTGCAGGATGACCGCCTGCGTGAGCTAGGCCTGCGCAACTACTGGGGCTACAACACCTTCGGCTTCTTCGCCCCACACCAGGACTACTCCTCCGCCAAGAAGCCTGGGGACGTGGTCAATGAGTTTAAGACCATGGTCCGCGCCTACCACGACGCCGGAATCGAGATCATCCTCGATGTGGTCTACAACCACACCGCCGAGGGCAACCACCTGGGCCCAACCATCGCCTTCCGCGGCATCGATAACTTTGCCTACTACCGGCCGGTGGAGGGCGATGAGGCGCACTACATGGACTACACGGGCTGCGGTAACTCCCTCAACGTGCGCCACCCACACACCCTGCAGCTGATCATGGATTCCCTGCGCTACTGGGTTACGGAAATGCGGGTGGACGGCTTCCGCTTCGACCTGGCCTCCACCCTGGCCCGCGAGCTGGAGGACGTGGATAAGCTCGCTACCTTCTTCGACCTGGTGCAGCAGGATCCCGTGGTTTCGCAGGTCAAGCTGATCGCCGAGCCTTGGGACATTGGATTCAACGGCTACCAGGTGGGCAACTTCCCCCCAATCTGGAGCGAATGGAACGGCAAGTACCGCGACACGGTTCGCGATTTCTGGCGCGGGCAACCGGCCACCCTGGGCGAGTTTGCCTCACGCATCACCGGCTCTTCGGACCTGTACGGCAACAATGACCGCCGTCCCACCGCGTCCATCAACTTCATCACCGCTCATGATGGGTTCACCCTCAATGACCTGGTGTCCTACAACGAAAAGCACAACGAGGAAAACCAGGAGGACTCCCGCGACGGCGAGTCCCACAACCGCTCATGGAACATGGGGGTTGAGGGTCCAACCGATGACGAAGAGATTCTGAAGCTGCGCCGCCGCCAGATGCGAAACTTCCTCACCACCCTCATCCTGTCCCAGGGCACCCCAATGCTCGCCCACGGCGATGAGATGGCAAGGACCCAAAACGGCAACAATAACGTCTACTGCCAGGACAATGAGATTTCCTGGATGGACTGGGAATCCCTCAAGGAGGAAAAGCGCGCCCGCCTTCACCTGTTTACCAAGCGCCTGCTGAAGATCCGCAAGGAGCACCCGGTCTTCCGCCGACAGCGCTTCCTAGCCGGTGGCCCGCTGGGGGCTGACGTGCGCGAGCGCGATATCGCGTGGCTGGTCCCTGACGGCCGCCTGATGAACCAGGGCGACTGGGACAATGACTTTGGCAAGTCCGTCATGGTGTACCTCAACGGCAACGCGATCACCGAGCTGACTGATCGCGGCGAGCGCATCGTGGATGACTCCTTCATCATGATCTTCAATGCGCACTCCGATGAGATTGAGTTCACATTGCCCCCCGAGGAATTCGGCGCGAAGTGGATCATCATGGTGGATACCGCTCACTCCGGCGGCTACCCGTCCGAGGACACTTTCATCGACGCAAAGGGTACCCTGAAGGTTCCTGCGCACTCCTCGATGATCCTGAAGCAGGTTGAACCACCTGTCCATGAGGATGACGCTCACCCTGCAGAATAACCTTTAGTTGAAAGGCGTCTAACCCCAGTGACTGTTCAAGCCCACGGTGCCACGATTGATATCACAGCTGATTCGGTAGTGATATCCCGCTCCCTGCTGTCCGTCTGCCTCGGCGGCCGGCCACAGGATGTGGTCCCCTTAAGCTCGATTACTGGGGTTAGCGCTACCCAGCCAGGCTCCGCCACCCCCGGTTCCTTGCTCCTTGAGGGCGCCGGCGTCACCGTTGCCTTCGCACCAAACCAGGATGCCGAGGCATGCGCGGCGCTCATCCGCTCCGCCCAGCGTGGCGAGGCACCTTCCGCGGGTCCGCTGTCCGCGGGCAAGGTAGCGGGTCTGGATTTCACCGCCGTGGACGTGGAGACCGCCAACGGCAACTGGGGGTCCATCTGCCAAATTGGCGCGGTCCGCTTCCGCGATGGCGAGGAGACTGACGCCGCGACGTGGCTGTGCAAGCCGCCGGCGGGAATCGACAATTTCGATGATCTCAACATCGGCATCCATGGCATCAAGCCCGAGGATGTGGCAGACGCCCCGGATTTTGCCACCGTTGCCGCGGAGTTTAAGCAGTTTCTGGGAGAGGACACCTTCGTTGCGCATAACGCGCAGTTCGATTCCACGGCGCTGCATTTGGCGCACCTCGCGGCCGGGATCCCCTCCCCCGCCCTCTCTTTCACCTGCTCGCTTGCCCTGGCCCGCCACGCGTCCAAACTGGGCGTTATTAACGTGGCGAACCACAAGCTTCCCACCGTCGCCGCCGCGGTGGGCTTGGACAAGTTCAAGCACCACGACGCGTGCGAGGATGCCCGCGCGGCCGGTCACATCATCTCCGGCCTGGCCCGCGGCCTCGACTTCGAGGGGACCATCACGGGCCTCTTTGAGTCCCAGGGATTTACCGTGGGTTCAATAAACGGCGACGCGGTCATGCCCGTCCTCCGCGCCGCAACCGCGCCGAATACCGCCGCCGATCTTGGCGCCGGGACGGATTTCCGCGACCATTCCTCAACCGCGTCCGGCCGGTCCCGGAAGCCGGCCGCGGGGAAAACCGCCGCGAAGAAGTCCGGTGCCAAAAACTCCTCCCGCCCCGCCCCATGGCAGTCCGTGGCCACCCCGGATACCATTCCAGACCCTAATCCGGACGCGGATCCGTCCAACCCTTTCTTCGGGCAGAACGTGACCCTGACCGGTGACTTCGATCCGTTCGATAAGGGCCTGCTGTGGAGCGCGATTGCCGAGCGCGGCGGCCAGATCGGAAAGAATGTCACCAAAAAGACCACCATCTTGGTCCTGGGCACCTGGGCAACTAAGACCTCCAAGGAAAAACGCGCGGAGGAACTCATTTCCAAGGGCCAGAGCATCGAGCTCATGCCTTCAGAAAAGCTCTTCGAGCTCCTTGGTCTTGAACTTGAGCCACCGTTTTAAGGGTTTTTAAGCTGCCCCCGGGAACCGTTGGGGCCTTTCAACAGTCCAATAAAGGTAGAAACGTTTACCCTTATCATGCGTACTGGAAGGCCCTATCATGCACGCTATTCCTCTACTTGTGCCGTCCACGCGGGATTACCACCCCGAGCCGGATTCGGGCCAACTCGCCTCCCTAAACCTATCGGACTCCGCGTCCATGATCCTGGCCAAGCCGGATGATGCCTACGCCCCGGTTTCACTGCACGAGCTCGCCTCCCTCGGCCTGCAGGTGCGTCAGGCCTGGGACGAGGCGGCGGCCGGCATGATACGGGCCTCCACGGGTCAACTGGGCATCCAGTTCTTTACCCGCAGCGCGTCCTACCTTCTGGGGCACGCCGCTCGCGCCGGACTTCAGCTCCACACCAAAAGCGCTCCAGTATCGTCCTGGTTTGCGCATCCCCGTACCTTCTCCATCCTGGACGGGCACCTAAAGCAGCAGCTGGGAACGGAATTAGTCTTTTATTTCGTCACGGACGCGAACACGGTCTTTGCTTTCCCCGAATCCAATCTGAAGATTGTCGATCTGCTCTACCAGGCGGTCGAACGGCGCTTCGGCCCCGTCCTGTTCCCAAAGCCTCTATTATGGGCTAACGGATTCCCCTATTCCTTCACCCCGTCCGTGGGGAGAAATGTGGCCTAGACACGCAGCAGAAGGAGCGTTCCCATTGCCCGAAAGCTCAATGTCCAAATTGGGCAACCAGTACCATAGCTTCGTCCGCCAGCACCCCCTCGCCGCGGAGGAATTCGCTGACGCTATCGAAGATCTCCTCAATGACGCCGGCATCATCTTTGACCGCGTGTCCACCCGCATCAAATCCTGGCCGAGTTACAAGGCCAAGGCCAAAAAGAAGCGCGAGGACGGCTCGCCGATGTACCCACACCCCTGGGAGGATATTAAAGACCTCATTGGGGTGCGCATCACCGTCTTCAATTCCCACACCATCCCCAAGGCTATCGAGGTCTTAGGCAATTCCTTCACCGTCATCCGTTCGGTCAACAAGACGGCCGAAACCCGCGTCTCCGGTGGTTTTGGCTACGGATCACACCACCTGATCCTGGAAACCACCGACGTGATCGAGGAACTTGCCCCGTACAAAAACATGACCTTCGAGGTGCAGATCCGCACCGTTTTGCAGCATGCGTGGGCGGAATTTGAGCATGACATCCGCTACAAGCAGGGGCCTAATCCCGCCCCGGCCCAGGTGGACCGCCTGTTTACCCTGGCCGCCGGCCTCATCGAGCTTGCCGACCAGCAATTCGATGAAATCGCCGCCTTGAAGGAACCCTCCACGGATGCGGCCGCGGATGTGGATATCAACGCCGAAACCCTGCCCGGCATCCTGGCTGTCTACCTGGGAGGGCGTTTCCCGCGTTCGCGCTCCGAGCACTACCGTTGGCTGGCGGAATTGCTGGAGCTATCCGGTATTACCACCATGGGCCAGCTCAAGGAGCTGCTCAATATCACGGACATCACTCGGGTTAACGAGGCCATGCGCTACCGCTTCCAGCCCTCGCAGGTCCGCCTCATCGATGATCTCCTCCTCAACCGCTTCGGCCAGGCTTACATCGACGCCACCGGCAACACCGGCACGCGCACGGACCGTCCCGCCCGCCTGACCCGTCGCCTCAAGCAGCTTAAAGCCCTCCACAAGAAGCCGGAATGAACGGGCGTAATATAACCGCCGTCTAGCCGGGGCGATAGGGCCAGCCAGAAGGCTTTGGGAAGCACCCAGCATGGCTCGGGCTGCCTCCCTTCCCGGGCACGCGGGCGCATCGCCAGCGGCATCAACGGCTTGGCCAAGGCGTCTCGTTGGGTAAGTCGGTGGCGATGGCGGCTGCCACGCGTGCATCGCCGTAGCGGCGCATTAGCTCCCACAGCGGCTCCTCCGAAGCGGTGAGTTTCGCCACGCGTGCGTCATCGCCCTCACGCCGAGCGCGGGCGAGCGCAACCGAAAACCCTGGCAGGACTCCCCCAATCGCCGAGTACCACGAGGTGCCGCCGGCGTCGATTCCCTCAAGGGCCACGGCATCGCTACCAATTCCCAAGGCCAAATCCGTGTGTTTGGAAAGCGCCTTCACGTGGCTGGTCCCGGCGAGGCTTACCGCATCGATGCGCGGCAGCGCGGACAGTTTCCGCAGGAATACCGGGCTAAACGCGAAACCGGAGGGATTCTCATCGGCAGTCACGGGTGTTGATACCAGCTGCGAAACCGCGGAATAAAGCCCAAAGGCCTCGTCCTCGGTCAGCCCGTGATACCCAACGGGCTCCAACAGCAGGGCGTCCGCACAAGGTGTCCAATTCCCCCAGGCTGGCCCGGGGCTTGGCAGTTCCCGCCTCCAGCGGGGTGGGAACTGCTAAGCGTTGACGCCATCAAACAAGTTTAGTCACCTAACGCAATCCCCCGCGGAACTTCTCCATCTGCCGCCGCTCGCGCTTGGTGGGCCTGCCCGCCCCGCGTTCACGCACCGGGACAGAGGGCATAAATTCCTTGGGCGGTGGCGGCGGCGCGTGATCCGTATAGCAGGTGCGCGCGACGGGCGCCCCCACACGCTTGCGCACGGTGGCCAGCACTTCCAGGTCATGCTCGTGGTGATTGCGCCACACGCGCACGCGATCCCCCGGCACCACCTGGGCGGCGGGCTTGACCGCCTCCCCGTTGAGTTTGACGTGCCCGGCGCGCACTGCCTGGGCCGCCTCACCGCGGGTTTTGAACATGCGCACTGACCAGACCCACGCGTCAATGCGGACTGGGAGTCCCTCTGGGGTAGTCATTAGTAGTTGTTGTGATTTTCGTTCACAATCTTCTGGATCCGCATCCAGTTGTAGGCGCCGCCCGCTACGGCGACGATAAGCCCCAGGGACATCCAGAACCAGAAGCTACCGGTGAACACGAATGCCGCCAGGACGCCGCCACCCACGCCTGCGGCTACGGAGATTACTCCGTTCTTGGCGTGCTTACGCACCGCCTGCTTGCGCTGTTCAATGGGATTATTGGGGCGTCGCTGCATAGTCATGGTGCCTATATTAACGCACGATTTCCACCCATGACGTCCCGGCTTCCTGTGCTTCTACCTGACCTTGGGTTAGGGCCGCCAATGTGGCGTTAAGCTGGTCCAATTCCCCGGGATTGATGGCCAAGGTATAGGTCACCGCTGCGCCGTAGGCGGTATCGACGATTTCGATTCCGCGGTTGCGCAGTTCGGCCTCGAGTTTCCCCGCATCGGCGTGTGCAAACTGAACGAGGTAGAGCTCTTTCACCGCGCGGGTAACGCGCGTTACCCGCTCCATGGTTTCGCTCACGGCCCCGCCGTAGGCGTGGACCAGCCCGCCGGCGCCGAGCTTGATGCCGCCGAAGTAACGCACAACCACCGCCGCTACGTCGAGCAGGCCGGAGCCCTTGACCACGTCCAGCATGGGTTTGCCGGCGGTACCGGAGGGTTCGCCGTCATCCGAGGAGCGCTCCACCGGGTTGGCCCCATCCACATGGTAGATGTAGGCCGAACAGTGGTGGCGCGCGTCCGGGTATCGGGAACGCACCTCATCGATGAAGCCGCGGGCTTCGTCCTCATTCTGAACCCGCCTTATCAGCGTGATGAAGCGGGAACGCTTGATCTCAATCTCATGGCTGACCGTTTCATCAGCACGCGGAAGTTCGTAGCTAGTAAGCACTAAGCCACCAAGAAATCGTAGCCGGGCGTTCCCGGTTTGAGGTGCTCACAGTCGACCTTGGATTCCCGCATGCGGTTCAGCAGAGGCTCTAGTCCCTCGGCCGAGCCCAGCTCGAGGCCCACGAGCGCTGTGCCGGTTTCGCGGTTGTTGCGCTTCAAGTACTCAAAGAGGGTGATGTCATCATGCGGCCCCAGGATGTCTTCCAGGAAGTGACGCAGCTGTCCGGGCTCCTGCGGGAAGTTGACGAGGAAGTAATGCTTCAGGCCACGGTGGACTAGGGAGCGCTCCATAATCTCGGCGTAGCGCAAAACGTCGTTGTTGCCGCCGGAGATAACGCATACCACCACAGAGCCCGGCGCCAGGTCTAGCTTGCTTAGGCCAGCCACGGACAGTGCGCCCGCGGGTTCGGCGATGATGCCCTCATTTTGGTACAGCTCCAGCAGCTCGGTGCACACTGACCCTTCAGAGACCACGTCAACGTTGAGGCGCCCCTGATTGGCCTCGAGGATCTGATACGGTAGCGTGCCCACGCGGCGTACGGCGGCACCATCCACGAACGGGTCCACGGTATCCAGGGTCACCGGGCCGCCCTCCGCGAAAGCCGCGGTGAGTGATGCGGCGCCGGCGGGCTCGATTCCCACCACCGCCGTGCGCGGCGACATATCGGCCACGTAGCTGGTGATCCCGGAGATGAGGCCGCCGCCGCCCACGGGAACCACGGCGCAATCCAGGGACTTGCCCAGGGTGGATAGCTGCGCAATGATTTCCGCTGCCACGGTCCCCTGGCCTATCACGGTGTCGCGGGAATCAAACGGCTCAATGAAGGTTGCGCCCTGCTCCGCCGCATACTCGTGCGCTGCGGCCGCCGCGTCATCGAAGTTGGCGCCCACTACGACCAGCTCCACCATGTCACCGCCGTGGACCATGATGCGGTCCCGCTTTTGCTTAGGCGTTGGGGCTGGGACGTAGATGCGGCCCTTGATCCCCATGGTCCGGCAGGCATAGGCCACGCCCTGAGCGTGGTTGCCGGCCGAAGCGGTCACAATGCCGGCCGCGCGCTGCTCATCGTTGAGGTTGGAGATGCCGTAGAGCGCCCCGCGAATCTTGTAGGAGCGCACGTCCTGCAAATCCTCGCGCTTCAGGTACACCTCAAATCCCGTCTGCTGGGACAGGCGCGGGCAGTACTGCAGCGGGGTGGGGGCAATCTCGGAGGAAATTCGCGCCTGGGCCTGCTGAATATCGAAGGCGTGGATTACGTCGAATTCCTTGGATGGCGCTGCAGCATTAGTACTCATGGTTTTAGTATCTTACCCCCTAAACCGCGCGCGGGAATCTACCCTCCAGCTTTCCCGCGACATGGAACTCGAATCGGAAGGGGGTAACCCGCTGTTAACTCAAAGATCCCGCCGGTTTAACCAGCGCTTCCGCCGCAATACAATCCCGTGGGCTTAGCTGGGAGGGCAGTTTTTACGTCCCCCAAGCCAGCCAAAGGACCCCAATGACCACGTCACGTCTGCGAACTTTTACCCTTGCTACCCTTGTCGCCACTGCGTCTGCAGCGACTGTTCCGCCGGCCAGCGCGCAGGAATTTGGGGGCGTTGTCCCTAACGTGATTTCCCACTCCGCCACGGTCGCCTCGTTATCCATGACCCCGATCGGGAGCTACGCCACTGGCCTTTTTGCGGAGTCCGCCGCGGAAATCGTGGCGTTTCATGCGCCGTCGCAGCGCATCCTGACGGTCAACGCCACCTCTGGCGAGGTGGATATTTTGGATGCCTCGAACCCCCGCCAGCTGCAAAAGGTTGGGGCCATCAGCGCCGGTGAGGGCAGGGAAATCAACTCGGTCGCCGTTCGCGCCGACGGGCTGGCCGTAGCCGCCGTGCAAGCGCCCAACAAGACGGACAATGGCGAAGCACTCTTCTTCGACGCCGCCGGGGATGGCGCCGAGCTTGGCCGGGTTAGCGTCGGCGCCTTGCCGGATAACGTGTCGCTGTCCAAGGACGGCAGGTACGCGTTAGTGGCCAACGAGGGTGAACCGTCCAACGAGCTCAACCCAGAAGGCACCGCATACACCGCGAATCCCGCGGGCTCCGTATCCATCATCGCGCTTTCGGATGACGTGGCCGCGGCCACTCAAGCCGATGTACGCACCGCCGGCTTCGAGGCCTTTGACTCCCCCGGCGCGCTTGACCCATCCATCCGCGTCTTTGGCCCGTCAGGCCATCACAACAAGCCTTCCCTGGATTTCGAGCCGGAGTACGTAGCACCGGCATCCAACGGCAAGGCGTATGTGTCCATTCAGGAGGCCAACGCGATTGGCATCATTGACATTGAGTCCGCAACTGTGGAAAAGGTGGTTCCTGCCCACATCGCCGATCATTCCGTTACCCCTATCGACCCATCCAACAAGGATGGGTCGGCTCGGCCGCGCACCCTTCCGGTAAAGGGCCTGTCGATGCCGGATAGCATGGCGGCGTTCGAGTCCGGCGGCCAGACGTTTATCGCCGCCGCCAACGAGGGCGACGCGCGCGAATGGGGCGTTCACGAAGATGAAGGCGGCTCGGGTGTCTACACGGATGAAATCGAGCTCAAGGACGTCATTGAGGGCGGCCTGGTGTGTGAAGGCGCGCTGGGTGAAACTGATACCGCCGCGCTTGCCGAGGCGGAATCCGCGGGAAACTTAAAACTTAGCGCTGCCTCCGGTTGGGACGCCGAGAATGGCTGCTTCGATGAGCTGCACGCATACGGCTCCCGCAGCTTTTCAATTTATGACTCCGCCTGCAACGTAGTGTTTGATTCCGGCGCGGAATTCGAACGCATCACTGCCGAGCTGCACGAGCGGGGCGAATTGGTTTTCAACGCGGATAACGAGGGCAATGCTTTCGATGACCGCTCCGATAACAAGGGCCCCGAGCCTGAGGCGCTGACCATTGGCCGGGTCGGCGAGCGCACCTACGCGTTCATTGGCGCCGAGCGCGTGGGCGGCATCTTCGTCTATGACGTTACGGATCCGGCGAACGCCACCTTCCAGACCTATGTCAACAACCGCGACTTTCGTGCCGATCCTAGGTCCCCTCAGGCCGGAGATCTGGGTCCCGAGGGCTTCAGCTTTGTCCCCGATGAAGATTCCCCTACCGGCAAGGACCTGCTCATTGTGGGCAATGAGGTCTCCGGGACCACCACCGTTTACGAGATCGAGGAGGCGCTTTCTTCTTCCGACGCCGCCCCCAGCTCCCCTAGCGGTTCATCTACCGGCGGCACCGTAGCAGCGGTCATCGCGGCGGTGCTCGGCATCGCGGCCGCATTATTGCTAAGCCCGCCCATCCTCAATCCCCTCGTGGCCGCGCTACCTGACAGCCTGCGCGCCCAGATCGAGGCCGCGCTGGGTCGCTAAGGATAATTGTCCAATTTTCATTTAATGGTATGAATCTCTGGCAATTCCTGCTAAATTCATTGGCAATTGCATAAACCCCCAATTAAGGAGTACTGCCCTTCATGCGCGTTAATCGCTTCTCCGTCGCACTGATTGCCGCAACCAGCGCCTCCCTGGCCCTGGTCACCCCGGTCGCTGCCGCCCAGACTGCCGATGCGAACGGCAATGCCTCCGGCCTGTCCGCTGAATGCCAGGCTGAGGTGGACCAGGCCAAGGCCGACCATGCGGCACAGGCCGAAGCAGGTGGTTCCTCATTCATGGGCCCACAGGAACTCCTGCTGGGCGCTGTCAACGGTTACGGCTCCTCCGGCATGCCTGAAACCCCAGAATGCGCTCAGCCTGAAACCGAAGAGGAGCGCGAGGAGCAGGCCCTCTCGCAGCTTCCGGATTGGGCGCAGTCCGCCGTTCCTTCCCCAGAGGCCCGCGAGGCCTTCGCCTGGATCGGCGCCATCCTCGGCTTGGTCGGCGGCGCAGCACAGCTGCTCACCATCGTGGCCTCCATCAACCCTGCGGTCCTGGATCCTATCCGCTCGGCCCTTAAGGCGGCCGGCATTAAGCTGTAAAACCCAAACAAAAAAGGAGCGCCCACCGTCGCGGTGGGCGCTCCTTTTGGCGTTGGCCTTAGAACAGCTCCTTGGACGCTAGCTCAGCGCCCTTGACCAGGGAGTCCAGCTTGGCCCACGCGATTTGGTGGTGGATGCGTCCGCCCAGGCCACAGTCCGAGGAGGCGATAACATTTTCCGGGCCCACCAGTTCGGCGAACTGAATGATGCGATCGGCAACGAGGCGCGGATGCTCCACGGCGTTGGTGTTGTGGGAGATAACGCCCGGGTAGATAACGGTGCCCTCTGGCAGCTTGTGTTCCTTCCATACGCGCCACTCGTGCGCATGGCGCGGGGATGCGCCCTCGAAGGAGTAGCCACCCACCTTGGCGCGCAGGATCTCGTCGATGATGTCCTCGAAAGGAATGTCGGTGACGTGCGGGCCGTGCCACGAGCCCCAGCAGATATGCAGGCGGGTCAGTTCGCGAGGAATGTCCTTGATGGAATCGTTGAGCACATCGATGCGCTCGCGCACCCAAGCCTGGAAATCCTCGACGCTTGGCTCGGGGTTGATCTGGTCCCACGCCTCGGCGAGGTCTGGCGCATCAAACTGGACTACCAGGCCTGCGTCGGTAATCGCCTTGTACTCCTCGGACAGCGCGGCTCCGCACGCCTGGACCACCTCGAGGTCAGTGTCGTAGTACTTGTTGTTCAGGCGCGCCGCGGATCCCGGGGACAGGGCCGCCACGAAGCCGTGCTGGGCGCCCGCGCGGTCCAGCGCGTCGCGCAGCAGCTTCACGTCAGCGGCGACCTGGTCCTGGCCGATGTAAGTGATCGGGCCGGTGAATTCGGGGTTGCCCACCTTCTTGCGGCCGGTGAAGATGCCGGACTCAGGGTCGTTGTACGCCTCGCTAAACAGCGCGCGGTCGCGGCGATCGATAAAGGAGGTCAGCTTGATGTTTCCGGGCTCAGAGCGCACCTTCTCCTGGTTGGCCCAGCGGTCAGTATCGGTCATGGTGAGCCCGCCCAGGCGGGTAAAGGAGTAGTTCCACCACGCGCCGTAATCAACCGCGCCGGAGGTGATGTGGCCGTACTCGCCCTCATTGATGATGTCCAGGCCAAGGTCCAGCTGGCGCTTGACGACCTTGTCCACGGATTCCGTGAGGATCTCGTTGAACGCCTCATCGGAGATGGCGCCGTCCGCGCGCTTGAGGTTTGCCTCGAGCAGTTCGGGCGTGCGAGGAAGCGAGCCTACGTGAGTGGTGAGGATCTTGTTAGACATGGGGCTCCTTTTTGAATTCCATTCTTTTTTAGACCAAGCGGTCTATTTCCTCTTGCCACTCTAGCGCCCAACCCGCCCGGCATCCGCTTTTATATTCACGCACGCCCTCGGCGGCGCGTTAGCCCAGAATTCCCTGCCCCATCGTGGCCTTGAGATCACCCATCAAACTGCCGGAGCGCTCCACGCGCAAATGTTCGCCCAGGATCATGGTGGTGGACTCATCCCCGTTGACCAGGTTGAGATACACGTCGGATTCGCCCTTGTTATTGAGCAGCACCCGCTTTAGCTTGGCGATGTTTTCCATGGTGCACTGCTCAGTGCGCAGAGTCAGGCGCAGCGGCAGGCCGGCGCCGCCGCCGGGGCCAAGATCCGGCACGCGGATATCTGAGCAAAACAGGGACATGCGCTCATCGCGGACCTTCACCTGGACCTTGGCCAGGATGATGTTATCCTCAGCGATCTGCGGCGCCACCAAGGAATAGACCTGGTTGAAGACCAGGATATCCACCTGTGCGCCATGGTGATCCTCAATGGTAACGATGGCCCACGGGGAACCGTCCCGCTTGGAGTAGCGCCTATCGACCGCGGAGATAATTCCGCCGATGATAAGCTCCTGGCCATGGCGCACCTCGTTGGCCAGAATCTTTGGCAGCGGCGTATCGGTCTGCTCTTCAAGCGCCTCCTCGAAGCCGTCCAGTGGATGGCCGGAGACGTACAATCCCAGCATTTCGCGCTCGAGCGCCAGTTCGTGTTTGCGGTCCCAGTTCTGATCCGGCACGTCGATGCTAAACGCGGAGACCACCTCCCCATCGTCGCCACCGAATCCCGCGAAGAGATCAAACTGCCCCTTATCCGCCGCCTTTTTGGTGGTCTGGACGGAATCCACCGCGTCCTCCTGAATCAGCATCAGGCCCTTTCGCGGATGGCCCAGGGAGTCGAAAGCGCCAGCCTTAATTAGTGATTCGGTCACGCGCTTGGAGCAGGCCGTCAACTCAATCTTGTCCAGGTAATCGGAAAACGAGGTAAACGCGCCCTTTTCCTTGCGGGACTTCATGATGGACTGGACCACATCCGCGCCGACGTTGCGGATGGCGCCCATGCCGAAGCGGATATCCTCGCCCACCGCCTGGAAGTCCACGACGGACTCGTTAACGTCCGGTGGAAGCACCTTGATGCCCAGGTGGCGGCAATCGGCCAGGTAGATGGCGGACTTGTCCTTCTTGTCACCCACGGACGTCAGTAGAGCGGCCATGTATTCCGGGGCGTAGTACGCCTTGAGGTACGCGGTCCAGAAGGACACCAGGCCGTAGCCCGCCGCGTGGGACTTGTTGAACGCGTAGGCCGCGAAGGGCTCAATGGTGCCCCACAGCGCGTCCATCGCGCTCTTGGAAAACCCGTTGGCCTGCATGCCCTCCCAGAATTTTTCATATTGTTGGGCCAGCACTTCCGGTTTCTTCTTACCCATGGCTTTACGGAAGCCGTCCGCCTCGCCCGCGGTGTAGTTGGCCACCTTTCGCGAGATCTCCATGATCTGCTCCTGGTACACGATGAGGCCGTAGGTCTCAGACAGGATGTCCTTGAGCGGTTCCTCTAACTCGGGGTGGATGGGGACAATCTCCTTGCGGCCATTCTTGCGGTCCGCATAATCCCAGTGGGCATTGACGCCCATTGGTCCCGGTCGGTAGAGCGCCAGGGACGCCACGATATCCTTGAATCCCGTTGGCTTCATGCGCTTAAGCAGCTCCTGCATGCCGCCGGAGTCAAGCTGGAACACGCCCAGGGTATCGCCGCGGGAAAGCAGCTCATAGACCTTGGACACCCGTGGATCGTCGGCGTGGATATCCTCCAGCGCGATCTCCTCGCCACGGTTTTTCTTGATATTGGCCAGCGCGTCACCGATCACGGTGAGGTTGCGCAGGCCCAGAAAGTCCATCTTCAGCAGGCCAATGGCCTCGCACGCCGGGTAATCCCAGCCGGTGATGAGCGCGCCATCGGCCGGGCGCTTCCACATTGGGATGTGGTCCATCAGGCGCACGGACGCCATAATCACCGCACACGCGTGCACGCCGGCCTGGCGGACCACGCCTTCAAGGCCGCGGGCGGTTTCATAGATTTTCTTAACGTCTGGATCCGTCTCGATGAGGCTGCGCACCTCGGTGGCCTCGGAATAGCGCTCATGCTCGGGGTCCATGATTCCCTTGAGCGGAATGTCCTTCGCCATGATGGCGGGCGGCAGCGCGCCGTTGATGCGGTCAGCCATCTGGAAGCCCGGCTGGCCGAAGTGCACCTTTGCCGAGTCCTTGATGGCCTGCTTGGTCTTGACCGTGCCGAAGGTGATAACCTGCGCAATCTTGTCCTCGCCCCAACGCTCCGCGGCGTAGGCGATCATCTCACCGCGGCGGCGGTCATCGAAGTCGATATCGATATCCGGCGCGGATGGGCGCTCCGGGTTTAGGAACCTCTCGAACAGTAGGCCGTGCTCGATGGGATCGATATTGGTGATGGTGAGCGCGTACGCCACCAGCGCGCCCGCCGCGGAGCCACGACCCGGGCCCACCCAGATGCCGATGGAGCGGGCGTGTTTGATGATCTCGGCGACGATGAGGAAGTAGGACGGGTAGCCCTTTCCGTCGATGACCTCGATCTCATATTCCGCGCGGTCTATGTATTCCTGCGGCACGTCCCCGCCATTGAAGCGGTCCTTGAGCCCCCGCATGACCTCCTCGTGCAGCCAGGACGTAGGAGTGTAGCCCTCCGGAACATCGGCGATGGGCATGCGGTCATGGGTGTGCTCCTCCCAAATCTCGCCGTAGTCCTCAACGCGTTCGGCGATCCACAAAGTGTTATCGCAGCCGTCCGGCACCATGTCATCCCACAGCTCGCGCATCTCCGCCGCCGACTTGATGTAGTAGCCCGTGCCGTCAAATTTGAAGCGATCCGGGTCGAGCAGGGTCTTACCGGTCTGCACGCAGAGCATCGCCTCGTGGGCAGGGGCCTGGGATTCCAGAACGTAGTGGCAGTCATTGGTTACCAGCGGCGGCAGATCCAGCTTGCGGCCGATATCTAACAGCGCGTCACGGGTGCGCTTTTCAATGTCCAACCCGTGGTCCATCAGCTCAAGGAAGTAATTATCCTTGCCGTAGATGTCCTGCCACATGGCGGCGGCCTCAAGGGCTTCATCGTACTGCCCCAGGCGCAGCCTGGTCTGCACGTCGCCGGATGGGCAGCCGGTGGTGGCGATGATGCCGTCCGCGTGCTCCGCGATAAGCTCCGCGTCCATACGCGGCCATTTGCCCAGCTGGCCCTCATACGAGGCCAGGCTGGAGAGCTTGAACAGGTTTTTTAGGCCCGTGGCGTTTTCCGCCAGCATGGTCTGGTGCAGATACGCTCCCGAAGCCGAAACGTCATCCCGCTTCTGATCCGGAGTACCCCAGAGCACACGTTTTTTGTTGAAGCGGGATTCCGGCGCCATGTACGCCTCGATACCGATGATGGGTTTGACCCCGGCTGAGGTCATCTTCTGATAGAAGGCATTGGAGCCAAACATGTTGCCGTGGTCGGTCATGCCCACCGCCGGCATGCCCTGGCGGTTCACCTCATCGGCTAGCAGATCCACCTTGGCCATGCCGTCAAGCATGGAAAATTCGGTGTGGTTATGCAGGTGTACAAATGAGGAGTTTTTGGCCATGGGGCCATTTTAGCGGCCTTGACAAGTTGGCCCAATGGCCCTGAATACCACACCCCTCCCCGCGATGTGGGGTACCCTGTGCTCTGCCATGATTTACACCCTCGCGGCCTACTTCATGTGGTCGGTCTTCCCCGGATTCTTCCCGCTCCTGCTGCCAGCGGGCCCCGTGGAGATCCTCGCTCACCGCATCATCTGGACCGCGGTGTTTATGCTCATCATCGTGTGGCTTAGCGGCGGACTAAAAGAGCTGCGCGGCCTGCCGTTGAAATCCTGGGGCTGGCTGGCGGCCGCCAGCGTCGCCATCTCGGTGAACTGGGGCACCTACGTGCTGGCGGTGAACTCAAACCACGTTGCGGACGCAGCTCTGGGTTACTTCATCAACCCTTTAGTCTCCGTGGCGCTGGCAGTCATCTTCCTGAAGGAGCGGCTGCGCCGCAACCAGCTCATCGCGGTGGCCGTCGCGGCGGTCGCGGTTATCTGGCTGACGTTCATGACCGGCCAGGTCCCCCTCCTAGCGCTGAGCCTGGCCTTCTCCTTTGGCATCTACGGGCTGATCAAAAAGCAGGTCAACGTATCGGCGGCGGCATCGGTGGCGGCCGAGGCCATGGTCATGTCGCCGCTGGCGCTGGCCTACATCATCTTCATCGAGTCCCAGGGCACGGGCACCTTCTTCGCGCAGGGACCGGGCCACGCCGCCTTGCTGATGGCCGCAGGCGTAGTCACCGGCCTGCCGCTGCTGTGTTTTTCCGCGGGCGCAAAGTTGCTGCCGCTGGCTACCGTGGGCATGCTGCAGTACATCACTCCTATCATGCAACTGCTGTGGGCGGTCTACATCACCAAGGAGTCCTTTAGCGCAGAACGCTGGATTGGTTTCGTTATCTTGGCGGTGGCGGTCATCATCTACGTCGCGGATTTGCTCATGGCCCACCGCAGAGAGCTCCGGCGGCGCCTGCCAGAGTCCTAGCGCCTCTTCAGCTCGGCACGCAGGCGCTTGGCCCGCGCGCGCCGGGCCTTTTCCGCGTCCCCGCTGGGCGCCCACCGGGGGATGGTCGCCATGGCGGTAGCCCCCACGATGAATAACAGCCCCACCATCACGTAATCCTGGCCGCCGCCCCAGCCGAGAAACACCGCGGCGCCCGTAAGCCCGAGGGCCGCTAGCACGGCGAGGATGCTTAAGACGAAGGCGAACTTGTAATTTGCGGGCCAGTCTTTAAAGGGGATGGTGCTCATAGCTGGCCATGGTAGCCGGGTGGGCGGACGGCGAACGCGCCCCACGCGGAATCCGCGGGGACTGCTTCGACGGCCAGTACGCCCGGGGATTGTTCAATCGCGCGCAACGCCTCCGGTTCCCCGTAGACGATCGCGGCGCTAAAGGTCATAGGCGCCGAAACGTTGCCGATCCCGGCCAGCGAGGCGGCCACGCGGCCCAATACGGTGTCCAGGACATCCCGGCGCGTGGCGTTACCGGCCGGTTCCGGCACCGCAATGGGTGCCGCCTGGCCGATGATGACGGCGGCTAGCCGCTCCGCCTCCCCCACGGCCTCGGCGGCCCGCTCGGGGCCAAGGCCGCCCTCAAAGCTGACCAAGGCATATGTTGGTTCGGAACCGGTGATGGTCGCCGCCGCGCGGGCCTGGTAGGCCTCGGCGGTCTCCCCGCGCTCGGGGCCAAGTTCGTCCCCCTGCGGGCTGGGGCTTGGGCGCGGGCCCCAAATCCCCACCGCGGCGACCGTGGCGCACAGGGCCACCGCGGCGACGCTCCCCCGTGCCAGGCTCATCCGCGCAGGACCTCCAGCGCATGCGCGAGATCCGGCGGGTACGGCGCCCCGATTTCCATCCACTTGCCGGTGGCCGGGTGCTCGAAGCCGAGTTTTACCGCGTGCAGCCACTGGCGCTTCAGCCCCAGGCGCTTGGTGAGGTTGGGGTCGGAGCCATACATGGGGTCCCCGCAGCACGGGTGCCCGGTGGCGGACATGTGGACGCGGATCTGGTGGGTCCGGCCCGTTTCCAGGTGCACCTCGAGCAGGCTGGCCTCGCGGAAGGCCTCCATCACCTCATAGTGAGTCACCGCGTGCTTCCCGCCGTCAACCACGGCGAACTTCCAGCCGGAGGACGGGTGGCGGCCGATGGGCGCGTCGATGGTGCCCACGATCGGGTCGGGAAGCCCCTGCACCAGAGCGTGGTAGGTCTTTTTCACGGTGCGCTCCTTAAACGCGCGCTTGAGGTGGGAGTAGCCGCGTTCCGAGGCGGCGACTACCATCACGCCGGAGGTGCCCACGTCGAGGCGCTGGACTATGCCCTTGCGCTCGGTGGGCCCGGAGGTGGACACGCGGTATCCTGCCGCGGCAAGGCCTCCCACCACGGTGGGACCCTCCCAGCCCAGGGTTGGGTGCGCCGCCACGCCCACCGGTTTGTGGATTGCGATCACGTCATCGTCCGCATAGAGGACGTCCATGCCCTCGACGAGTTCAGCCTTGGGCGCCAGCGCCTGCGGCGGCTCCGGCAGCGTAACCTCCAGCCACGAACCGGCCGTCACCCGGTCTGATTTGCCCACGGGCGTTGAATCCAGCAGCACCACGCCCTCGGCGCACAACTCCGCCGATGCCGCCCGCGACAGCCCCAGCATCTTTGACATCGCCGCATCCACGCGCATCCCGGCCAGGCCCTCCGGGACAGGAACGGTCTTAATCTCCCGGCTCATCTAAGCGCTGACCTCCTTGTTATCCGCGGCAATCTTCTCATCGCGCTCCTCCAAGAAAATGGCCACAATGAATACCAGTACGCCCAGGGTGATGGAGGAATCCGCGATATTGAACACCGCAAAATCGCCGATGGAAATGAAATCAACCACGTGCCCAAACCAGAATCCCGGCTCGCGGAAGAGCCGGTCAATCAGATTGCCCAGCGCGCCGCCGGCGATCATGGCCAGGCCGATGGCTTGGCCCTTGTGCTGCAGGCGCGGGGCGGCGATGGCCACCCCCACCACGAATGCTAGCTGGATCGTCGTAAAGAGCCAGGTGGATCCTTCCCCGCCCATGGAAAAGGCGGCCCCCGGATTGAATAAAAGGTAGAAACGGAACCAATCCCCGATGACCGGCATGGGCTCACCCTCAGTCAGGATGGACAGCATCAGCGCCTTGGTCGCTTGGTCGATGACGGCTACCACCGCAACGATGGCGGCCATCAGGCCCACAAAACTCCTTCTATTAACAGTCACCCGGACCATTGTAAACGCTAAATTCCTGTAGGTTGGAATGCGTGTTTCGTTTACGTGTCTTCGCAGTTTCCTCAGCGCTGCTCATCGGCGCATCCACGGCCCTCACGGCGTGCAGTTATTCCCCGCCGGGCCCCGCAGTAGACCAGCCCGTGGGCCTTAACGTTGACGCCTCCCGGGTCACCCTAGTCGACCCGGGCCAGGGAAAGACCAGGGTATTGGCCTACCGCGACCTAGACCAGGCCCAGGAGCTGACCTACTCCTCCGCGGAGTCCTTCACCCAGGACGTGGTCCATGCCCCCGAGCTGGACTCCTACTCCCCCGAAGACGCTGACCTCGCCACCACGACGGTGAAGCTGGATGGTGAGGTTGAGGCGGCGTCGGAGGCTGTGGAAGGCCAGCAGCCCGCCACCCGCAACGTGTTTTTCACGATCTCCGAGCCGGACTTTTCCGGAGGCACGGACCTCACCTCCGCGGAGGGTTTCCAGTTTGGTTGGCGCGCGAACGATGACGGCCAGATGTCCTCACTCCGCCTGGCCGCCCCGCAATCCGCCGCCGACGACGCCCGCGCCATCACCGAGCAAGCCATCGTCAAACTCACCGCGCTGCCCATCGTATTCCCCGGCGAAGCCGTGGGTGCCGGCGCGTCCTGGACCGTGGAGTCCCGCGTGACCGGCCAGTCCAGCCTGCTCCAGACCGCGACCTACACCATCAAGGAACTCGAGGGTGACACCGTGGTCCTCGACGTCCAAATAGATCAGCGCCCCTCCCAGGGGGCATTGTCCCTGGAAGGGGCGGGTGAAGGCCTCGAAGGCCAAAACCTGGAGGTGCTCGAGTCGACCACGGAATCCCGCGGCGAGCTCACCGTGGATCTGACCAAGCCGTTGCCCACCGCCGGCGATGTGCAATACACCACCACCGTGGTCTACGGCTCAAATAAATCAAAGGCCCGCGTGGTGCAGACCTCTGGTTCCGTGCTCAGCTTTTCGTAGCTATCTTTCGGCGCTTAAATCCCGGCGCCGGGCTTAGGCGCCGCCCTGGGCCTGAGCGGAGCACATCTCCGGGACCTCTTCCGGCGTCACGGTGTTGACAATCAGGGTGCACGCCCAGGACTGCTGAAGCTTCCAATTGCCGTCCTCGTTGACGAACTCCACAGCCTCAGCGGTCTGTGGCTCCTGGCCGGGGACGGTGAAGTTCACGGTGGCGGAGACGGTGTTTGCCGGATCCGGGCCGGGCAGAACCGGGTCAACAACCTCAAACGTTGCGCCGGACTCCTGCTTGGAACGGGTCATGGTCTCAAACAGCTCGGGGGCGGTCTCCGAGCCCTGGACCGTCAAGGTCTTCTCCTCTACCGGCACGTTAGGGTCGGTGGCCTTAGCCAGCACCGCGTTCAGATCCGCGGCGGTTGGCAGCTCAGCGGTTGGCGCCGCAACCGAGGAGGTGGCCGGCGCCTCAGAGGTGGGGGTGGCCTCCTCTTCCTCGGAAGAGCAGGCTGCCAGGGCTACCGCTGCGGACAGCGCCATGATGCCGGCACCGAACTTATTGTGGAAGTTACTCAAAACTTTTACGCTCCTACGTATCGTTGTTTGGCGCGCGCTTTCCGGGGCAACCCGCGCGCCACTTTCGCCCCATCAATGCTACCTGGCAACACGGCGATTGGGGCGCGCCATGCCCCAATTCTCAGCAAAGGCAAATGCGCCGCATATTTAGGTATGCGAAAGCCGCCGCATCGTCTAATCTAGGGCGCATGTCTGACGCCGCTTCTGCCTCAATAATTTCCGTCATCGCCACGGGCGGAACCATCGCCTCCGCCACGGATTCCACCGGCGCGCTCGTGCCGCAGCGCAACGCCCAGGACCTTGTGGATGAGCTGGGCGGCGTGGATGTCCCCCTGCGCGCCATCGATTCCGCGCGGCTCGATTCTTCCTCCATGACGCTAGCGCAGCTTGACGCGCTGGTTGCGCAGGTCCACGAGCAACTCGCGGATCCACAGGTACGCGGCGTGGTGGTCACCCACGGCACCGATTCCATGGCGGATACCGCGATAGTGCTCGATATCTTCCACGACTCGGACAAGCCCGTGGTGCTCACCGGCGCCCAGCGCCCCTTTGACCATCCGGAGTCCGATGGGCTTACCAACCTCACGGATTCAATCCGCGTCGCCGCCGCCCCGGCGTCCACCGGCGTGGTCATCCGCTTTGGCGGCGTGACCGTCCCGGCCCGCGGGGCCCGCAAGCAGCACACCTCTAACCTGCGGGCGTTCTCCCCTACCCGCTGCAACCGCCCGGCGCCCATCCCCGTCGCCACGCTGGACGGCACGTCCGTGGCGATCATCGCGGCCTTCCCGGGATCCGGCCGCGAGCTGGTTGACGCCGCGGTGGCCAGCGGCGTGGATGGCCTGGTCATCGAGGGTCTGGGCTCCGGCAACATGGGCGAGGAGATGGGCAAGGGCGTGGCCGATGCCCTAGACGCCGGCATCAAGGTGGTAGTCTCCACCCGCGTTCCCGAGGGCCCCGTTGCCCTCGACTACGGCGGCGCCGGCGGCGGGGCCACCCTGGACGCAAAGGGGGCCGTGGGCTCCGGCCTGCTGCGCGTGGGCCAGGCCCGCATGATGCTCATCGTGGCCCTGGCCACGGGCCGCGACGTAGCCGATCTGCTCAGCTAATCCTCGCGCGCTGCGAACCACTCCGGCCACGCCAGCGAATCGAGCGGATCGGCCGCGCGCAGGTCCGGGTCATCATGGGCGAAGGAGCGGGTCTTGCCGGGGCCGGTGGAGCGGTCCTCGAAACGCACGCTGACCACCCCATGGCCCGCGCCTTGGATCCAGCCGTGGCCAAAATCCGGATGCCACACGTCCTGCGTGGCGCGCCACCGACTATCTAACTGATCGCTGATTTCCACGCTGTCAGTAAAGCCCAAGCCGTCAACGCCCAAGCCGTCGCTGACCCCGGTTTCGAAATCAGAATCCTTAGGTACTGGCCGCGTTACCACGCGGTCTAGCTCGGGAAATAACACGTCCTGGCGCGCGGTTTCGAGCCCGGAGTATCCCACGCCCACCAGGCGTATGGGCCCCAGCTCGTCCGGGTACCGGGCGATGCGGAAGGCGGTGGCTTTCAGCGTCTCGTAGTCATCGGTGGCGTAGGGCAGGGTGATCGAGCGAGACTCGATGTGGAAGTCCGCCATTCGGAGCTTGACCGTTACCGTGCGCGCGCCGCGCCCGTCTTTAAGCAGGCGCCGGTGAGCGCCCTGGGCGGCGCGCTCGATAGCCGCGTCTACCTCAGGCGCGGTCTTCAAATCCTTCGGGTAGGTGTGCTCCTGGGAAATCTGCTTGGCGATGGCGCGCGGTTCAACCGGACGTTCATCGATGCCCTGCGCCAGACGCCACAGCCCCACTCCCACCGTGGCCCCGATGGAAATCTCCACCTCCCTGCGTGACATGCTCGCCAGATCCCCGATGGTTTTCACGCCAATCGCGCTGAGCTTAGACGCCGTAACCGGCCCCACGCCCCAGAGCTTGCCCACCTCCAGCGGGTGCAGCATCTCCAGCTGCCTGTCCGCGGGGATCACGAACGTGCCGTCCGGTTTGGCCTCACCGGAACCGATCTTGGCGAATTGCTTGCCGGAGCCCGCGCCGATGGATGACGGCAGCCCGGTCTCCTGCCGAATTAATTCACGCAAATTCTGCGCCCACGCGAACACCTCGTCCGGGGTGGCGCCCACCAACTCTTCCGGTTCCATAAAGGCCTCATCGATGCTCAAGCGCTCGATTACTCCCACCCGCGAGCCAATAATCTCAAAGACCCGCTGAGAGGCCGCCGAGTACACCGCGTGCCGCGATTGCACCACCACCGCCCGCGGGCCCACCAGCTTTTTCGCCCTAAACATGGGCATCGCGGAGTGCGCACCATAGGCGCGAGCCTCATAGGAAGCGCCGGCCACCACTCCCCTGCCGCTGGTGCCGCCTACCAACACGGGCCGGCCGCGCAGCGTAGGCCGGGTTAGCTGTTCGACGGAGGCAAAGAACGCATCCATATCGATGTGTAAGACCCAGCGCTGCATAGCTCATAGGTTAACCCACTTTCCATTTGCACCACTTGCATGCATGATAGATGCATGACTAAGCAGGCCGCAGCAGAAAACGCTTACGAGCACGTCAAGCACCGCATTTTGAACGGGGCCTTCACGGAATCCTCCATGCTCTCAGAAGGTGAGGTGGCGTCCAGCCTTGGGGTAAGCCGCACGCCCGTGCGCGAGGCCTTCCTCAAACTGGAAGCCGAAGGGTTTTTAAAGCTCTACCCCAAACGCGGCGCCCTGGTGACCCCGATCAGCCGCCAGGACATCCGCGAGGTATACGAGGCCCGCACTCTCATCGACATGCACGCCGCCGGGAGAATCTGCGCCCTGGGGGAACCGGCGCGGGCGTTCATCGCGGACCAACTAGACGCTCTCATCGAGCAGCAGCTCGCCGCCGTCAAGGCCGGGGATTTAGCCCGCTATTCCAGCCTTGATGCGGACTTCCACCAACTCGTGATGAACAGCGGGGACAATGACATCCTCGCGGACCTAGGCCACCGCCTGCGCGAGCGCCAGCAGCGTTTCACGGCCACCGCCATTAGCCGCAATGCCGACCGGGCACGGATATTCATCGAAGGGCACAAGCAATTATCCGCAGCGCTGCGCGACGGGGACATCGACGAATACTGCAAGCAATTCGCCGCCCACATCGCCGATTCAAGGAGCCAGCTGTGAACAATCGCACCATAGCCCCGGCGCCGCACCCACCGCAGCGCTACACCCCCGGCTCGTGGATGCCCGTTGCCGGCACCATGGTGGCCGTAGCCTGGGGCGGCAATGAATTTACCCCCTTGCTGGTCATGTACCGCGAAACGTCCGAGTTCTCCCAGGTCACCGTCAACGGCCTCCTCGCCGCCTACGTCTTTGGCATTGTGCCCGCCCTGCTTATCGGCGGCCCGCTGTCAGATCTCATTGGCCGCCGCCCAGTGATGCTGCAGGCCGCGCCGCTGTCGCTGGTGGGATCATTTTTGCTCTCCATCGGCCCCCATGAGCCGCTCATCATCGCCGCCGGCAGGGTCTTCTGCGGGCTCGCGCTGGGCATAGTCATGGCCGTGGGCTCCACCTGGATCACCGAACTCATCTATCACTCCGGCGGGGACCATTCCGGCGGCCCCCGCCGCGCCTCGCTGTGCCTGACCATCGGCCTGCTCATCGGCGCGGGCCTGGCCTCAGTCCTGGCGCAGTGGGGCCCGTGGCCGCAGCACCTGGCGTACCTGGTGCACATCGCGGTGACCGTGGCCACGGGGTTGTGGTTGCTTAACACCCCCGATACCCGAGTCCCCAAGCACGGTACCGTAGGCCGCACCGTGTGGTTGCTCACCGTGGGTGACATGGTGACCATGCTGCGCATCCCTAAGGCCGCGCACCGCCGTTTCCTGCGCATCGTGCTGCCGGTCGCGCCGTGGGTATTCGGCTGCGCCGGCGCGGCCTACGCGCTGCTGCCCCAATTGCTGTCTGTATCCGCCGGCGATGTGCCCATCGCCTTTTCCGGCCTGATGACGGTTATCACCCTGGGCTGCGGCGTGGGCGTGCAGATGCTGGGCAAGCGCATCGATACCGCGCGCTCCGCGCGGGCCTCCGCGGTGGCCATGAGCGTCATTTTCGCCGGCACCGTACTGGGCGCGTGCGCCGCATACACGCTCAGCCTGCCGCTGGGAATCGCCGCGGCGGCCACCATGGGCGCCGGCTACGGGCTCGCGCTGGTGGCCGGGCTCTCCGAGATCCAGCGCATCGCCCACCCCGAGGAACTAGCCGGCCTCACTGCGGTGTTCTACTCGCTGACCTATACGGGCTTTTTCATCCCGATGACCTTCAGCGCCCTAGCCCCCTACGTCGGCTTTACCGCGCTGTTTCTGGTGGGCTCCGCATTGGCACTGGTCTGCCTGGTTAACGTATTCGCCGGCTGGCGCGCGCACCTGCCCGCCTAATCCGGCCTTCGCAAAGGCCACTGCCGCTGCGACCATTAGCAACCTCGATCCAGCTCAGCCACTGCGCAAGGAACACCGCGCCCATGACGGTGGCCACCATCGGCAATATGGCCCGCAGCAGCGCAAAGTAGGCGGTTCCGGCCATGCGTAGCACCACCTGGTCCAGCGAATATGGCAGTGCCGCCAATAGCAATCCTAGGCCCATTATCAAGCCCAGTAATTCCAGTCCGCCCACTACCCGGCCCTCCGGCCACAGCCACCACACCAGTGGAATTCCCGCGACGGCTGCCCAGCTAAAGCCCACCGCCACGGAGCCCTGGCCTAATAAAACGCCATTTTCATGGCCCAATCCCGTAGCATGCCGCCACCCCCGCGGGGAAGGCAGCAAAAAGCCCCACGGCAATGGCCGCGCCGGCGTACAGCGATACCGCCGACGCAACCATCACCGCAGGGGCCGCATTCCTCAGTGGAGTAGCCCTTGCCGCGCGCTATTTGCTCACAGTGGCGGAAACGCCCTTGAGCACGTCATGGGTCTGACCGCTTAGCGCGTCGGTGGTGACGGTGAAGTCCGTAGCCAGGACCTCCCCCGCGATGTGGTCAGCGTGGCGCTGAGCCCACTCCTGCTTATCGGCCGGCACCGACAAGACCACGGTGATCCGGTCGGAGACCTCGAAGCCCGAGGCCTTGCGGGCGTCCTGCAGGCCGCGGATGACGTCCGCCGCCCAGCCCTCGGCCTCGAGCTCTTCCGTCACGGCCGTATCCAGCACCACCAGCCCGTCCAGGGCACCAATACGCGCGGTGGACTCCGGGTTCTCCGCCACCAGGCGTTCGGTATACTCGCCCGGCTCCAGGCGGATGTCACCGTCAACCACTACTACCTCGCCCTCTCGGACGTAATTGCCGGCCTTGACGTTCTTAATCGCCCGCTGCACGTCGCGGCCCAGCTTAGGGCCTACGACCTTCGCGTTCACCACGACCTCAAACGTGCCTACGGAATCCACATCGTCGGTCAGCTTAACGTCCTTGACGTTTACCTCATCGCGGATGATGTCCTTGAACTCGGCCAGCTGCTCGGAATCGCTCAGCGCCACGGTAAGCCCCGGCAGCGGCAGGCGGTTACGCAGCTTGTTGGACTTGCGCACGGAGGACGCGGCGGAGCACACCGCACGGGTGTTGTCCATGGCCTGGACTAAGGCGGCGTCGGCTGGGTAGTCTGCGGCCTTCGGGTACGCGGCGAGGTGCACGGAACGCTCCCCCGTAAGCCCGCGGTAGATAACCTCCGAGATGTGCGGCAGCAGCGGCGCCACCACGCGGGACAAGGTCTCCAGCACCGTGTAGAGGGTGTTAAACGCCTCTGGGTGCTTCTCATCGCCTGCCCAGAAACGCTCGCGGGAGCGGCGCACGTACCAGTTCGTCAGCGCGTCCGCGAAGAGGCGAACCTCCTCCGTGGCGGTAGCGATGTCAATATTGGCCAGCGCCTCATCCACGGTGCTCACCAAGTCATGCAGCTTCGCCAGGATATAGCGGTCCAGCACGTTCGTGGAGCCCGTATCGAACTGCGCCTCCTTCGAGGAGTAGAGCTGCAGGAAGGAATACGCGTTCCACATCGGCAGCAGCGCCTGGCGGACTCCCTCGCGGATGCCCTGCTCGGTGACAATCAGGTTGCCGCCGCGCAGGATAGGCGAAGACATGAGGAACCAGCGCATGGCGTCCGAACCATCGCGGTCGAATACCTCGTTGACGTTGGGATAGTTGCCCTTAGACTTGGACATCTTCTGGCCGTCGCTGCCCAGCACGATGCCGTGCGCCACCACATTCTTGTAAGCGGGGCGGTCAAACAGGGCGGTGGCCATCACGTGCATGGTGTAGAACCAGCCGCGGGTCTGGCCGGAATACTCCACGATGAAGTCCGATGGCGAGTGCGTATCAAACCACTCTTTATTCTCAAACGGGTAGTGAACCTGCGCAAACGGCATGGAACCGGACTCGAACCAGCAGTCCAGGACCTCCGAAACGCGGCGCATTGTGGACTTACCCGTCGGATCGTCCGGGTTGGGGCGGGTCAGCTCATCGATGTGCGGGCGGTGCAGGGACTTTGGACGGACGCCGAAATCGGCCTCCAGCTCGTCGAGGGAGCCGTAGACATCCACGCGGGGGTAATTGTCATCGTCAGAGACCCATACCGGGATCGGCGAGCCCCAGTAGCGGGAGCGGGAGATGTTCCAATCGCGGGCGCCCTCGAGCCACTTGCCAAACTGGCCGTCACGGATGTGCTCTGGCAGCCAGTTGATCTCATTGTGGTTGAGCTCCACCATCCGGTCGCGGAACTCGGTGACCCGCACAAACCACGCGGGCATGGCCTTGTAGATAAGCGGCTCACCGGAGCGCCAGGAGTGCGGGTAGGAGTGCTCAATGGTCTGGTGGCGGACCACGCGGCCCGCCGCTTTAAGGTCCCTGATGATGTCCTTGTTGGCATCGAAGACCAGCTGGCCCTCATACTCCGGGACCTGGCTGGTGAACTCGCCGTCATCATCAACGGGGATGACCACCTCGATGCCGGCCTTGTCACAGGTTGCCATATCGTCCTCACCAAAGGCCGGGGCCTGGTGGACGATGCCGGTGCCGTCCTCGGTGGTGACGTAGTCCGCCTCCAGCACCTGGAAAGCGTTGGGGTGATCCTTGAAATGCTTGAAAATCGGCTCGTAGGTGATACCCACCATCTTGGCGCCGGGGAAGGTGCACAGCACCTCGTGGTCCTCACCTAGCTCCTTGCCGTACGCGCCGACCAGGGAGGACGCCAGCAGGAATACCTGGCCCTCAAACTCAGAGCCGGCGCCGACCTTAACCGCCGCGTACTCAACCTCGGGGTTGACCGCCAACGCAAGGTTGGACGGCAGGGTCCACGGCGTGGTGGTCCATGCCAATAGGGATACCTTGCCCATGGACTCGTGGTCAGCGAAGACCTCCTCGGCGGCAGACCCCGGCAGCGCACCGGTGACCGGGAAGGTCACGGTCAGGGTTGGGTCCTGGCGCATCTTGTAAGAGTCATCCAGGCGGGTCTCCTGGTTGGACAGCGGGGTGTGCTCAGCCCAAGAGTAGGGCAGCACACGGAAGCCCTGGTAGATAAGCCCCTTGTCATACAGCGTCTTGAACGCCCACATGACGGATTCCATGAAGTCCTGATCCATGGTCTTATATCCGTTATCGAAGTCCACCCAGCGGGCCTGGCGGGTGACGTAAGCCTTCCACTCATCGGCGTACCGGAGCACGGACGAAGCGCAGTACTCATTGAATTTCTCGAGGCCCATGTCCTCAATCTGGCCCTTGTCCGTGATACCCAGCTGCTTTTCCGCCTCTAGCTCGGCCGGCAGGCCGTGGCAGTCCCAGCCAAACACGCGCGGCACGTAGTTGCCCGCCATGGTGCGGTAGCGGGGCACGATGTCCTTGACGTAGCCGGTCAGCAGGTGGCCGTAGTGAGGCAGGCCGTTGGCGAATGGGGGCCCGTCGTAGAAAATGTATTCCGGGCACTCCCTGGTCTGGTCCAGGGATGCCTGGAACGTGCCGTCCTGGGTCCAGAATTCCTGGACCTTTTCTTCCATATCAGGAAAGCGGGAGGAACCACCGGTTAGGTCCACCTTTGGGTACACGCCGCCAACTTGGTTTTCAGTCACGTTAAAAGCCCTTCACTAGAGTGTGTGCGGTGCAGGGACGCGGCGCATACCACGCGGTACCACCCTGCTTGGGCCGAAGCGGCCCCACTTCATTGGTAGTGAAGGATGTACGGTCCCACCCGTCCGGTTCTAATGAGCCCTGTTGGCCGTTCTTCCGGAATGCTCCCCGGTGATGGCCGGATCAATGCATATCGCAGACGAGTATAGCCCTCTAGGGCCCCGGAATCCACATGGGCGCGGCCAGTGTAGTCAGGGATGTGGCGTGACGCCAGATTAGGCCGGTTTCGCCTGTGGATAAACGCATCCCGCACCCGACGCCCCCTCCCCCTGTGGATAACCTCCCTTTCACCGTTGCCATGTGTTGCGCCTGGCGGTTGGGTAGTTGGTATGAGCATCACTTCACATCTTTCGGCTATCGCCTCAGGGCTAGCCCTCATCCGCGACTTGGACGGGATGACCAAGCAGACGCTTATCGAGCTCGGCGCTCCCGCCGATTACGCCGACGAGCTACTGCGCGTGCACTCCGTCTACTTCGGCGAGACCGCCTTTACCGGCAAGCAGCGTAATGCGAGGCGCACGCGCCACGATTTGCTGACGTTGCTGCGGATAGAAAAGCACGTTGGGCGCGTCAAGACCCAGCGCGCCGCGTGGGATCTTCGCGTAGAACTGTGCGCTACGCCCGCGGAGAAGGTGGACGCCGTGGCCCGGCAGCGCCTGAAGGAAATCAATCCTCCCAAGCCGGCCCAGGACGGCGTCCGCGTCACCCGAGGCACCGGCAAGTGGCGCCTGACCATCACCGGCGATTCGAGCCGCATCGCGGACATATGGGACGGCTTCGGCGATACCCTTGAAAGCTTCGAAGAGGCCTTCTTCACCGGCACCGCAAGGCCCGCGGTGACCGCCAACGTGGTGGTCACCCTGGATGCTTTGGATGAGATCCTCGACGGCGACGGCGAAGAGGTCACCCTCAAGCTGACCAATGGCTCCACCATGACCGGCGCGGAGTTCATCAACCGCATGTTCCGCGACCGGTACAACGTGGGTCTGTTCCACCCGGAGAAGGGGCCGGTCAACCTCTACCGCGCCGAACGCTTCGCCAACGACAAACAGCGCCTTTTATGCATGATGGAAAACCCAACCTGCGCGTGGCCCGGCTGCAACTGCCCCGCGACGCAGGCCCAGTTCCACCACATCATCCCCTTTAAGAACGGTGGAAACACCAACGCCGCAAACCTGGTAACACTATGCGCTTACCACAACGCGGTCAACAGCGATTCCGGCCCGAATATCAACGGCAAGATGGCCCGCATTGGCGGGCAGACCGCCTGGATTTCCCCGTACGGTCGCGTCATTTACACCGGCATGTACGCGGCGGCCTAGGCCGGGCCGCCCCCGATCGCCGAAGCGCTGCTCCCCGCGGCGCTACTTCGTGCTGCCCTGGAAACCTTTGCGCCTATCCTCACGGTGCTTGACCCACCAGTCCGCGATGAACAGCGCAATCCCCACGCCCGCGGCCACATAAAGTGTCACCAGTGTCCAATCCTGACCGGTGTCGATGAACCACACGAAGGCCACGAACGCTACGAACGCCAGCACCAGCGCGGCAATTAACATCGGCTCAACTCCAACGGGTGAAAACGTGGTCTAAGGCAACACCCTAACAATAGCTAAAGCGCCAAGGTCTTATAAAACCTTGGCGCTCATGTTGCGGGGCAAAGCCCCCTAGCGGAACTAGCCCTTAGCCACGTCACCGTTTGGCGCGGCGGAACCGCGGGACTCAAGCTCATCGAGCTGGGACTCGAGCAGGGTCTTCAGGCGGGTGCGGTATTCACGCTCGAAGGTGCGCAGCTCGGAGATGCGGGTCTCCAGTGCGGTCTGCTGCTGCTTCACGGTGTTCATGATCTCCGTGTGCTTCTTCTCAGCGTCGGCCTGCAGCGCCGCAGCCTTCTCCTCTGCCTGGCGAACCTGGGCCTCGGCGCGGGAGTTAGCGTCGCTCTCGGTCTGCTTTGCCTTTGCTTCAGCGTCGGCAACAAGCTGCTTGGAGCGGGTGTCCGCGTCCGCGAGCTGTACGTCATACTTCTTCTGCGCTTCGGCCAGCTGCGCCTTGGAGCGGGTGTCCGCGTCGGTCAGCTGCTTCTCGGCGGCGGTGCGGGCCTCGGCCAGCATGGACTCGGACTCGGCGCGGGCCTCGTTGGTCAGGCGGTCAGCCATCTCCTGGGCCAGGCCCAGAACGCGGGCTGCCTGCATGTGGGTCTCAGGGGTAGCCAGGCCCTCCTTGCCGGAGGATGCGGAAACCGCTGCTGCCTTCTGGGTAGGAGCGGCATTCTTAGCGGCCTCGGCGTCCTTGCGCGCGGTCTCTGCCTCCCGCTTCGCGGCCTCAAGCTCCTTGCGAGCGGCCTCGAGCTCCTTCTCGGCGGCCTGGAGCTTGGCCTCCAGCTCGGAATCAGCCTTGGCCGGCTTAGCCTCAGGCGCAGCCTTCTTTGCCTCGTTCTTAGCGGCGACAATCTGCTTGTCAGCCTCGGCCTTCTGCTCGGCCAGCTTCTTGTCATACTCAGAGCGCAGGGAAGACTCAATCTCCTTGCGCAGAGCAGCCTCATCAACGCCCTTCGCAGCAACTGGCGCAGCGCCGGTCTTAGCCTGGGAGTTCAACTCCTCAATCTGGGAGTGCAGGTCATCGTTTTCATCCTGCAGCTGTGCAAGGGTGTCCTCAACCAGGTCGAGGAACTGATCAACCTCATCCTCGTTGTAGCCACGCTTGCCGATTGGTGGCTTGCTAAAAGCAACGTTGTGTACGTCAGCTGGTGACAAAGGCATTGACTTCTCTTCCCCTTCAAGTCGTTGAACCCCGGAGCTTCCGGAGCACATGGGAGATGTGGCACACCCCTAACCCGACGAGTCGAAGAAAGGGAAAGCGACCACGAACACGTTCGTGTGATTAATCATACGGAATGTGTCTTCATATTGTAACCAATAGATAACAGTAACGGACGTTATCCCAAGTCTCAATCTGAACTAAAGCTAAATAACCCCCGCTTATTCGCCGGCGGGGCCCGGACGTTAAGCGGGGGTCTAAGTGGCCCAGCGGGCGGCTAGCCGAGCATTGTTAAGGCAATGACGTTGCCCAGCAGGGACAAAATCAGGAAGAGCACAATAACGGATACGTCCAGCGCCACGCCGCCAAGACGCAGCGGCGGGATGACGCGCCGCAGTAGCTTTACCGGCGGATCCGTAATCACGAACAAGGTCTCCGCCACGATCATGAACCATCGCGGCGGCCTGAACTCGCGGGAGAAGGACTGCACCATCTCGATGATGATGCGCACTATCAACACCAGCGTGTACAGGCGGATGATGGATAACAGTACAAGGCCGATTTCAGTCACGGTGTATGAGCCTAACCTAAAAGCAGTCAAGACACGAACCCCCGCTACCAACCGGCAGCGGGGGTTTAAGCAAGTGGAACGGGGCTTAGCGCAGTCCCGCCTCGCGCTCGAGGGCGATCACGGAGAAGTGGGAACCCTGCGGGGTCAAGGCGAAGACCAGGCGCTCGGTATCCATGCCCTCGGTCAGCTTGACCATCTGGCCGCGCAGCGCGTAGCACAGGCCCGCGGCGAAATCGATGAGGCGCTTGGCGTTTGCCTTATCGGCGTCGGTCAGCTCGAAGACCACGGCGTGGCCCTCGCGGAATGGCTCGCCAATCTCGGCGGCGTTCTTGTAGCCGGTCAAAGACAGCGCGACGATGGTCGGGACGAAGGTCTCCTGTGGGCGCTCGTACTCTACCGCGCGGGGCGCGTACGCTGCGGAACCATTGGCCTCGTAGCGGCGCTCCTCTGCGTAGTAGGCGTCGTCATTGTCGATGTCCATCGGCCCCAAGCCGAAGAACTCCTTAGTCCTATCCAAAAAAGACATGTGGTCTCCCTCTGACCTCGTCTGAAAGTGTGCTGTTTGCGCTGTTAATGCGCTTTTCGTTGGTACCTAAACTACTGGGCGCGGCCCCATAATCCCGGTTCCGACACGCACGATATCCGTCCCCGCCGCGATTGCCTCCGGCAGGTCCGCGCTCATCCCTGCGGACAGGGCCATCCTGCGCCCGACGCCCTCTCCCACCTCGTCCGCACGCCCCCTTACCGCGCGAAAAACCTCGCCGGCATCCGCGTCAAGGGGAGGGACCACCATCAGCCCGCGCAGTTCAAGGTGTTCGAGCCCCTCGATAACGCCAACTAATTCATCCAGTTTGTCCATGGGGCAACCGCCGCGGGCGGCGTCCCCGTCGGCGGAGACCTGAATAAATACCGGCAGGTCCGCCTCGCGCTCGCCGCGCTCCTGCGCCATTTGGACCCCTCGATTCAACGCGGTGGCCAGTTTAACCGAGTCCACCGAATGCACCGAGGCCGCCCAGCGCGCGACGTGATTGGCTTTCTTAGTCTGCACCTGCCCGATCATGTGGAAACGCAGCTGCCCCGCCAGCGCTTCCGCCTTGGCGCGGGCTTCCTGTTCGCGGTTTTCGGCTACGTCGGTCACGCCGAGCTCGGCCAGCAGCGCCACATCCTCCGCCGGATGAAACTTGGTCACCGGCAACAGCTCCGGCACCTCTACCCCGGCTTCGGCCGCCAAACGTTGGATCTCGGCGCGCGTTTTGTCAAGGCCCGCGCGCAGCTCATCTTTGCGAGTCATCACTCATCCTTCAACCAAATCAAGCCGGCCTGCCGGCCGGTGGTACCTTCGCGACGGTAAGAGAAAAAGCCCTCATCCTCAATTGTGCACCGCGGATCTGCCTCGATGGCCGTTACGCCCAGACTCATTAGCTGGCGCACCAGCCCGGCGCGCACATCGATTCCCCACGTGCCCTTCGCGGTGCGGGTAATGGAACCCGGAAGACGGGATTCAAAATCATCCGCCATGGCCCGCGGCACCTCGTAGTTTTTGCCGTTTGCGGCCGGCCCCATGAGCACCTGGAGCCGGTCCGCGCGGGCGCCCAGTTCCTCCATGGCCTTGACCGTGTTTGGCACAATGCCGTTGCGCGCGCCCATGCGCCCGGCGTGCACGGCGGCCACCACGCGGGCCCGGGGGTCCGCCATGAGCACCGGGGTGCAATCCGCCACGAGCACCGCGAGCCCTAGGCCGGGCTGGGTGGTGACGATGGCGTCGGTCGCTTCGATGGGCGAATCGGATGGGCCATCGACAACGGTGACGGTGTTGGTGTGCAGCTGCTCCATCCACACGATGTGCTCCAGGCCCACCGCGTCCGCCAGGCGCTTGCGATTGGCGGCCACCGCCCCCGGCTCGTCCCCTACGTGGTAGCCCAAGTTGAAAGAATCGTATGGGGACGCAGAAGCCCCTCCCGCACGGGACGTAAAGACCATGCGGAAGGGGCGTTGCAAAGTTTCCTCGTTAATAGGCATGCACCTACCCTAGCGGATAGGTTTAGCGCAGGAAGTCAGGCACGTCGAGCTCATCGTCGTCCTGGCGAGGTGCCGGCTCGCGGTACTGCTCGCGGTCAGCGTAGCGCTCTGAGCTGGTAAATAGCCCGCCCTCGCGGGAGGTGCGATACTGGCCGGCGCGGGTGTCATCGTAGCTGTGGCGAGGGGCGTATTCCTCCCGCGGCTGCTCGGCCTCGTAACGCTCGCGGTTGTCGAAGAGGGAGCCCGGCTTGCGCTCCGGCTCCTGCTTGGTTTCAGCCTTAGGCTCGGCGCCGGCGATATTGGCCTCTGCGTCGAAGCCGGTGGCGATAATGGTTACGCGGACTTCATCGCCTAGGTTGTCATCGATAATGGTGCCGAAGATGATGTTTGCATCCGGATCGGCCTTTTCCTCGACCATCGTGGAAGCCTCGTAGACCTCCTGCAGGCCTAGGTCCGAACCGCCGGCCACGGAGAGCAGCACGCCCTTAGCGCCCTCCATGGTGGATTCCAGCAGCGGGGAGTTAATCGCCTGCTGGGCCGCTTCCATAACGCGGTTATCACCGCGCGCGGAACCGATGCCCATCAGCGCGGAGCCGGCGTCAGCCATCACGGAGCGAACATCCGCAAAGTCGACGTTGATCATGCCCGGGATGAGAATCAGGTTGGAGATACCCTGAACACCGTTGAACAGGACTTCGTCGGCGGCGCGGAAGGCCTCCATCATGGACAGGCTCTCATCGCCCAGCTGCATCAGGCGGTCGTTAGGAATCACGATGAGGGTGTCGCAGACCTCGCGTAGTTCCTCGATGCCCTTCATCGCCTGGCGGGTGCGGCGCGCGCCCTCGAATTTGAACGGCTTGGTAACTACGCCCACGGTCAGGGACCCCTGCTTCTTGGCGATGGACGCCACGACCGGCGCCGCACCGGTACCGGTGCCGCCGCCCTCACCCGCGGTCACGAAGACCATGTCCGCGCCCTTGAGCATCTCCTCGATGTCAGACTTGTGGTCTTCAGCAGAGGTGCGGCCCACCTCGGGGTTAGCGCCTGCGCCGAGGCCACGGGTAACCTCGCGGCCGATGTCCAGCTTCATCTCTGCATCGGAGAACATCAAAGCCTGGGAGTCAGTGTTGATTGCGCCAAACTCGACGCCCTTGAGGCCTTCTTCGATCATGCGGTTGACAGCGTTGACGCCGCCACCGCCTACACCGATGACCTTAATCACGGCCAGGTTGTTATTAGGAGTGGTCATGAGAGGTGGTCTCACCTTTCGAGGTTAGATTCATTAACGAGGATTACGTACCGGCCATACCCGGCCGCACTTGCTATCCATCATTAATGACGGGCGTGTAATTTCCTTGTTCATTTCGCCGCGTGTCGATACCCTCAACCTTTACTTTAGAGTTATTGACCTGCGCTTTTTCGCACGCCACGGGCATAGTTAAAGCCCCTCCGCGGGCGCGGCGGGGCTTAAAAAATTTTTTAAATAATTGCGTCGCCTCACCCTAGCGGCGGGAGACCAATTCCGGATTGGTAATGTCCCAATCCTTTCCGTCCATCTTGAGTACGGTTTCAAGGGCCAGCGCCTTGTTGGCATTATCCTCATTGGCGCCCCAATTCACGGTGCGCCCATCTTCCATCCGGATGATGAAGGAGTTTGGCCCCTCAACAGCAAGCGCCGCGATGGGGGCGCGCTGCTGAGGCGGGATAGAGGCGATGATCTCTACCGCCGAGGCCATCTCCGGCGTACCGGGCTCGGCGTCACCTACCACTTCAACGGCGGACTCCGGCGGGGTGTCGATGAAAAACTCCTGTCCGTTTTCATCGATGAGGTGCGGGCCGTCAGTGGCGTCGACGAACGCCACCACATCGCGTTCTTTGACCTCAACCACGATGGTATCTGGGAACTGGCGGGTCACCGTTGCGGAGCTGACCCACGGCAGCGATGCCACGCCGGCGGCCGCACCGCGCGCGTCCGTACGCAGGAGATTAGCGCCCTGGGCTATGCCCGTGGCCTCCTGGACCTGGGCGGAGTCAACGTTGACGTTGCCATTGATCTCGAAGGTAGAAACCTTAAAGAACGGAAACGCCCACGCGGCGGCGCCGAGGGCCACCACCAGCGCCGCGGCTGCGGCCGCAATCAACGCCCAGAACTTCTTAGTTTTACTTACTGTCACTAGTCAGCCTCTACGGCGTTTCCGAGCTCGGTGAGGATCTCCGCCGCCAGCAGCGTCACGGATCCGGCGCCCATGGTCATCACGAGGTCTCCCGGGCGCACCAGCTCGATGATCGTGGAGGGCGCGGCGGAGAAATCGGGCTCGAAGACAACGGGCATGTCATCGGGCATCTTGTCCGTGATGATGCGGGAGCTAATCCCCTCTACGGGCCGTTCGCGGGCGCCAAAGATGTCGAGGACAACGGCGGCGTCGGCGAGTGACAGCGCGTCCGCGAACTCCCGGTCGAACTCCATGGTGCGCGAGTACAGGTGCGGCTGGAAGCAGACCACTACGCGCGCCCCATTGCCTTCAGCATCTACCTTCTCGCGGGCGGCCTTGAGCACCGCCTCGACCTCCGTGGGATGGTGCGCATAGTCATCATAGACACGCACGCCCGCCCCGGCGGTGCCCCTGTACTCGAAGCGCCGGCGCACGCCGTTGAAATCGCTCAGGCCCGCCGCAAGCTTGCGGGCATCCGCCCCGGCAACCACGCCGGCGATCAGCGCCGCCAAGGAGTTCATCACCATGTGATGGCCGGGGATCTGAAGTTCGTAGCTCAGCTCGTGGCGCTGGCCAGCAACCTCGAGGGTTGCGGTGACTTTGGTGCCGTTCTCTGAGACGGTCTCCGTGCGCACAATGGCGGCCGCGGGAATGGACGGGTGCGCGGCGACGGCGGCCTCAGAACCGTATCCCACCACGGTCAGCCCACGCTCAAGCGCGCGCTCACCGGTCGCGGCGGCGTGTTCATCCTCGAGGCACACCACCAAGTAGCCACCCGGGGTAAGCCGGTCCGCAAAGTCATCGAAGACCTTGAAGTACGCGTCGTGGGACTTGAAAAAGTCAAGGTGATCGGGCTCGATGTTCGTGATCACCGCCACGTCGGGGCGGTAGCCAAGCAGGGAGGCATCAGATTCATCGGCCTCGGCGACGAAGGCCGAACCCGTACCGGAGTGGGCGTTGGTGCCCGCGCGGTTGAGCTGCCCACCAATCGCAAAGGATGGATCCTCCCCCGCCGCCTGCAGCGCGGCCACGGTCATGGAGGTGGTGGAGGTCTTCCCGTGCGTGCCCGCCAGCAAGATCTGCTTGTGGCCCTCCATCAGCAGAGCCAGCAAATCGGAGCGGCGGATCAACGGGATATTGTTCTCCCTGGCACGCACCAGCTCTGGATTGTCCTGCGGAATCGCCGCGAATGAGGTCACCACCACGGTAGGCAACTGGCCGCCCAGCTCCAGGTTGCCTTCCGCATGCCCCACGGCCACCTTGGCGCCCATGGTGCGCAGCACCTCGACCGGAGTGGAATCCTTCACGTCGGAACCAGTGACCTGGCTGCCACGGGCCAGCAAAATGCGCGCGAGGCCGGACATGCCGGCGCCACCGATGCCAATCATGTGGACCCGGGAGAGGTCCACGGTGGATAGATCTACGCTCACTTCGATTCCTTTCTACGGGCCTGCGCGTCACGCGCGATGCGGTCTGCGAGGACGCTGGAGACGTCCCCTGCGGTGGTGGAATTCATGGCTTCCTTCATCGATTCCAGGCGGACCGGATGCTTGAGGATGGAACGAACCTCCTGGATGAGCCGGTCGGCGCTTAGCTCAGCGTCCGGGATTTGCACCGCGGCACCGGCGTCCACGACGGGCTTGGAGTTGAGGGCCTGCTCGCCATTGCCGTGCGGCAGCGGGACGTAGATGGCCGGGATGCGGGCTGCGGTAACCTCTGCCACCGTCATGGCGCCAGAGCGGCAGACCATGAGATCGGCCACGGCCAGGGCGCCCGCCATGTTGTCAATGTATGGGACGGGCACGTAGCCCTCGCGGGCGGAAGGCTTGTCATTCTTCTTGCCATAGGCGTGGAGAATCTCGAAGTCCCGGGCCAGGTCCTCGACCGCGTTGGACACCGCTTCGTTGATGGACACTGCCCCCTGGGAACCACCCGTCACCACGATCGTGGGGCGGTCTCTAAGCCCCCACTGCTCACGGGCCTGGGCGGCGACGGATCCATCCGGGTCCTCGCCGATTCCCGGGCGCACCGGAATGCCCACGATTTCTCCCGGCATGCCGGACCCGGCCTGGGCGTTAAAGCCCACGCCGCCCAGCTTCACGCCGAGCTTGTTGGCCATGCCGGACAGGGCGTTAGTTTCCAGCACATAGAATGGAACGCCCATGGACTTAGCCGCCAGGTAGGCCGGGGCGGCCACGTATCCGCCGGTGCCAAAGACCGCATCCGCCTTGACTTCCTTGAGCACCTTGCGGGTCTCCAGGACGGACTTGATGATGGTAAACGGAAGCTTCAGCATCTGCGCGCTAACCTTGCGCGGGATGGGAACGGGCGTAATCATCTTCAAATCCACACCGCGGGCGGGAATGATATCCCGCTCCAGGCCCTTGGAGGTACCCAGGGCGGTAATCCGGGCCCCGTGGCGCTGAGCCAGGGCCTCGCCCACCGCGAGAGCAGGCTCGATGTGGCCAGCGGTGCCGCCACCTGCAATGACAACGGAAAGTTCAGGGGTAGAATTCATGCCCACTAGGCTACCAGCGCGAATCCCGCGAACGGTCCCCGGCACGGCGGTGTTCGGAACCTCGTGCCGAGCCGCGGCGGGTCACCGGCTGGCCAAAGCGCGCCTCGCGGGATTTAGCCGCGCGGTGGTAGGAGCGCTGGGATGGACCGGTCTCCACGGGCTCGAGCTCATCCTTATGCGGGATCGCGTGGCGGGCCCGGCCGCGCGGGGCGGGAAGGTCCGCGGCCGGCCGCGGCTCCGGCAGCATGAGGATGCGGTCAAAGAGCGGGCGGCCGTAGGACTGCATGGCGGAAATCTGCGGCGGTTCGTGGCGGGCCACGTTAGCCAATAGGCCCATGGACCCGATGGTGATGATGGCGGAGGTACCGCCGGCGGAGATCATCGGAAGCTGAATGCCGGTGACCGGCAACAGGCCCACCACGTAACCGATATTAAAGAACGCCTGGCTCACCACGCCCGCGGTCAGTGTGGCGGCCACCAGCCCCTGGAATTGGCTTTGCGCACGCATCGCGGTGCGAATGCCAAAAAAGCCCAGCATTGCAAACAGTATGATCACCAAGGCGCCGCCCCACAGGCCCATTTCCTCACCGACGATGGCAAAGACAAAGTCATTCTTTGCCTCCGGCAGGTAGAACCACTTGGCACGGGATTGGCCAATACCAACGCCGGTCACGCCGCCGTCCGCGAGGGACAAGAAGCCTTGATAGGCCTGGAAACCGGTGTCCTGGGTGTCCTCAATGTCGCCGCGCAGGGCGTCGAAGTAGGTGTGGAATCGGGAGGAGCGGAAGCCGCCAGCCAGGAACACGGCCACGAGCCCCAGGGCGCCGAGGCCGAAGACGGAGGCCAAGAAACGCCAATCCACGCCCGCAAAAAACAGGGTGAAGATTACAACACCCGCAAAGGACATGGCCATGCCAAGATCGCCCTGCCCCAGGATGAGCAGGAACATTAAGGCGGCGATGCCGGAGTACACCATGAACGGATCCTTCAGGGAGAAGGACACATGGTTTTTATCGGCCAGCACGGACGCGCCGAACAATCCGATGGCAATGCGCGCAAACTCCGACGGCTGCAGCGTCATGCCGCCCAGCACGATCCAGGACTGGGATCCCACCTCTTCGCGACCGGTTCCGATCTGCGGGAACAACACGGCCACAAGCAGCAGCAGGGAAATGATGAGAATCCACGGCACCAGCATGCGCAAAACGCGCGGCGGCATGCGCAGACCTAACCAAAACGCCACCAACCCCGCCATCACCATCAGGGACTGGCGCAGGCCGGTATCCCACACGGTGGCGCCGGGCCCCGAGGCATAGGAGTCCACCATGGAGGAGGAAAACACCATGAGCACGCCGATGCCCACCAGCAGGAAGATGATGATGCGCAGCATCAGGTAATCCAGGCCGGGCATGCGGGCCATGTCCGCGCGCAGGCGGGTGGACCAGCGCCCTGCCCTATCCGTGGGGCGCGCCCCGGTGCTCTCCGTCGTTGCCATGGGTATCTCCTAGGGTTTTACTGGATCTGCTCGCGGGCCGCGGCGGCGAATAGGTCGCCGCGCTGCCCCATACCGGTGTACATATCTAGTGACGCCGCCGCCGGGGCCAGCAGGACCGTATCCCCCGCACTGGCGTACTGAATGGCCGCAGCCACGGCCAGGTTCATGGCCGCGACCGGGTCAGTGGAATCGATGGTGGTTACGGGGACGTCCGGGGCGGACTCGGCCAGCGCGGCGGCGAGGACATCCCGGTCGGCGCCCAGCAAAACCGCGGCCTTAAACCGAGCCGAGTGCGCCGAAACCAACTCATCCACCGCGGCCCCCTTGAGCTGGCCGCCGGCAACCCACACCACGTTGTCCACTCCGCGCAGCGCGGCGTCCGCGGCGTGCGGGTTCGTGGCCTTGGAATTGTCCACAAAGTCAATACCCCGGGCGCTGTGCACCACCGCCCCGCGGTGGCCGGCAACGCGGTAGGAAGCCAGGCCCTCGGCGATGGACTCCGGGTGGGCGCCCGCCAGGTGCGCCGCCGCGGCCGCCGCCGCAGCATCCAATACTCCGGCCAAACCCGAGGGCTCGATTCCCTCAGCGGAGGCCACGTCAAGCACCGGCCCGTCCGCGGTGTGGATGATAATGCGGTCGCCGCGCACGCCCACCTGGCCCGGGCGCGGATCGCCGGCGGTAAATCCCAAGGCAACCACGGCTGCCATGGACTGCGCATACTCGCGCACGTGCTCATCATCGATGCCCACCACGGCCGCGGCGCCGGTGAGCACCTTCGCCTTCGAATCCGCGTACTCCTTGAAAGTGCCGTGCCAGTCGATGTGGTCATCGGCCAAGTTGAGCAGGACTCCCACATCGGGGGTCAGTTGCTCGGACCAGTGGAGCTGGAAGGATGAAAGCTCGGCGACTAAGACGTCCACGCGCTCAGAATCGGCCAGCGCGTCATAGACGGACACGCCAATATTGCCCACCGCCACGGCCCTGCGGCCATCGCGGGAGGCTTGCGCCGCCATGATGGACGCCAGCATCCCGGTGGTGGTGGTCTTGCCGTTAGTGCCGGTTACCACCAGCCACTGGCGCGGGGCGCCGAAGACGCCCGCACGGTCCAGGCGGTAGGCCAGCTCCACATCGCCGATTACCTCCACCCCGGCCCGGGCGTAGGCCAGCAACAGCGGCGAGTCCGGCCGCCAACCCGGGGAGGTCACCACGAGGTCGAATCGATTGGAACCCGCCGCCTCGGCGGCCGCTGCCGAGTCGATGGAGTTCAGGGAGAACTCGGACGCGAGTGCCTGGCGCGTTGCCGCGTTGGAATCGGCAACGGTGGCGTCCACGCCCAGGCTAGCCAGCAGGCGCGCGCAACCGCGGCCGGATACCCCGGCGCCTGCAATCAGCACACGTCCGCGCAATTCCGATGGAAGATTATTCTCAGTCACGGTCCGTGCTCCTTACGCTAGAAATTGTTCTTTAGATGCCCAGGCCGGTGGCCATGAGCCACTCGCCGTAGAAGATGGCCACGCCGGCTATAGCCGCCATGCCGGCCAGCAACCAGAAGCGGATGACCACGGCGGTCTCCGGCCAGCCGCCGTTTTCAAAGTGGTGATGGATAGGCGCCATGCGGAAGAAGCGCTTACCGGAGGTGCGGAAGACCACAACCTGGATGACCACGGACGCGGCCTCCACCACGAAGAGCGCGCCGATGATGATCATCAGCAGCTCCGTGCGGGTGGTCACGGACAGGCCCGCAACCAATCCTCCCAGCGCAAGCGAACCGGTATCGCCCATGAAGATCTTCGCCGGGGCGGCATTCCACCACAGGAAGCCAAGGCAGCCGCCCAAGCCCGCGGCGGCGAGGACACCCAGGTCCAGCGGGTCACGCACCTGGTAGCAGCCGGCGGAGTACGCCACCTCGCAGGAGTTGCGGAACTGCCAGAAGGTGATCAGCGCATAGGCGCCCATGACAAAGGCGGTGGAACCGGCGGCCAATCCATCCAGGCCATCGGTGAGGTTGACCGCGTTTGACCACGCCGCGATGAGGATGTACATGAACACGAGGAATATGAGGATGCCCACGATCCAAGGGCCTACATCGAAGTTGACGGTGTCAATGTCGCGGATGAAGCTTAAGTTCATGGAACCCGGGGTCAGGCCGTTGGCATCTTCAAACTGGAGGATCAGCACGGCGAAGATCAGGCCCACCGCCAGCTGCCCCACCAGCTTCGCGGTTTTATTAAGTCCCAGGTTGCGGGCCTTGTAGAGCTTGATGAAATCATCGGCAAAACCCAGGCCACCCAGGCCAAGGGTCAAAAAGAGCACCAACAGGCCGGACGCGGTGAATCCACCCGTGCCCGTCACGTAGCCATAGAGGCCTACCAGCAGGTAGGAGGCGACAATGCCCGCCAGAATCGCCACGCCACCCATGGTTGGGGTGCCGCGCTTGCGCAGGTGGGACTGTGGGCCATCCTCGCGAATCTCCTGCCCCTTGCCCGCATTCGAAAAGTAACGAATGAGCCACGGGGTGAGAAAGATTGCGACGAGGAAGCTGATTACTCCCGAAAGGATAATGTGAGTCACGGTCGGTGGTTCCTTGTTAGTTTCTTCCTAGCGTGCGGCCGGTCCGGTGGAATTGAGATCCTCAGCGACCCGCCACAGGCGCGCAGCGTTGGATGCCTTTACCAGCACCACATCGTTATGCGCCCACTCCTCCACCCCAGCCGGAGCGGTGGAGATGATGTCCCGCACGGCCGCGGTGGCCTCTGCAGCATCATGAACAACTCTTGTATTTATACCCCGCGCCGAGCCGGATTCCGCTAAGGCGTGCGCGTTGGCGTCCGTACCAACCGCGATGAGCTGGTCGACGCCGTACTTTTCCAGGACCTCGCCCAGCGCGGCGTGGGCGGCGCGCGCCTCATCACCCAATTCGCCCATCTCTCCGAGCACCGCGATGGAGCGCGCGCCCGGGCGCCCCGAGGCCGTGTAGGCCAGCGCGGCGATGGCGGCAGCCATGGAATCAGGGTTGGCGTTGTACGAGTCATCGATCACGGTGAGACCGTCGGCGCGGGTGCGCACGTCCATGCGGTGCTCGGACGCGTTGGTGTGCCCGCCGAGGGCGCAGGCCACATCGTTGGCGGTGATGCCGGACTCGATGGCCACCGCCGCAGCCGCCAGCGCATTGGAGACCTGGTGCATGCCGAAGACCTGCAGCTGCACCTTCACGGGCTCCGCACCGGGGCTGTGCAGCATAAAGTGCGGCCGGGCCACCTCGTCTAGCGCGATGTCCGTGGCGTAGTAATCCGCGGAGGCGTCGGAGGTGGAGAAGGTCACCACCTTGGCGCTGGTGCGTGGGGCCATGGCGGCTACGAATGGGTCATCGGCGTTGAGGACGGCCACGCCGCCCCGATCCGCCGGCGGGAGGGCCTCGACCAGCTCCCCCTTGGCCTGGGCGATGTTCTCGCGGGAGCCGAACTCACCCAGATGCGCCGAGCCGACGTTGAGCACGGCGCCCACCGTCGGCGCCGCGATCGATGCTAGGTGCCGGATGTGGCCGATGCCGCGGGCGGACATTTCGGCGACGAGGAATTGCGTGTCCTCGGTGCAGCGCAGCGCCGTGTAGGGGTGGCCAATCTCATTGTTAAACGATCCCGGCGGCGCCACGGTTTCCCCGGCGCTGCGCAGGATGGAGGCGATGAGGTCCTTTGTGGAGGTCTTGCCCGCCGAGCCCGTTAGCCCGACGACGCGCAGGCCGTGCTCCGCCGTCAACTTTTCCGTCACGGCGGTAGCCAGCGCGGACAGCGCCGCGACGACGGCCGCGGCGGAGCCATCCTCATCGTGGGCGTAGATGTCCGCGTTATCGCCCTCGACGCGTCCGGCGGGTTCTACAACCACCGCGGGAACGCCCACCGGGCGGGCGGCGAGGACCGCCGCGGCGCCCTGATCGATGGCCGCCTGGGCAAAGTCGTGGCCATCCACACGCGCGCCCTTGAGCGCTAAAAACAGCCCGCCCGGTCCTACCTTGCGGGAGTCAAACTCCACGGATCCGGTCACCCGCGTGGATGGATCCTCCACTCCATCGAGGTAACCGCCGGTGATGTGGGCGATCTCCTGGAGGGTCAGGTTAATCATTAGCTGCGCTCCTTGCCTGATGTTCGGTCCGTGTACGTGGTCAGTGCCCGGGCAACCTCTTCGCGGTCATCGAAGTGGAGGGTTTCATCCCCCACGATCTGGCCCACCTCGTGGCCCTTGCCCACCACGATAACCGCGTCGCCGGTACGCGCCCACCGGATAAGTTCGTCGATGGCCTCGGCTCGCGAACCCACTTCGCGCAGCTCTACCTCCCGTCCGGAGTCCTTCTGCGCTGCACGCGCGCCCTCCAAAACCGCGGCGCGGATTGGGGCCGGATCCTCCGAGCGTGGGTTGTCATCCGTGACTATCACGAGGTCCGCGCGCTGAGCGGCCGCGGCGCCCATAATCGGCCGCTTTCCATGATCGCGGTCGCCGCCGGCGCCGATAACCACGCCGATGCGCCCGCCGGAGCCATCGGGGCCATCGAGCTGCTCGCGCAGGGTATCGAGCACCGCGGCTACCGCCGCAGGCTTGTGCGCGTAGTCCACCACGGCGATGAAATCCTGACCCTCATCGATGCGCTCCATGCGCCCCGGCACCGCCACGGACTCGACGCCCTTGAGGAAGGCCTCAACCTCCACGCCGGCGGCGGCCGCCATGCCGGTAGCGAGCGCCGCGTTGGCGACGTTGAATTCCCCCGGCAGCGGCAACTCGAGGCGGTGGGCGGTACCGCCCACGCTGATGCCCACGTGCTGGGCGCCGGTGGGCTCCACGCCGGTTTGGCAGGCGCGGATATCCGCGGCGGCCCCCGGGGATACGGAAACGGTGGTCACGGGCGCTTGAGCGAGCCCCGCCATGCGTTGGCCCCACTCGTCATCGATGCACACGACCACCCGGGCGGCCGCGCCATCCCCCACGAATAAGTGGGACTTGGCCTTAAAGTACTCCTCCATGGTCGGGTGGAAGTCCAGGTGATCCTGGGACAGGTTGGTAAAACCGCCAACCGCGAACCGGGTGCCCCGGACGCGGCCAAGCTCGAGTGCGTGGGAGGAGACCTCCATCACCACGTGGGTCACGCCCTCCTCGACCATGCGGGCGAAAAGCTCCTGGAGCTTAGGGGCTTCGGGAGTGGTCAGCTTCGTGGGGACCGGCGTGCGGTTAATGCGCGTTCCCGTGGTGCCGATAAGGCCTACGGAATGCCCGGAAGCCAGCAGGCCCGCCTCCAGCAGGTAGCTGGTCGTGGTCTTGCCTGAAGTGCCCGTAACTCCCAGGACGGTGAGTTTTTCGGTGGGGTGGCCGTAGATTTCGGCGGCCACATCGCCCAGGATGGCGCGAACATCATCGACCACGATAACCGGGCGGGTTTCGTGTGCCTGGGTGAGGATCTCGAGGCCGTCGGCGTCGGTAAGAATGGCGGAGGCGGCGGTGCCCGCCGCGTACTTCGCGCCGTGGACCCGCGTGCCCGGGAGCGCCGCAAACAGCGCGCCGTCCGCCAGCGCGGTGGAATCGAGCCCCACGGAGCCTATCTCAAGAGAACCATCCCCGTGGAGGCGGCCGCCAGCAATCTCAGCCAACGCGGTCAGTGTCGACGTCATCTTTATCCTTTACTCTTCTCGAAGGGTCAAGGCCGGAGCCTCGGGGGACGGGGCAATATTGTCGCGGTTGAGTAGCCACGCGGCCACGTCCCTGAACACGGGGGCAGCGGACTGGCCGCCGGAGCCATCATCGTTAACACCAGACTCCGGCTCATCCAGCATGATGGCCACCACGAAGCGCGGATCATCCGCCGGCGCGATTCCAGCGAACGTGATCCAGTACGCGGAGTTGGAATACGCACCGGTGTTGGGGTCCACCTTCTGCGCGGTGCCGGTCTTTCCGGAGAGCTGGTAGCCCTCAATCTCATTGCCCTGGGCGGTGCCGTTTTGGATTCCCGCCGGGTCCGCCTGGAAGGTTGAGCGGAACATGTCCGTGACCGTGCGCGCGGTCTCGGGGGAAATGACCTGGGTGGTGCCCGGCTCGTTTAACTCGCGGCGGGTGCCGTCCGGGTTGGTGACTTCCTTAATGATGCGCGGCTCGATGCGCTCGCCATCATTCGCGATGGCCTGATAAATGCTAGCCAGCTGCAGCGTGGTCACCGCCATGCCCTGGCCGATCGGCAGGTTTGCGAACGTGCCGCCGGACCACTGCTCGCGCGGCGGCAAGAGCCCCTGGGACTCATTAGGCAGCTCCACGCCGGAAGTCTGGCCCAGCCCAAAGGCCTCTAAGTATTCGGAGAACTTATCCATGCCCACCTGATCAGCGAGCATGAGGGTGCCCACGTTCGAGGACTTACCAAAGATGCCGGTGGTGGTGTACGGCTCCACGCCGTGATCCCACGCGTCCTTCACGGTTACGCCGGCCATGTCGATGGAGCCCGGAACCTGGTGGACCGCCTCCGGAGTGGTGATCCCCTCCTCGATGGCGGCCGCCGCCGTGATGATCTTGGCCACCGACCCCGGCTCATACGGGTAGGAAATCGAACGGTTCTCAAAATCCTTGCCCTGCTCCAGCTGCCGGTCAATGTCCTGGTTAGGGTCAATGGTGCCCGTATTCGCCATGGCCAGGACCTCGCCGGTGGCAACGTCCAGCACCACGGCCTCGGCGGATTCGGCCTTGGAGTTGGCGCGCGCCTTCTCAAGTTTCTGCTGCAGGTAGGTCTGCAGATCCAAATCCAGGGTCAGCCGCACGTTGGCGCCGTCAACCACGGGAGCCACGTCGCGCAGGGTGCCGGGAATCGCCTGCCCCTGGGCCGAATACTCCTCAGTCATGCTGCCGTGGATGCCCGTAAGGATGGCGTCATTAAACGCCTCCAGGCCAAACTGGCCCTGGCCGTCCATGGAGACCTTGCCCAACACGTTTTCCGCAATCGCGCCGTTGGGGTATTGGCGGATGTCCTGATTATCGGCCTTGACGCCGTGGAATTCGGAGGAAATCTGGGTGGCCACCTCGGGGTCTACGTTGCGGACCAAAACCTCATACTGGGTATCGGCATTGAGCTTGGCGAGGATTTCGCTTTCCTCGACACGCGCGGCCTCGGCGCCGGATTCATCGATCATCCGGGGAATGCCCTCGGCCATTTCCTCGAGGCGCTTGTCCACACGCTCATCGATGATCGACTGCTGCTCCGCCTCATTCTTGCCGCTAAGCTCGCCCTCTTGCGTAGCGGCGGCCTCCTCCTGCTGGCCGAGTTCCAGGCGCAGGCGCGTTGGGGTCACCGTCAAGGACCGGGCCTGCATGGTGTAGGCCAAGCGCTGGCCGTCGCGGTCAGTAATCTCGCCGCGACGGGCGGGCTCCGTGAACAGGCGGGAACGCTGCTGCTCCGCCTTCGCGGCCAGATCCGGACCCCACACTACTTGGACCCAAAACAGGCGTCCCACGAGGATGAGCATGACGGCGGCGAGGAAGGCCACGATAATCCGCAGGCGCTTGACCATCATGCCCGGGCGCTCATACACGGAGTAGCCCACCGTGCCGGCCGCGGTAACCTGCTGGGTTGGCCGGCGGCCGGAGGTACGCGAGGCGGCCAGGGAAGGCTTCTTATTAATATGCGGCGCGTCCGTGCGCGGCGGCGTGCGGCGGGAGGAGGTACCCGCGTGGGAACCCGTGCGCTGGCCACGGGCCGAGGAGTAACGGGCGGCGGGAAACGGCTCGCGGCCGTTACCGGGCCTGGCCTGGCCCGCCCGGCGGGAATGCCCCCGTGGATTGCCTCCATCGCGTCCGTTGCGGCCAAAGCCGCCATCACTTGGTGGAGTCACTATGGGGTTTCACCTGCCTCTTACCCTTTTAGCTGGGGTCTTTATCTGTGTCTGGGTGGAAATTATCTAGCGCACCCGTTTGCGACGAACAGATGCGGGCTACTCGCCGGTAGCGGCGTATGGAGCCTGCGCCGGGCGCTGCGGAGCCGGCGGCGCCTGCGGTGCAGGAGCCCCGCCCTGAGGGGCGGACGGTTCCGGCTGGCCCTCAACGCCGTCCGGCCGCTGATCAGGCGCCTGCTCGGAGCCATCGCGGAAAGTCTGCTGCTGGCCCTGAGGACGCTCCGTCAAGTTGCCGGACACATCGTTTGTCTCATTCGGATCACTGGACGCCTGCCCCGGACGAACTGGCGCACCATTGACATCGATAATAGATTCCAGGCCCTCCTCTGCTGGGCGCAGCTCGCTCATGTCACCGTTTTCTTTTACTTCGACGATGCCGGCCGCGGTGGGCACGCCGAGCTGGGTGGCGGAGGCCTTACGGGCGACGTCGGCGGAAGAGCGGATGTTTTCGAGGTCGCGGTTGAGCGACTCGAGCTGGTTGTTGAGCTGCTGCTCCTGAACCGTCAGGCGTTGAATCTCAAAGGTTTGGGTCGTAGCCACGCCGGATAGCCACATGGCTATCGCCAGGCCGGTGATTAGCATGCCAATCGCGATCGCCGACAGGCGTGAGAAGAGCGTGACCTTCTTGATTTCCGTCAGGCGGCGGCCGCGGTGGGAGACAACCTGCTGCGAACCGATTCGCGACGTGCGCGGGATTGACCTGCGCGGGCCGCGCTTCGATGGCGCGTCCGGCAACGTGGTCGACTCGTGCAGGCGGCTGCGCCCCAGCTGAGGAGTGGATCGGTAACCGGGGCGTTCGGCGGTGAGCACGCCGGTGTCATGACCGGACGTGAAGTCTCTGCTAGCGCCCATACTCCGGGTTCCTTTCAGGTGCGTATGTACAGATTCTGGGGTGGTTCGCCGCGGCGGGCGGCGTAGCTCATTAGCTGAGGAGGCCACCTACGCCACCTCCCCTGGGCCGTGGATGACGTGGTCCCCCTCAAGGCGTTCGATGGCCCTGACGCGGACGGAGGCCGCGCGGGAGTTTTCCTCAATCTCCTGGGCCGTGGCCTTCTCCGAACCGCGGGTCACGGTCGCATACCGCGGCGCCATCCCGGGAAGTTCCATAGGCAGACCGGCCGGGGTCTTTGACGTGGTCAATTCCCTGAAAGCGCCCTTAACGATGCGGTCCTCCAGGGACTGATAGCTCATGAAGACGGCGCGGCCGCCCACGTGCAAGGCATCCGTGATAACCGGAATGACCTGCTCGATTGCCTCTAGCTCGCGGTTGACCTCCACGCGCAGGGCCTGGAAGGTGCGCTTCGCCGGGTGGCCACCCGTGCGGCGCGTTGCCGCCGGAATGGTGGCATAGAGCAGCTCAACCAGGCGCTCCGAGGTATCAAACGGCGCCTTCTCGCGCTCTTTCAACACCGCGGAGGCGATTTTTCCGGCGAAGCGTTCATCGCCGTAGGTCTTGAGAATGCGGGCAATCTCGCCGTGAGAATAGGTGTTGAGGATATCCGCCGCGGTCAGGGACTGGGTGGGGTCCATGCGCATATCGAGGGGGGCATCGGTCCGATATGCGAAACCGCGATCCACCTGGTCCAGCTGCATCGAGGACACGCCAAGATCAAACAACGCGCCCGCGACGCCATATTTAGCCGCCAGGTCCAAAATGGGATGGCCGCCCTCTGCAATCGCGGAGCCAACCTCATCGAACCTGCGCCCCACGCCCACGAAGCGTTCAGCAAAAGGCTCAAGGCGCCGCGTTGCCGCCGCCAAGGAGGCCCCATCGCGGTCAACGCCGATGACGCGCGCCCGGGGGAAGGACTTGAGGAAGTACTCCGTGTGGCCGCCCGCGCCGAGCGTGCCGTCAACGATCACCGCGTTATCCCCAGCCGCCTCGACCGCGGGGGCAATCAGCTGCGCCATGCGCTCACGCATGACGGGAACGTGGCCATGGTTATCCGCAATGTCGTAGTTAACCTTAGTACTCACGGAGCCTGCCCCCTTCCCTTCATATGGCTACGGCGAACAACACCGCACAACGCTCATGCGCAGCAGATAAATAGCGAATATTCTCAACGAACTCGATTTTGCTCACGCATGACAACGTTTGGCCGGCTCGGGGCCCAGCCTTAGACCACGAAAGTCACCGATGAGATAAATCAAGTGCGTATAGGGCCCTGTCCGAGGCAGGTATCTGATATCGGGGAAGTACACCAGAGCGTCCGCCTCGAACAGAGTCCTTACACGCACTCCATATTCAAGGTGCGTCTACTACAGCAGGCCGGCGAGGACATCATCCGCGTCCGCCGCTGAGTAAGCATCTTCAGTTTGTGCCTGGTATTCAGCCCATGCGGCCGCATCCCAGATTTCGAGGAAATCCACTGACCCCACAACCACGCATTCCTTCTTCAGGCCTGCGTATTCACGGTGACCGGCCGACAACGTGATTCGACCATTGCCATCCGGGCGCTGCTCATCGGCCGAAGCCGCAAGGTTACGGATGAACGCACGCGCATCCGGATTGGTTCGCGATACCGCCGCCGCCTTGCGTGCACGAGCCGCGAATTCTTCACGCGGGTACACGGCCAGCGAGTGGTCCTGTCCCTTAGTAACCATGAGGCCCCCAGCAAGTTCGTCGCGGAACTTAGCGGGGAGGGTTAGGCGCCCTTTGTCATCAAGCTTGGGAGTGTAGGTTCCGAGAAACATCCCGGTGTCCACCTTCCTCAACTCGAAAACTCCGGTTCCTCTAGCGCTGGGGAAATGCCGCGAATGCCGGCACCACTCCACCGCTGCGCCCCACTCTACCCCACTTTCCCCCACCTTCAACACTCACACGCCACCAAAGCTCCCCCAGGGGGATTAAATCCCCAGGTAAAAGCCCCAAAAATTAGTGGGGCAAATTTCCCGAACACCCCTTGACACCCCACCCCATTAACCCCACTAGACGCTCCATTAACGTCAACATCGGTGTGCAACTTACGCCACTACACCACTCGCAAGCCCCGCGCATGCGCCACAATCCCCTGTTCAACCCCGCACTCTCCCCTTAATCCCCGAATCCACCCCGTACCCCACGGCACCACTGCGCCCCACCCGTCCCGAGTGGTGGGGCAAAGTGGGGACTTTGACACCCAGGGGGTTGCGGTGGGGCAAAGTGGGGCCATCCGGCCGCCCCAGTGGAGATGGGCAGCAAAAAGCCCCGGATTGCACCAGGCAATTCGGGGCCGAAGACTTAAGGCTTAGGGTTTAGTTCCCCTCGAAGCGGCGGCGAAAGTTGTCCTCCAGCTTGCTTCCCACGCCACTGTTGCACTGGCCGCGCGCCAAGCGGGCTTTACCATTGCCGGCAAACGGGTCCGCGGACTGATTGTTATCACCACGAAGCATCCACACGCCGGCGCCGAACATCACCAGGAAACCGGCGATCGACAAGGTGACGTACCACAGCGAAAACTGCGCCAGAGCCACGCCGCCGATTAGCATGCACAGGCCGAGCACCACCAGGGCCACGCCCCGGATAGTGACGGCGCCGGAGCCGCCGCCAAAATCATCATCAACATCCACCGATGAACCAAATTTAGGATCATCAGCAAGCAGCGACTGCTCTATCTCGCGTAGCGCGCGCTGTTCCTGCTCTGAAAGCGACACTGTCCCTCCAATGTGAGTTGATGAAAATGATGTAAGGCCGTAGCCGATGCGGACACGCCTCGTAGCGCCCACGTAAAGCAACACTAAACGATACCGCCCCAAACCGCGGATGCATAGGCATCCAACGCCTTGGACGCACGCCGCGCCGCTTCGTCTACCCCTACAACGCACCAGGGCAAAGAAAAGTTCCCGGACAGAGAACTCGAGGGCAAACACATCTCTTCCGGGAAAGATTCTGCAATGGGCCCTCGGCGGGACCCCGAGCCTTAGGCCGCGGCGGAATCTACCACGAAGTCCATCTCCACAGCCTCCTTGAACTGGGCCGTGAGATCCATCAACTCAAACACAGTGACTTGTTCCACATTGCCGTCCAGCCCGGAGACCACACGCGAGCGCAGCCGGGAAAATGCCTTAAATTCATCCGCCCACCGCTTTCCGGCAGCATCGACCAGCGCCAACTGCTCCCAGGCACTCGATGGCTTACGCTTGCGGCGCGCCACCGCACTTACCGCAACCCGGGCTCCGGCCGTGCGCAATGCGGCCTGGTAGGAAAGCTCAAGCGCCTCGTCTCCGCGGCCCTCCGCCGCGAGGGCGCGGGCTTCCGCCAAAAGACCTTCTGCCTGCGTTAGGAAGCGCTGGCGCTTGGCCCCACCCTGGCGGGCGGCGCCCGCCCCAAACTTAGTAGTAGCGGAAATGACCTGTGCCATGATGAGCCCCCTTCTTAGTAAGTTGCGGTTAATCTGTTGTGCTTCACACTCTAAGAAAGGGTTCGGACAACCACCGGAGAAAATTCGAACAAACATTCTAAATTCCCGCCGGATTGGGCAACTAGCCACATTGGTTCCGGATGTCTGTTGAAATAGGAACCGTGACTGTTCAGTACCGGAGCCTTAACCCCCAAGAGTTCGCCATGCTCGCCCCACCGCTCGTGGACATCTACTTGGAGGCGATGGAGTACAGCCCCCAGATCCGCGAAGATCGCGTGGCCGTGTGGCGCAGGGAGGTCCGCCACCCCGGATTCGCGGCGGTCATTGCCGAGCAAGGCGGGGTAATCATCGGCGTGGCCTACGGATTCCTGGGCAATCCGGACACCTGGTGGGACCGGCAGCTGCGGCGCGGGTGCGCCGAACGCGGCGAGATGAGCGAACGGCAATGGGACATTCTGCGCAATTACTTCGAACTCGCAGAAATCCATGTGCGCCCCTCCGCCCAGGGCCAGGGAATCGGCCGGGTGCTGCTGACCGAACTGATGAAGCTGACTTGGGCCAAATACGCCCTGCTATCAACCCCTGAAGTTGAAGGGGAGGCCAACCTAGCCTTTGGGCTCTACCGCTCCCTTGGATTCTGGGATGTGCTGCGGGATTACGTCTACCCCGGGGATAACCGGAGGTTCGCCGTGCTCGGTGTGAACCTTCCCCTCGGCAGTCAGCAGGGTGGCGCCCCGATAGGCCGCCTGTAGGCGGTATCGTGTGAAGACGTGAGTGAATTTAAGATCCCCGTTCTTTCCGACATACCCGCCGCCGTCCAAGCGGAGCTCAAAGAGTTCATCGCGGCCCGGCGCGGGCATGTTGGCGCCATTGGCCAGCCGGTTTCGGAGGCCGTGAACTTCTTAGAATCTTTCGTGCTCGATGGCGGCAAGCGCATTCGCCCGCTTTATGCGTGGGCGGGTTTCGTGGGCGCCGGCGGCCTGGACGGGGATGAGGATCCGCACGCGGTGTTGCGGGCGGCCAGTTCCTTGGAGTTCATCCAGGGCTGTGCGCTTATCCATGATGACATCATTGACGCCTCCGATACCCGGCGCGGCAACCCCACCGTGCATCGTGGAGTGGAGGCCAGCCATCGCGAGCACGGCTGGCAGGGGTCCGCCGCCGAGTTTGGCCGCAACGTCGCCATTTTGGTGGGCGATCTGTCTCTGATTTGGGCAGAGGATATGCTGCAGGAGTCCGGGCTGAGCACCCTGGCCCTAGGCCGGGCCCGTGAGCCTTGGCGCGATATGCGCACTGAGGTCATTGGCGGCCAGCTGTTGGACATTTCGCTCGAGGCCGCCGGCTCTGAGTCTGTGGAGTTGGCCCAAAACGTCAACCGTTACAAGACCGCCGGCTACACCATCGAGCGCCCGCTGCACCTGGGCGCGGCGATAGCTGGCGCGTCCGAAGAATTGATAGCAGCTTTCCGCGGATATGGCCGCGACATTGGCATCGCCTACCAGCTGCGCGATGACCAGCTGGGGGTGTTTGGTGATTCCGAATTGACCGGAAAGCCCGCCGGTGACGATCTACGCGAGGGCAAGCGCACCGTCTTGCTGGCCCTGGCCCTGAGCAGCGCCGACGAACGGGATCCGGCCGCGGCGGCCACGTTGCGCAAGCTGATAGGCAACAGCGATGACCCGGCCGAGATCGAGCTTATGAAACAGATCATCGAAGACTCCGGGGCGCCCGCTCTTGTCGAGCGGGAGATTGAAAAACTCACGGCCTCCGGTTTGGAACACCTCAAGCGAGCAAACGTCAGCGCTGAGGTCACAGAAACTCTCACCACGCTGGCGGTCAAGGCCACCGCCCGCCAGATGTAAGGCCCGTTTAACGCTCATGCCATCTAGCAAGGTAAATCCGCAATCACACGCCCCGGCTAAAGTTGCTGCGCGCGCGGAGCGCGATGGGCGGCACTCCCCATTGAGCCTCAAGCTGCCGCATCCGTTGAAGCTGGGCATTGCATCTTCAATAGTCCTTACCCTGGCTTCCTTCGGCGGCGGCGCGACGCGCAACCGCGGCGGCGTACTGGAGGCGCTAAACCTGGGCTTCGTCAGCTACGGCCATGGCCGAAACTTCAGCATGCTGCTGTTTTGGGTCGGCCTGTTCGGGCTCGTGGCCGCATGGGTCTTGGCCGGCCGGGAGTTGGTGATTCCACAGCTTAAGGCCCCTACTGAAAAGGCCTTTGCCGCCATGCGCCGCTGGATGTGGATGTGGATTGCTCCCCTAGCGCTGGCCGGGCCGCTGGCCTCCCGCGATGTCTATTCCTACCTGATGCAGGGCGCCATGGTCCGCGATGGGTTCGATCCCTATTCCGAGGGCGCGGCCGTCAACCCAGGCCCATTCCTCCTTGAGGTCTCCCAAGACTGGCGAAACACCACGACCCCTTACGGGCCCCTGCACCTGTGGCTGGGCGAGGGCATCGTGCGTATCGCGGGCAACGAGGTGTGGCTAGGCATCATCCTGTTCAAGGTGGTGTCCCTGCTGGGATTTTTCGCCATCGCGTGGGCGGTGCCAAAGATAGCCACGCGCTTAGGTTCGGATCCCACCCTTGCCCTGTGGCTGGGCGTAGCCAACCCGGTGATGATCCTGCACCTCATCGGCGGAATGCACAATGAATCCGTCATGGTGGCGCTGGTGTCCGTGGGCCTTGTGCTGGCTCTCAACAGGAAGTACGTCGCGGCCATCGCCCTTATCGCCGTGGCCGTATCGATGAAGGCAACCGCCTTTATCGCCATGCCGTTCGTGGTGTGGATGATGGTGAATCGATTCGCGCCGGCCAAGACCAGCTCCGTTGCCAAGCAGTGTGGGGTATTCATCGCCTCCGGCGCCGCGATGGTGGCGCTGACCGTTGCGGTTGTGGCGGCGGTAACCTGGGCCTCCGGCACCTCTTGGGGCTGGATTTTTGAGATTACCGGCAATTCTAAAGTGATTAACCCGCTGGCCGGGCCAACCCTCATGGCGGACGTGCTCACTCCGCCGCTGCAGTCCTTCAACGAGGAGCTGACCTACAACTCCGTAATTTCCCTCTTGCGTTCCATTGCAATGGTGCTCATGCTGGCCGGAATGGTCGCCGCATGGTGGCTATTCCGCAAGGGAGATAACCAAGCAATCGTGGGTACCGCGGCCGCCTACCAGGTGGCCTTCATCTTCAACTCGGTGACCCTGCCGTGGTACTACGCCTCCGTCATCACGCTGGTGGCCGCGGGGCGCGTGCCGCTGCTAGTGACCAAGATTGCCACCGCGGGCTCATTCTTCGTGGCCGTGTCCTTCGCCGGCGACGGGAACCACCAGCTCTACAACTGGTGGTGGGTCATCGTTGCGGCCGCCGCGGCGTGGTTTATCACCTCGTGGATCTATGAACCGCTAAAGCACCCGGCCGGGGCGCCAGGTAGCCGGAATTAGAAGGCCATGGCCTGTGCGCGCCGGATGACTTCGCGCGCCAGGTGGCCGTGCAGGGCGTCGATGGGGCGGCCCGGCAGGGACTCGTCCTCGGTGAAGAGGTGGTGGAGGATTTCATCGTCGGAATAGCCGCCGTCAGACAAGACGGTGATTACGCCCGAGACGAACTTGCTGACCGCGTTCTTCTCGTTGAAAAATGCCTCCGGCACGTAGCGCACGCCGTCTTTGCGCCACGCGATGATCTTGCGCTCGGTGAGCAAATCGTGCGCGCGGGTCACCACGATACCCAGCTTGTCAGCCACCTCAGGCATGGTCAGCAAGGTTTCGTTGGCAAGGAGCTGTTCGAGATTCAGGTCGGGATTGCTTGGATTAGTCACAGACACCACCTTAATGCGCTTCGCGGTTTATTCCTCAATCCGTCATACTAGTGTCCATGAGTAGGTTAGACATTGGTGACATCCTCGAGGGACGCTACCGGGTGGATCAGCCAATCGCGCGCGGCGGCATGTCCACCGTCTACCGCTGCGTGGACCTACGCCTGGGTCGGGCCGTGGCGGCCAAGGTCATGCATGACCACTTCGCCACCGACCCTATCTTTGTCCACCGCTTCCAGCGCGAAGCCCTAGCCATGGCCCAGCTCACCCACCCCAACCTGGTGGGCGTTTACGATTTCAACGCCGAATCCGAACCGATTTACCTGGTGATGGAGCTCATCACGGGCGGCACGTTGCGCGAACTCCTCGGCGAACGCGGGCCCATGCCGCCGCACGCGGCCACCGCCGTCATGCGCGCCATGCTCACCGGCCTATCCGTGGTGCACGCCAAGGGCCTAGTCCACCGGGATATCAAGCCGGATAACGTGCTCATTAGCGCCGACCACCGGGTCAAGCTTGGGGATTTTGGCCTGGTGCGCTCCTCAACCTCCAATACGGTGACCTCAAATAACATCGTGGGCACCGTGTCCTACCTCTCCCCTGAGCAGGTGGATGGAAGTGATATCACCACCGCCAGCGACGTCTATTCCGCCGGCATTGTGCTCTTTGAACTGCTAACGGGCACCCTGCCGTTTAGCGGCGAGACTGACTTGGCCCACGCACTAGCGCGCTTGAACGGGGACGTTGCTGCCCCGTCTTCCCGCATTGCGGGCGTGCCCCACCTCTTCGATGAGCTGGTGGCCAGCGCCACCACCCGCGACGTCGACGAGCGCTTCGCCGACGCCGGGGAATTCCTCGCCGCGCTGGATGACGTGGCCGCGGAGCTGGCCCTGCCGGCGTTTACGGTCCCGGTGCCAAAGAATTCCGCCGCGGCGCGCACCGCGGCTAAACCCACGGACATGACGGGCATAGGAGCCACGGACATCTTTGCGCCCACTAGCATCATCAATCCCTTCCGCGAGCCAAAGGAAGATTCTAGGCCGGCAGCGGCGGTAGATGCGGACGCAAACGCGCGGGCGGGAAGCCAACAGGCTCACCCGGAGGCGCCTACTGAGGACCTCTCCCCTACCGAAGACCTCTTATTCCGCCGCGCGCCGCTGAGCTTTGAAACCCAGGCGCAGCAGCGCTGGCCGGAACCCGAGCCGGCCCGGCACGCCCCGCGCGCCGAGAACCCGCCCGCAGCGGCGCCCAGCCCCACGCCGGCAACGCCACCTGTGCCCCCACCGGCCAATCCGCCGACGCGCAACGCGCCCGCGGAACGCGGCCCAGCGGGCGAAGGGCGCAGGGAGTTACAACCGCGGCGGGATAAGACTCCCGCCCCGCCGATGCTGACCAACCGCTCCGGCGCGGGTTTCGCCGTATTCCTTTTGGTTGTCGCCCTGCTGGCCGCAGCGGTGGCCATCGGCGGGTGGTCCTACGCCTCCGGCATGTACGGCATGCTGCCTCAATTCCTCGAGCAGGCGCAGTAAGGCCCCAGTGCCGCCGAGTAAGGGGGCGCTGGCGGGGCGGCGTCGGACGCGGAGAAATGCAACAAGCCCGCCTGCGCGGACCGTAACGGTCGACGCGCGGCGGGCTGTGCCGGGCGTGGCGCTTAGCCGAGTTGGAAAAGCGAAGCACCGGGCGCCCCGTTGCCGCTTAGTAGCGCAGCATCTCGGCGACTAGGAACGCAAGCTCCAGGGACTGCTGGGTGTTCAGGCGTGGGTCCACCGCGGACTCGTAGCGGCCCGGCAGGTCCACATCGGTGATATCCTCGGCGCCGCCCAGGCACTCCGTGACGTCCTCACCGGTAAATTCCAGGTGGATGCCGCCCGGGTGGGTACCCAACTCGCGGTGCACCTCGAAGAAGCCCTGAACCTCATCCAGAATCTTGTCAAAGTGGCGGGTCTTGTAGCCATTGGACGCGGTTTCAGTGTTGCCATGCATAGGATCGCACTGCCACACCACCTTGTGGCCGGACTCCTCCACCGCGCGGACCACTGGGGGCAAAACCGTGCGGACCTTGTCATTGCCCATGCGGGAAATGATGGTCAGGCGGCCGGGCTCACGATCAGGATCGAGGCGCTCAACGTACTCAACGGCCTGTTCCGGGGTGATGCCCGGGCCGATCTTGATGCCCACCGGGTTCGCAATCAGAGCGCAGAAGTTGACGTGGAAGTCCTCAAGGCCGCGGGTGCGCTCACCGATCCACACCTGGTGCGCGGAAAGATCATAGAGCTTGGTGTTTCCATTAGCATCCGTGCCCAGGCGGAGCATGGCGCGCTCATAGTCCTTCAACAGCGCCTCATGGGAGCAGTAAATCTCTGATGTCCGCAGGGAGACATCATTGACGCCGCAGGCGTTCATGAACTGCAGGCCGTTGGTGATCTCCTTCGCCAGCGCCTCGTAGCGGGTGCCGGCCGGGGACTTGGACACGAACTCGCGGTTCCACTCATGCAGGGAGTACAGATCAGCGGTCCCGGAAGAGGTCAAAGAACGCACCAGGTTCATGGCCGCGGAAGAATTGGCATACGCCCGGATCATGCGGGCGGGATCATGGGCGCGGGACTCCTCAGTGGGTTCCACACCGTTGACAATGTCACCGCGGTAGTTCAGCAGGCCATTCGAATCAAAATCCGCGGAGCGTGGCTTTGCGTACTGGCCGGCGATGCGGCCTAGCTTTACCACCGGCACGGACGCGCCGTAGGTGAGCACCACCGCCATCTGCAGCAGCGTCTTGACGTTGCCACGGATGTGCGGCTCGGTGTTCGACTCGAAGGTCTCGGCGCAATCGCCGCCCTGGAGCAGAAATGCCTTTCCGAGGGCTACATCGGCGAGCTTCTTCTTGAGCGCCTCAACCTCCGGGGCCACCACGATGGGCGGGACGGACTCAAGGATCTTGCGAACGGTATCCGCCTTGTCCTGGGACCAGCTTGGCTGCTGTTTCGCGTCACGGGAAATAACGTCCTGGAACTTCTCCTCAATGCCCTCTGGCAACGGGGGAAGATCCGGGAGTGCTTCTTTAGAAATATCTACTGTCCAACTCACAAGAGCTATTTAAGCATGTGGTTGTGTATTTCTCTAACGTGTTGCAATCTTCCCACTGGATGAGATAGGAAGCGCCGCCGCGCAGGCCTTGAATTTGGCCAAATTATGGCGCGCGTCCACTAGGGCGTCATGGTTTCCCTGCGGCACGGAGGGCAGTTTTGGCCGGCCGGCCATCTCCCAGTACTGCTTCAGCTCGCGCGTGTAGCGCGGCAGCTTCTTGGGGAGCCCGGCCATGTCCCCCCACAGTTGCGCCAGCACCACGTGGTCATACGCCCCCACCCAGGCCCACAGCTCCGCCTGGTTTCCGTGGCGCAGCCCCTTGGTCAGGAACGCATAGACCTCTTCGCGGATGCGCTCACGCGGTTTCCACACCGGGTCGCGCGGGCTGGGCAGTTTATCGAGAACATTGTCACGCACCCACTGGTTGGCCTTCGATGAATCAAAATCGGTGGACACCGCGTAATACTCACTACCGTCTTCTGCGACAATCCCAATAGAGACCAGCTCTATGGTCTGGCCGTCCTCAATAAACTCAGTGTCGTAGAAATAGCGCACGACTATAAGCGTAGCGCCTCAAGCTGACCGGCCGTGCAGCGGGGTCCGCTATCCCGGGGCCGAACCAGCCCTAGCGGGCACCCTCTTGCGAGGCGGCGTCCGTAGCGTTGACCATTGGCTCCCGGTTCTTACGTCCCACGTTGGTAATGGCCGGTGGGGTCATGGTCCACTTGAGCACAGGGGTGCGCGATATTGCCCACAGCGTCAGGCTGCCCACGGCGCAACTGACCAGGCAAGCCAGGATCCAGAACCACGTGTTTTCTACCGGCCACGCACCGTCAACCGTGATGGTGAGATCCCGGCCAGACACAACAAAGCCGTAGCCCAGGGTCAGCGCAATGGGATGGCCCAGATAGATGGGCAGCGTGTGGCGGCCAACGAACTGGAAGGCGTGGGATACCACCGGAACGCGGGATATCAGCACCGCGCCTAGAATCGCGGCGGGCAGCATGGTTGATTGCTCAATCAGGCGCACGAATAACAGGATTTCCGGGCGCTCCAGCAGGCCATCACCGAAAAACGGCCACGCGTACACCGGGTTGCCCTCAAACTCGTCCCACGAACGGCGCACCCAGTACCCAAACAGGTAGGAGGCGGAGGCTGCGGCCACGGCCACGCATACCGCCGGGGTGACGCGGCGCCGCGCCAGTGCCTGATCGAATTGATCCGCAAAGGACTTGATAAACCCGCGCAGGTAGACACCTGCCATGAATACGGGCAGGTACATCATCGCCTTGCCGACGAAATAGACCACGTCATGGAAGGCCAGGAACAATACGGGGCTTAGCGAAACCAGCATGGAAAGCCATGGCGGGAGTTTGCGGCAAGACCACAAGATGAGGTTGAAGATCACCAGCGCGTGCAGGAACCACCCCATGTTATGGCCCAGGAGCAGGTTGCCAGCAACTTCCCCGACGCCCAGGCGTTCCTGCCCCCAGGACTGGTGGGCCAGTTCACGCGCGGTAGTTAGTTCCACGCATACCCAGATAATGTACGGAACAATAAAGAACCACAGCCGGCGGCTGAAGAGCTCCCACAGGGAGAAGTTGAGTACCTTGCTTGAGAAGAACCCGCTGACTAGGAAAAACAGCGGCATCCGCAGCGGATCTATCCAGCTGTTAAGGGAGACGAGCCACGTTTTATCAGAATCGGGGACCTGCAGTGAAACGTGCAAGAGCACAACGCCGACTATGGAAATGCCCTTCGCCACGTCCGGCCACGCCAGACGCTTGACACCCGCAGGGGCGGCGGCGCGTGCGGGTAGAGCTGAGGGCAAGGTTTTACCTACTGTCATGGCGAGTTATCGAATCGGTACTATACCCCGTTTCGGCGCCGGAGTACCATAACTAGGCCGTGTGGGGATCGGCGCCTTCCGGATAACCGTGGCCGGCGGCCAGGGACTTCTTCACATCACTGGCGTAAACATCCACATACGGCTGGCCCGTCATCTCAGCCAGTTGCGCCATGATGAAATCTGTAAACTCGCGCACCGTGGCGTGATCCTTGGGATCCAGACCGCGCTTATAGGCCCACTCGTGCGGGTTGACCGGCTTGCCGACCTTCACGCCCACCCTGCACGGGCGGGGGAAGATGGTGCCGATGGGGTTGGCCTTGCGGGAATCAATCATGCCCACCGGAATCACATCCGCGCCGGTCTCCATGGCAACGCGCGCCATGCCGGTACGCCCGCGGTAGATGCGACCGTCCGGGGAACGGGTCCCCTCCGGGTAGATGCCAAAGAGGTCACCGGCCTCAAGGATGCGGCGGGCCACAACCATCATGCCATCGGCCGCGGAATCAGTCCCCCGCTCAATGGGAACCTGGCCTACCGAGCTAAAGAACCACTTCTTAAAGCGGCCCGCCAGCCCCGGGGTGGTGAAGTATTCGGCCTTGGCGATAAAGGTGAGCTGGCGCGGGCACATGAGCGGGAAATAGAAGGAATCCATCACGGACTGGTGATTGGAAGCCACGATTGCGGCGCCCTCAGCGGGGATGTTATCCATCCCCTCGGACCAAGGGCGGTTATAGAGGCGGAGAAATGGCCCGATGAGCACATGCTTGTATACCCAGTACCACTTGTTCTTCATTGCAGATGTGCTCCCACTAGCCTTGAGGTAAGTAATTGCCTAATTCTTGGATGCTGCGGCTTCTACGGCCATATCCCGGGCCAAATCGGCCACACCAATCATACCCGCCCGAGAGCCAAGTTCCGCACTGACAACCCGCGGGGTTGGGCGGTGGCCAGCCCCCACCATGGAGGCCTCCATGTGGCGCACGGACGGCTCCATGTACAGGCTCGATTCCTTGGCCAGCCCGCCGCCAATCACGATGAGTTCTGGGTCGATGATGTCCGCCACCAAGGACAGGCCGTGACCCAACCAGCGGGAGAATTCCTCCATCACCGCAAGAGCCAGCGGATCCCCCTCCCGTGCGGCCGCAGTGATGGCCTCCCCCGCAGCGTCCTCCGGCAGCGAGGTGGAGTAATCCGCGCGCAGTTCGGCCGCCGTGGCGGACAGCGCCGTGCCGGAGACGTAGCGTTCCAGGCATCCACGCTTGCCGCACGGGCATGCGCGTCCGCCGGGGACCGCCACGATGTGCCCGAATTCCGGCGCGGTGCCGTGCGCACCGCGGTAGATTCCGTCAGGAGTCATGATTGTGGCCCCGATGCCCGTGCCCAAGGCGTAAAACACCCAGTGCTGAGCGCCCCTGCCCGCGCCGAAGCGGTATTCGCCCCAGGCCGCGGAGTTCGCGTCATGCTCCAGGCGTACCGGGAGCCCCAGTTTTTCCTCCAGGATGTGTTTTACCGGCGCGTCCCGCCACGGCAGGTGCGGGGCGAAGCGCACCGTGGTGCACGTGGGGTCCACGAACCCGGCCACGGCCAGGCCCACGGCCGCGATGTCATGGTCCGCGCGAAGCTCATCAGTAAGCCGGGCGATTGCCGCCTCGAGGGCCTGGGCGTCGCGGAGCGTGTCCGCGCTGCGCTGATCGATAATCTCGCCCTCCGCGCTGACCACTCCCGCCCGGACATGGGTGCCTCCAATATCAAATCCCACCGTCAGTGGCTGCTGGCCGTGGCGGGATGGAGTCTGAATTGGCTGAGGCATGTGAAAAGAATATACCTCTGCCCGCACCCCGGTCACATCCGGACCGTGGTGATCTCCCGTAGCGTATCCCCCATGCGCTTCCAGTTCCATTCTTCCTCCACGTAGGCGCGCCCGGCCGAACCCATGTGCTCGCGCGCCAGGGGGTCCCCGAGCAGGCCGCATAACGCCTCTTCCAGCGCGCGCAGATCCCCGCCCGGCACCACCACCCCGGTCTCCGGCGTCACGGTCTCGGGGGCGCCGCCTGAATCCCCGGCGATGACGGGCAGGCCCGCGGCCTGGGCCTCGAGGTAGACGATTCCCAGCCCCTCCACGTCCAGGCCGCCGCCGCGGGTGCGCGCCGGCATGGCGAATATGTCAGCGGCGTTAAGCACCCGTTTCAAGCCGTCCTCCCCCTTGGCCTCAACAAAGCGCGTGTCAGGATGGTAGATGTCCGCTAGCGCCTCCAGGGTTGCCTTGTAACGCCCCCGTCCCACGATGAGCAACTCCGCTTCCGGGAAGCGCTCCCGCACCGCGGGCATTGCCCTGATGAGTTGGTCCTGGCCCTTGCGCGGGACCAGGCGGGAGACGCAAACTATCACCAAGCTTCCCTGCGCGAGCCCCAGGCCCGCGCGCGCGGCCCGCTTAGCCTGCGGCGTAGCAGGTGTAAAGGCCCCGGCGTCCACTGCCGACGGCATCTTAACCCACCGCGCCCCCGGCCCAAAGGCCTTCTCCAGCCGGGACTTGGTGTAGGAGGAGATATACGTGATGATGTCTGCGCTGGCGCCGATCCTGCGCAACGCTGCGCGCGCGCCCGGGAGCATGGACCAGCCCACCTCATGGCCATGCGTGGTGGCTATCACGCGGCGGGCGCCGGCGCGCTTGGCGGCCTTGCCCATCAGGGCCAGCGGCGCCGCCGCGCCAAACCAGACCACCTCGATGCCCCGCTCCTGGATAATCCGGCGCATCTCCCGCTCCACGGCGGGGGTGGGCAACATGACTGAGCCCGGCCACCGCACCACCTCATAGGGCAGCGCCGCATCGAAGGCCGCTGCCGCCTCGGCATCCTGGGTGGAGGCGAAGACAATTACGTCCTCCGGATTGAGCGTGGCGACAAAGTCCCGCAGGTAGGACTGTATGCCGCCGATAGTGGGCGGAAAATCGTTGGTAACAAGCAGAATCCGGGCCATGACGCTTAACTGTACGTCATGGCCCGGACTTTAAAAGGATTTGGTGCTTGCCCTAGTAGCGGACCGCGCCTACCACCTGCATGGAGTGCAAAGGCACCACCTGGACCGGGACGCCGTAGGTCGAGGCGTGCACCACTTGGCCATCGCCGATGTACATGCCCACGTGCGTCACGCCCGGGAAATAACCCACGATATCGCCCGGTTGGAGCTGATCCAGCGGGACCGGGGTGCCGCCGGCGAGCTGCGCCTGGGAGGTACGCGGAATTGTCTTGCCCTGCTGCGCATAGGACCAGACCATCAATCCGGAACAGTCAAACTGGTTTGGGCCGGTAGCGCCCCATCCGTACGGGGAGCCAATGCGGCTCATAGCCGCGGCCACCGCGCCGCCGCCCAGTCCGGACAGCTCTGCTAGCTTGGCCGGGTCGAAGCGGGCGGATGAGGCATTGAACTGGTCCTCCCACGCCGCCCGCTGCTCAGGGCTAAGCCCATCCACCTGGGCCTCGATGTCAGCCTGCTGGGCCTCAAGCGCCTGCCTATCCAGCACCAACTGCTCGCGCCTTGCCTCAAGCTCCGCCGCCTTGTCCGCGGCCAGCTTGACCGCCCTATCGGCCGTGTCCCGCATTGCTTCCGCCTCCGCCGAACGCGCGGACATGGTCTCCAACGTGCGCTGCGCGTCACGGGAGATTGCCCCTAGGTACCCCAGGCGGTCCACGGCGGACTGCGGGTCACCGGAGGCCAGGGTGGTGGTCAGCGGGTCGAAGTTAAAGCCGCGGTAACGGGATTGCGCAATCCCGTTGACGCTGCGCTGCTGCTCGTCCAGGGCGGACGTCGCCGCCTCTAGGTCACGCCGCGCCTGCTCCGCCTTTGAGCGCAGACCTTCGAGTTCGGCCTCCGCGCGGGCGAGTTCATCCTCGGCGGCCTTGAGTTCTTCATTCTTCGCGGCCACCTGCTGGCCCAATTCGCCCATGCGCTCTATGAGTCCGTAAACATCCGCGGGGCCGCCGGCGGCGTGACCGGGGGCTGGGGCCTCGCCGACTTCCTGGGCCACCGCCCCACCGACGAGGGAGAAGGTCATAGCGGCCGCCGTTACTGCGGCGAGGGAGACGCGAGCGCCACGGCGGCGCTGGGAGTGATCGCGGTGCACAGTGTGACTTTCTGAGAGTGATCCAAGTTGAAACTTGGGCCAACTATAGACAATCGCGGTACTTTTCGCGAAATGTCCGCAGCCTTTGGTTTCAAGCTTTCCAGTGAAGTGATTGGGGCCTTAGGGCCACCCCCGGCAGGCGCCTCTAAAATTAGCGCGCAAGCAGAAATGGAAAAAGCCCTGGCGGCTCACGGGGAACCTCCAGGGCCATTGTTCAACCTACCGGTAGACGCGTTTAGAAGCGGACTACGGAATGGATTGGCATGTAGTGCAGCGGGCGCTCAGCGACCGGAGTACCGGAGTTAAGCGCGTCGATCATCATGCCATTGCCAACGTAGATGGCAACGTGGGATGCGCCACCGTAGTAGGCAACGATGTCACCGGGCTGAATCTCGGACAGCGGCACCTGCTGGCCGGCGGATGCCTGGGCCTGGGAGGTGCGAGGAATGGACTTGCCGGCCTGCGCGTACGCCCAGGAGGTCAAGCCGGAGCAATCGAAGGAGCTAGGGCCCGCAGCGCCGTAGGCGTATGGGGAACCAACCTTGGAGCGCACCGCTTCTACTACCTTCTGGCCGGTGGTCTGTGCGGGTGCTGGCGCAGCCTGCGGGGCGGCCGGTGCGCCCTGTGGGGCGGATACTGGCGCGGAGTAGTTAGCCTGACCGGTCACGCGCTGAGCCAGCTCAGGAACGTAACGGTCAATGTTTGGCACCTTCTCGATGTTAGGAATGTCTTCCAGGCCCTGAACCTCAACGGAAAAACCGGTGTTAGGGATGGAGACCTCAGCAGCGTTACCTACCGCTGGAACAGCAACCGTTGCGGTTGCGGCGAGGGCGGTTGCGCCCGCGATGCGGCGGGATACGCTGGTGTCCTGACGACGATGCTTAGCCACGAATTAAACTCCAAACTTTCCTGTGCGTCTACCATCCAAGCCACGGCAATCCTCGATTCGAGTTCAAGGACGCGTGACCCGTATGGCTCTGGCCCGAGTGGACCTAACGTTCGTAGGACGCCCATCTCTGTAGGGCTCCTCCGCTCGGCCCCACTGCTTCAGGAGGGCCAGATACGACGCTTAAAATCTTTTGTTTTATGAATGCGCCCCGTGGTTGGTAACGCAATGTCTCGAATAGGTTACGAAATTGTCACGGCGAATGTCGAATTTTGACCCAGCATGTCATCCGTTACCGTCCCGTTATCAACGGGTTACCTTCCCGATACCCTAAAACCCCTTCCAAGACAGAGACGGACCACACTTTCCAGCTCGTCCCCAAAACCCCTCGCGACTAGCGGATTTAGTAAATTCCATTCTCTAAGGAAAGGCTGAACGAGATCACTTCCCCATTCCACAGCACAAATAAAAATATTATTGTGACCTTTGTCACGCCCGACCCTGGAGGCCCGTTTAGGGGCCTTCTCCTTACCCCTCCCCTCCCCTGTAGCGCCCGCATTGCCGGCGTGACACCCGCCGCTGAGCCCACCGCGGGCGTATTTGGCGCGCGGGGATAAAAGTGCCCCGGTAGCGTCTACCACGCCACAAATTCCGCAGAAGAGCCACCCCGCCCCAAGAACAAGGCCCCGCCCCAACCCCTGGTACCCAGATAAAGCCCCGCCTAGGTCTTAGCCGAATGCTATAAAGCCCCGGGTTCTTATTGAAGCGCCCCCTAGAGTATGAGCGCCTGCCTGAGCGCACGTACCGTCCACGCACATCCCGCGCGTGAAAATGCCCCGCCTATCGCAGGCGCCCTGCACGCAGACGCCTAGCTTTCCTATATAAGCCCTCAAATCGCCTTATATAAGCCCGTATATAAGAGGGGTACTAAGGACAAGCTGGGCGGCCTTGGCAATAGAAAACGCCTGCCCTTACCTAGTAGGTAAGGAACAGGCGTCGAGAGCGCTAGTGTTCAGCCTAGGGCTGGAACTTAGATGCGGCCGTTCTCCTCGTCCTCGCGGCGGTTGGCCTCATTGAGACGGCGGAACATCTCCGCTTCCTCAACATGGTTGTCCTCGCGAGCCTCGTGAACGCGGCGCATCATGTCCGGATCATCCGGGGAGAATACGCCCTGGGTCTCAGAATCAGCCAGGCCAAGCTGGTTGAGCTGCTTAGGAACGTAAGCACCGGCGTACTCCATTGGGATCTGGTGACCGTGCTCATCAACCGGGCCAATTGGCTGGTGAACCTCGATGAAGGCGCCGTTTGGCATCTGCTTGATGATACCGGTCTCAATGCCGTGCTCCAGGACCTCACGGTCGGAGCGCTGCAGACCAACGCAGATTCGGTAGGTGATGAAGTAAGCCAATGGCGGCAGGATGATAATGCCGATACGGCCTACCCAGGTCATCGCGTTCAGGGAGATCTGGAAGAAGTGCGCAACATGGTCGTTACCACCAGAGATGGTAACCAGCAGGAAGAAGGTGATAGCCATTGCGCCGATACCGGAACGAACTGGAACGTCGCGCGGACGCTGCAGCAGGTTGTGGTGAGCATCGTCACCGGTGAACTTCTTCTCGATGAATGGGTATGCGATAAGCAGTACAACCATTAGACCACACAGAAGGGCTACCCAGAATGCGGATGGGATGGTGTAGTTGCCCAGGTAGAGCTCCCACGCTGGCATGACACGGGCCACACCGTCAGTCCAAAGCATGTAGATATCAGGCTGGGAACCGGCGGAAACCTGGGATGGGTTGTATGGACCCAGCAGCCAGATTGCGTTGATGGTGAGGATACCGGACATCAGGGCCAGAACACCCGCAACCATCGCGCCCATGCCGATAGCCTTCGTGGCGAAGACCGGCATGATTCGAACGCCAACGACGTTGTTCTCTGCGCGACCAGGACCAGGGAACTGGGTGTGCTTCTGGTACCAAACCAGGAGCAGGTGGGCTGCAATGAGGCCAAGGATGATGCCCGGAATGACCAGAACGTGCAGGATGTAGAAACGATCCAGCATCAGGTCAGATGGGAAGTCACCGTCAAAGATGGCCCAGTGCATCCAGGTGCCCAGGATTGGGATACCCAGGATGATTGCGGACATGATTCGCAGACCAACGCCGGAGAGCAGATCATCCGGAAGGGAGTAACCGAGGAAGCCCTCGATCATGCCCAGCAGAATCAGGGCGACGCCGATGATCCAGTTGGCCTCACGCGGGCGGCGGAATGCGCCGGTGAAGAAGATGCGGAGCATGTGGGCAACCATGGACATCATGAACATGAGTGCTGCCCAGTGGTGCATCTGGCGAACGAACAGGCCGCCGCGAACCTCAAAGGAAATATCGAGTGCCGTTGCGTATGCTCGGGACATCTCAACGCCGTTGAGAGGGGTGTACGCACCGTCATAGATAACCTTCGTGATGGAAGGGTCGAAGAACAGTGCCAAGTAGATACCGGTCAGCAGCAAGATGATGAAGCTGTACAGCGCCATCTCACCGAGCATGAAGGACCAGTGAGTTGGGAATACCTTGTTTAGCTGCTGGCGAATGAAGCCCGAGGCAGTGTACCGCGAGTCAATGTTGTTACCGATTTCGGCTAGTTTATTGCTCATTATGACTTACGCTCCCAGAAAGCCGGGCCTACAGGCTCGATGAAGTTACCCTGTGCGACGAGGTAACCCTCTTCATCCACGGTGATTGGCAGCTGTGGCAGAGCACGGGCCGCCGGGCCGAAGAGTGGCTTGCCGTAACGCAGTGCATCGAACTGCGACTGGTGGCAAGGGCACAGGATTCGGTTGGTCTGAGCCTCGTACAGAGAGGTTGGGCAACCGATGTGAGTACAAATCTTGGAGTATGCGTAGTAATCGCCGTGGTGGAAGTCTTCCTGACCCTCGCGCTCAATTACTCGCTGTGCGTCGGAGTGACGCAGGCGAATCAGCATAACCGGGTTGCGGTTGCCGTGAATGGAGTGCATGTGGTTTTCGTAGACATCCTTGTTCGGGTCGTACTCCGCACCGTCGTTAACGTCGCTAGCTGCGAGCGGGAAGACGGTCTCCATGCCGCCCGCGGCCAGGTCCTCCGGGCGAACACGCACCAGGCGGGAAACGCCCTGGGTGGTGTAGTGGGTGCCGGATTCGCCGGTGTGCGGCTCCGCGATGGTACCGGTGTCGCGTGCGAGGTAGAGCTTGACGCCCTTCTCGTGCATGGTCCAGCCGGAGGTCCACAGGGTACCGTCGCCGGTGTAGTCCAGATCGTGGCGTACCTTCCAAGGATTCTTGATTGCGCCACCCAGCGGAGCCGCAACGGTCAGGCCGAACAGTACGCCGGCGCCACCGAAAAGGCCCATGAGGGTCTTGCGACGACCAAGGGTGGAAGTCTTCCAGGAATCGTTCAGAAGAGCGGTCAGGGTCTGGCGGTCAATCTCCTCGGAAGGACCGTCGTGGCGACGCTGAACGGAAATCTCCTCAGGGATGATCTTCTTGACGTACTGGACGATGGCGATACCCAGAGAGATGATCGCCAGGCCGGAGGTCAGGCCCAAAAGTGGGGTGTAGAAGATGTGCCACAAAAGACCCTCATCACCGTGGGTCTTGAACTGCCATGGCCAGAAGATGTAGACGGCGAGGAACGCCAGGGCCATAACAATGGAGATGGTGAGCCATACGCCAATACCGAATGCGGCACGCTTTTCGGCAGGGTCACCGGCTACCGGGTAGCGCTCCTTGCGGAACGCAACGGTTACATCGTCGAGCTCGGTGCCGAGGGCAGCAAGCTCAGTCTCGCTCATGCCTTTCAGCTGAGCCTCAGTGTAATTCTTCTTTACGTTGCTCATGAGCGAGATCCAATCCACATTGCAGCAGCACACAGGGCGGTGATGCCGATAATCCACATTGCTAGACCCTCAGCAACTGGGCCAAGACCGCCAAGGTCCCAACCCGCCGGGCTGGGGGTTTCACCAGCGGACTTCAGGAATGCAATGATGTCCTTCTTCTCATCGGCGGTCAGCTGACGATCGGAGAACTTAGGCATGTTCTGAGGGCCGGTGAGCATTGCCTGGTAAATCTCCTGCTCGTTGGCCGGAGCCAGCGGTGGAGCGTACTTACCGGAGGACAGTGCGCCGCCCTGGCCGGTGAAGTTGTGGCAGGACGCGCAGTTCATGCGGAAGAGCTCGGAACCTCGCGCTACGTCCTCGGCCTGGATCTGGCCGTTGTAGTTAGCGCCGCGCAGGGACTCCTGGGCAATAATCTTGTTGCCCTTCTCGTCGTACTGCACGTTACCGTTCTCATCCGTCTCGTAAACTACGTCCGGACCGCCACCGTTAGCGGCAACGTAGGCCGCAAGGGCCATGGTCTGCTGCTCGGTGTAGCGTGGGGTTTTGCGCTCAGCCTGTGCATCGTTAGACATCATCGGCATACGGCCGGAGTGGACCTGGAAGTACACCGCACCGGAGCCGATACCGATGAGTGATGGGCCACGGTCATCGACGCCCTGCAGGTTCGCACCGTGGCAGGTGATACAAGCTACGTCGTAGATGTCCTTGCCTTCTTGGATGAGGGCTTGGTCGTCCTTCTGCGCGGTTGCAACCTGAGCGTCCGGGGTCAAGGCGGTAGCCAGGACGCCAGCACCGGTCAGGCCGATGGTCAGCGCGAAGGTACCCGCAAGCGTGCGCTTCGCCTTGCGGCGACGGCGGGTCTTCTTAGCCGCTACGGCAGCAGGGGTCTTGCCTGCTGCCTGTGCGGCAGAATTAGAATTGCTATCCATCATTTTCCTTAGAATAAGTCGTGCTCGGAAAGTGAAGGCTGTAGGCCAGTGAAACCACCGGCTTCACTACGGCCTACTGTACGAGGTAGATAACGACAAAAACGCCGATCCAGATGATGTCCACGAAGTGCCAGTAGTAGGACACTGCCATTGCCGCAGTTGCCTGCGATGGCGTGAACTTGGTCTTGGCCACACGAATGAGAACGATCACGAAGGCAAGAATGCCGGCGGTCACGTGTGCCGCGTGGAAACCGGTCAGAATGTAGAAGACCGAACCAAAGACACTGGACTGAATCGTCACACCGTGGTGGATCATCTCGTACCACTCAAACGCAACGAGACCAATGAAGATCACGCCGAGCAGAATGGTCACTGCGTACCAAACACGTAGCTTATATACGTCACCCCTTTCAGCTGCGAAGACGCCGAACTGGGAAGTAACGGAGGACGTGATCAGGATGGCGGTGATGACACCGCCATACACAACGTTGAGATGGCCGGTCTGAACCGCCCAATCACCTTCCTGGCCGTTAGCGCGCGATGTGAACCACATTGCGAACAGTCCGGCGAAGAACATCAATTCCTGAGACAGGAACACGATGGTGCCCACGCTGACCATATTGGGTCGGTTCAGCGTAGCAACACGTGGTGCTGCCATACCTTGGTTTGAAACTGCGCTCGTCACGTCTATTAGTATGACGGTTCGGGACCCATAAGTCACCCGAATCCCCCCGCAATTTGAAGCCTCCCCGTTGGCTTTGGCGCGGGCGAAAAAGAACGAACCGCGGCCCAAGATTATTCCTTATAAATGGGAACTTTTTAAGCCCATTTCCGACGAAGTGTTTTCGCAGGTTATCAAGCCGGAGCCGCAGCAAGCCCGCAGATCTGCTCGCCGGGCCAACTTCGCCATGCGTACCGCCCGAAAAGACGCAAGTCGCCATGCCAATTTGCCCTGAGAGATAAATCACAAGCCGGAAGGCCCCCATCACCCGCGCTTTCAAACTTTCGGTTGACCCCCGAATAATGAGGGGCAAAGAAGTAAAAGCGCTGGTAGAAAAAGTGGCCCCCGCGGCAGTATTCGCATCGGCTCTGATTCCAGGGCCCCGCGCCCTCCCCCACGGATCGCCTTGTACAAAATTTTTACGGCAATCCGGGAACTTTTACGAGGATTAACCGACGCACCAAAAAGTCCCCGCTCCTCTTTTAGAAGAACGGGGACTCGAGAAGTTCACGTGGCGCGCGGCGCTCAGGCCGCGCGGTTTAGAAGCTTAGTGCTTCTCCTTTGGCAGACCGTACTGCAGGGAGAGCTTGGTAACGGTAAATACCAGAAGAGCCGCGCCCAGAACGATGAGCCAGTAGTAGACGAAGATGATGCCCAGACCCATAACGGCGATGGAACCCGCCATCGCGATTGGCCAGATGGAATTCGGAGAGAAGAAGCCCAGAATGCCGGCGCCATCCGCTACCTCAGCCTCTTCCCAATCCTCCGGCGCGATGTCCGTGCGGGAATCGGTGAAGTGAAGGTAGCCGGCGAGCATCAAGCACAGCAGGGTTGCCAGGGTCAGGCCAACGATGCCGATCCACTCAGGACCGTAAGCGTAGCCGTCATCTTGAATGTAGTTAACGCCAATGGTGTAAACGACCAGGGAGATTACCAGGTAAACGGCGATGCCGTAAAAGACTTTAGCTCCAACGCGCATGATTACTCCTTAAGCGTTTGCTTTTTCGTTAGCGTCAACGAAGTTGTTGCCATCATTAGTCTGGCGGGAACCGTTGAACGGCTGGGTGGTGGTTGCGTAAGGGGCCTCACCGATGGAAGCCAGTGCCTCAGAGTTTGGAGCATCTGGGTTATCGATTCGGTACTGCATGTAAGCCTTGAAGTTCTCCGGGCTTACGGTGCGAATCTCAAAGTTCATCATCGCGTGGTAGGTACCGCACATCTCAGCACAGCGGCCAACGAATGCGCCTTCCTTAGTGATCTCCTCTACCTGGAAAGCACGCTCCTGCTGGTTTGCCTCTGGGTGGGAGTAAACGTCACGCTTGAAGAGGAACTCCGGAACCCAGAAGGAGTGGGATACGTCGCCGGAAGCGAGGCGGAACTCGATAGGAGTACCGGTTGGCAGAACCAGAACCGGGATCTCCTCGGTGGTGCCTACGGTCTCAATCTCGTTGAAGTTCAGGTAGGAGATGTCACCCTTGGACTTGCCGTGAATCGGGTTAGGATTCTTTACGCCCTCTGGGTCGATGGAGGAGTCCTCCGCGAGTGCCTGACGCTCTTCGTCGGCACCGTTGTAATCCTGGCCGTTAGGGGCCGCATTACCGGTCAGCGAAGCGTAGCCGAACTTCCAGTTCCACTGGTAGGCGGTAACGTCAACCACTACCTCTGGATCCTTATCCAGCGCGGTAACCTTCTGCTGCGCCTGAACGGTGAAGAAGAACAGGCCGGTGATGATGATAATTGGCACAACGGTCAGCACCATTTCGAGCGGCAGGTTGTACTGCAGCTGCTTAGGGAATTCACCCTTGCCAGCCTTCTCGGCCTTCTTCGCGCTCCAGCGGAAGATAGCCACGAGCATGAGGCCCCACATGATAATGCCGATGATCCATGCGGCAACCCAAACCCAGATCCAGAAGTTGTACATTGCCTCGGCCTCAGGGGTAATACCCCGTGGCCAGCCAAAACCGATTACCTTATTGACTGCCTCTGGCGCTTTGACATCACAAGCTGCCAGGGCCGAACCACCCAGTGCAAGTGCGCCGGCTAGGCCCACCTTACGGGTGATATTGCGCTTATTACGCTGTCCCACGTGTGTTCTGCCTTTCTGTCCACACAAAACTTCTCGAACACTTCACGAGCATTCCTATCCAATCAGGATAGTGGATCCAGACCGCTTTGCAGGCCTTTAAGCCCGTGACAGCTGGACCTCATGGAACGCACAGAATGTTGGTCGGTGATGATGTTACAGGTTCACCTGCCAAATGCCCGATCCGCACCCCCACCTACCGCCGCCCGCTGTTACCCAATTCACATCGGTTTTAGCGGCGCATCAACCGAAAGTTCGCACCCTAAAGGGGAAGCACTCCCCCATCGCCATCAACACGCTCCGGTTAAGTCTAAAACCGTGTTCGCCCACGCGGAGCTAAGGCCTAATTTTCGTTCGGAGGGAAACTTGCCGTTTGCCGTGGCGAGATAGGCATTAGCGACGCCTGAGCCGTACAGTATGTGGAAGCTAGATTTCATAGACATATATAAGGAGTAACCACCCATGTGCGGACTTCTCAGCATGCTCACCGCTAACTCGAACGCGAATGAGTTTGTGTCTGCCATCGAGGAAGGACTGCCATGCATGCGCCACCGCGGTCCGGACGCCGCAGGTACCTGGCATGACGATTCGGCGGTCTTTGGCTTCAACCGTCTTTCCATCATTGACCTCGAGCACTCACACCAGCCCCTGCGCTGGGGCCCGGAAGACAACCCAGAGCGCTACGCCATGACCTTTAATGGCGAGATCTACAATTACATCGAGCTTCGCGAGGAGCTGCAGGCCGCCGGCTACACCTTTAATACTGAGGGTGACGGCGAGCCAATCGTTGTGGGCTACCACCACTGGGGTGCGGACGTGGTCAACCACCTGCGCGGTATGTTCGGCATCGTCATCTGGGACACCGAGACCCGCACCATGTTCGCCGCCCGCGACCAGTTCGGCATCAAGCCGCTGTACTACGCCACCACTGATGCCGGCACCGTGTTTGCTTCGGAGATGAAGTCCATCTTGGAGATGGCCGAGGCCATTAATCTAGACCTCAGCCTTGATCGCCGCGCCATCGAGCACTACGTGGACTTGCAGTACGTCCCAGAGCCGGAGTCGTTGCACGCGAACATCCGCCGCGTCGAGTCCGGCTGCACCGTCACCCTGAAGCCGGGCGGCACCGTGGTTTCTAACCGCTACTTCAAGCCGCGGTTCAACGCGCAGCCGGTACCAAAGGGTAAGGAACAGGATCTTTTTGACCGCATTGCTCGGGCGCTCGAGGATTCGGTGGAAAAGCACATGCGTGCCGATGTAACCGTTGGCTCCTTCCTGTCCGGCGGCATCGATTCCTCCGCGATTGCCACCCTCGCAAAGCGCCACAACCCAAACCTTTTGACATTTACCACCGGCTTCGAGCGTGAGGGCTACTCAGAGGTCGATGTGGCCGCCGAGACCGCTGAGGCAATTGGCACTGAGCACATCGTGAAAGTGGTCTCCCCCGAGGAGTACGCGGAGTCCATCCCTAAGATCATGTGGTACCTGGATAATCCGGTTGCCGACCCTTCCTTGGTTCCCCTGTTCTTCGTGGCCCAGGAGGCACGCAAGCACGTCAAGGTTGTTCTTTCCGGCGAGGGCGCGGATGAGCTCTTCGGCGGTTACACCATCTATAAGGAGCCACTGTCCCTAGCGCCCTTTGAGAAGATCCCTTCCCCGCTGCGCCAGGGGCTGGGCAAGCTGTCCAGGGTTTTGCCGGATGGGATGAAGGGCAGGTCATTGCTGGACCGCGGATCCATGACCATGGAGGAGCGTTACTACGGCAACGCGCGCTCCTTTAACTTTGAGCAGATGCAGCGCGTGATCCCGTGGGCCAAGCGCGAATGGGACCACCGCGAGGTCACCGCGCCAATCTACGCCCAGTCCAAGCACATGGACCCGGTCGCACGCATGCAGCACTTGGACCTGTTTACCTGGATGCGCGGTGACATCCTGGTCAAGGCGGACAAGATGAACATGGCTAACTCCCTCGAGTTGCGCGTTCCATTCCTAGATAAGGAAGTCTTCGCCGTTGCGGAGTCCATTCCGTACGATTTGAAGATTGCCAACGGCACCACCAAGTACGCCCTGCGCAAGGCCATGGAGCAGATCGTTCCGCCACACGTGCTGCACCGCAAGAAGCTGGGCTTCCCGGTTCCTATGCGCCACTGGCTGGCCGGCGATGAACTCTTTGGCTGGGCGCAAGATACCATCAACGACTCCCAGACGGAGGATATCTTCAACAAGCACGAGGTCATGGAGATGCTCAAGGAGCACCGCGACGGCGTATCGGATCACTCCCGCCGCCTGTGGACCGTGCTCGCGTTCATGATCTGGCATGGAATCTTTGTGGAAAAGCGAATCGATCCGCAGATCGAGCACAAGGAGTACCCGGTCAAGCTCTAGCCTTCCACCCACGCGCGTTAGGGGCCGGCCAAGCCCTTAGCGCCCCGGGTTAAACGAAGAAGACATGAAAAAGCCCGGTATCCCAGGCCTTTAGGCTCAAGGGATACCGGGCTCTGCTGTGCCTAGCGGGCCTTAGTTGAAGGAGTCGCCGCAGGCGCAAGAACCGGTTGCGTTTGGGTTGTCAATGGTAAAGCCCTGGGACTCGATGGTGTCCGCGAAGTCAATCTTTGCGCCAGCGAGGTAAGGCACGGACATCTTGTCTACTACCAGACGAACGCCGCCAATCAGGTCTTCCTTGTCACCGTCGAGGGTACGGTCATCGAAGTACAGCTGGTAGCGCAGGCCGGCGCAACCGCCAGGCTGAACCGCGATGCGCAGGGCTAGATCGTCACGGCCCTCCTGGTCGAGTAGGGACTTGGCCTTAGCTGCGGCGGCATCGGTCAAGATCACGCCGGTGGCGGAAGTTGGAGCAGTCATGTGTTCTCCTCAATGTTGTCTCTAGTTCGAGTCTCGTAAGTACCCACACTACGCGCATGGCGCCAAACGCGAGCACCGACAAGCCTGTAGCTTTCCCGTGCCACGATACCCTCACGGTTAAGCCATCTGCCATATGTCTCCATTAACCCGCCCATGAGGGGATATATTCCCACTTCTGCAACCTTCCTTTGTATGCTGTTGAACGTGAAACTTCCGTGGCAAAAAGATCAAGAGTCCCAGCAGCCGGGTAAGGCTGCCCCCACCGCCTCCCCAAAGGGGTCCACCGCGGCCGGCGATGCCGCCCACACCGCGGGCAGGGCCGCCGGGGATGCGCAGACCAACCTTCCCAAGGGCTACACCCCGCCTAAGGGCCGACCTACGCCGAAGCGTGCGGAGCAGGAAATTGCCCGCGGCGTTCGCCGCGATCCCAATAGCATGTCTGATGCTCAGCGCTACCAGCACCGCAAGGAGCTAAAGAAGTCCCTGAGCAAGCAGGAGTGGAAGGAATATAAGAGGAAGGAAAAGGAAGAAAACCGCCGCATCGCCCGCGAGAACCAGGCCAAGATGGCCAGCGGCGACGAGCGCTACCTCATGGCCCGCGACCGCGGCCCTGAACGCGCGTTCGTCCGCGACTGGGTTGATTCCCGCCGCTGGCTGAGCGAGTGGGCCATGCCCGCCGCGCTCATCATGCTTGTCATTATGTTCACCGCTACGTTCGCACCGCGGTTTGCCAACATCACCTCCACCATTGCGATGGTGGTCATCGTGCTGTTCGCCATCGAAGGCATCATTATGGGCCGCAAGGTCAACAATGCCGTGCGCATGAAGTTTGAGGGTTCAACCGCCCCAGGTTTCGGCCTGGGTATGTATGCCTTTGGCCGCGCGACCCAGCCTCGCAAGTGGCGCACCCCGCGTCCGCGCGTCGAGCGCGGCGCTGAGGTAAATTAAGCCTCATGGCTGTTTTCACACCTGCCCCGCCGGTTGACGCCGAAGCCGCCGACGCTGTTCGCGTCGGCCTTGGTGCTACGCCGCGCGGGGTTTCCTTTGGCCGCTTGTGCGAGCCGGCGGCATGGCTAGCCGGGGCGCAGGGACAGGTACCTGCACGCTCCCCGATGAACGCGCGTCTTGTAGTCTTTGCAGGCCATAACAGCATTGCTGGGGCCCACTATCAGGGCGCCGGTCTGTCCGCCTTCGCGCCTGCCGCGACGGATGAGCAGGTAGAGGAACTCCGGACCGGTGTGGGCCCGGTGAGCGCCCTGGCGCGCCGCCTCGGTGTGGGGGTTTCACTCATCAACGTCACGGACACCTGCGGGCCTGCCGGTGGCATAGATACGTCCGATGCCATGGACGCCGCCACGGTCGATGCCGCTTTCGAACTTGGCGCCAAGGCCGCCAATAGCGCCGTGGATGCCGGCGCCGATCTTTTAATCCCCGCAGAGCTGGGAGTGGGGGCTACCACCGTAGCCGCGGCCGTGATGGGAGTTATAACGCGCACTGAGCCTGTCCAGATAGTTGGCCCTGGCTCCGGCATCACGGACGCCATGTGGAAGACCAAGGTGCGCGTGGTCCGCGATGCCATGTTTAGGGCTAGAAATTTCGCCTCCGATCCGCGCGAGCTCATCCAGCTCATCGGCTCCCCTAACCTCGCGGCGCTCACCGCGTTTATTGCGCAGGCCGCGCAGCGCCGCACCCCTGTGCTCATCGACGGCCCTCTCGTTGCCACCGCCGCCCTGCTGGCGGAAAGGCTCTCCATCGATTGCCGGCACTGGTGCTACGCCACGGGCATCGGGCCGGAACCGGCGCACCGCCTGGCCCTCCAGGAATTGGGATTGGTTCCGTTGTTGAACCTAGATATCCGGGCCGGGGGCGGATTGGGTGCGCTTAATGCGCTCCCTTTGCTGATAAGTGCCGTGGATTTGGCGGCCGGCGAAGTTGCCGCAGTCAGCCGCAATTTGTCCTAGTAGACGTGCGGTTAGCCAGCTGCCCTGGCGTGCAACCAGAAACGCTTTTCCGTCAGGGCAATCCTGTCCCCAGCCGCCGCTGAGTTAGCCAGCTCACGCAGGACATCCGCGTGTTTTTCGACGTCGAACTCCGGCGCTTCCCACGGGCAGTATCCCAAGTAAGTAATTAGCGTTTCGACGTCATCGAAGTGCATATGCCCGGCCCGTTCTCCGCTGTCGACAATCTCCAGCCCGGCGTCTTTCACCATCGCAGTGTAGTGCGACAGGTTCACATCAGGGTATTGGCTCTCACCACCAAACCATGTCAGCAATTCGGGACAATTGTCGCCGCTGACTTGCTGGGTCAGAAAAATCCCGGCGGGCCGGAGAACCCGGGCGACTTCCTCAGCGGAAAAGCTTTCATGCCGGGACATGACCACGTCAAGGTAATTGTCCGGCTACGGAATGGTGTCACCGGATTCGGCATCGCAGGCGCGGACCTCTACCCCGTACCCCTTCAGATTCTCCGTCGCCACGGGAATGTTGGGCTCCCACCCTTCCGTAGCCCAGATTTCCGGCACATCCGGCCCCAACTGTTCGATGATTGCGATGAGCCGCTCCCCGCCACCGGTGCCCAGGTCTAGCACCCGGCGCGCACTACGCATCGCGGCCAGACAGTGGGCATCAAAATCCCAGTCGGGCTCAGAGGACGATACACGGTCGGCAATTGACGCGAAGCCCCCACCATGGTCGCTTGCGCATGAAGGCGGGACCAGCGGTCCCGCCTTCGGAGTTAGCCATAAGGTCAACCGGAGCAATCCCGCGAGCCCGACCAATTCTTTTGCTTTCATGCGTTGACTAAGTGCAACAAATACGTTCGATCACCGGCCAAAACCACCGGATCTCTCCCAGATCGAACGAGTTTGTTGCACCCCGCCTGCCAAATCATAGCTATCCGCAACAAATACGTTCGATCGCCCCCGATGAATGCATGATCTAGCCACGATCGAACGAGTTTGTTGCACGCCAACCCCAATCCCCGCCAAATAGACGAATCCCCACGCCACCATCAAGGCGAACGCGGGGAAACCTAAAAGCAAACGGGTGCTACTTCACCAGGGTGTGCAGCCAGCCGTGCGTGTCCTCGACGGAACCGCGCTGGATGCCCGTGAGCGCCTCGCGAAGCTTCATGGTTACCTCGCCGGCCTCATTGTTATTAATGAGGTACTCGCCGTCCTTGCTTGCCACGTGACCCACCGGGGTGATGACGGCGGCGGTACCGCAGGCGAAGGCCTCGGTCATTGCGCCGGATGCTACGTCCTCGCGCCATTCATCCGTAGTGATTCGGCGTTCTTCCACCTTGTAGCCCAAATCCTGCGCCACCTGCAGGAGGGACTTGCGGGTGATGCCCGGAAGCAGTGAGCCGGACAAGGATGGGGTCACGATGGTGACATCATCGCCGGAACCGTAGACAAACATCAGGTTCATGCCGCCCATTTCCTCGATGTACTTGTGCTCAATCGCATCAAGCCACACCACCTGGTCGCAGCCCTTTTCCTCCGCCTGCGCCTGGGCCAAAAGGGAGCCCGCATAGTTACCCGCGAACTTGGCCGCTCCGCAGCCACCGGGGGCGGCGCGGACGTAATCCTTAGACAGCCAGACCTTCACCGGCTTAACTCCGCCCTTGAAGTAGGCACCAGCCGGGGATGCAATGAGGATGTAGCGGTAGGCGTCCGCCGGGTGAACGCCCAGGGATACCTCAGTGGAGATCATGAACGGGCGCAGGTACAGGGAGGCCTCTCCGCCGGCGGCCGGCACCCAGTCCTGGTCCGCCTCTACGAGCACCTGCACGGATTTCAGGAATTCCTCGACCGGCAGCTGCGGCATGGCCAGGCGGTCAGCAGAGTCGTTGAGGCGTTTGCCGTTTTCATCAGGACGGAAGGCCACGATGGTGCCATCCTCATGACGGTAGGCCTTGAGACCCTCGAAGATTGCCTGGCCGTAATGGAACACGTTGGTCGCCGGATCCATGGTGACGGGGCCGTAGGGCTGGAGCTGGGCGTTGTGCCAACCCTTATCCTTGGTCCAATCGATGGTCACCATGTGGTCCGTAAATTCCTTGCCGAAGCCTGGGTTTTCCAAGATGGCCTGACGCTCAGCGGCCGGGCGTGCGTTTTCGTTGCGGGTTACCTGATACTCCAAAGAAGTCATGGAACTTAATCTACTCCGCCAGTCAAGAACCCACAGCAATATGCCACTGCATTCTCCCGTACCCAACACGTTGAGGCCAAGAATGGCTAAAGTGGGAAGGTCGAAACTGTTTCTGACAAAACCTTAGGAGGATAACTGTGGCCAAATCACAGGCTAAGTCCGCTATTTCCCTGCCGGGTGCGGGCACGTTCCCCGCAGTCAAGCTGGTGAAGAAGGCGCCAAAGAAGGCCGATGCCTTTATTATCGCCACCTGCAAGGGCGAGGAGGGATTGGAGGTTCCGGCCGGTTTACTGCTCGGAGGATCCCAGCTCAAGGCCGCCTTTGAGGCCTTGGTCGCCGTTGGCGCCAAGGGAACCGCAGGTGAGGTAGTGCGCATCCCGGCTCCGGCCAAGGCGGGCGCTACCTCGATTATCGCGGTGGGCCTGGGCAGCCCCGAGCAGGTAGACGCTGAGGCGGTCCGCCGCGCCGCAGGCTCCGCGGGGCGCGCGCTCAAGGGGATTGACAGCGCCGTTGCCGACTTTGCGCACTTTGGCCTGGTGCCCGCCGTGGAGGGAATCATCCTGGGCGGCTACGTCTACAAGGGCATCCACACCGAAGATGACGCGGACGCCGCGCAGCGGGCCACCGTCTCCTTTATCTCTTCCGATAAATCGGAGGCCGCCGCATTCGAGGCCGCCAAGGTCACCGCCGAGGCGGTCATTACCGCCCGCGACCTTGTCAACACCCCATCCAATATCCTCTACCCGGCCTCCTACGCCGAACTGCTCAAGCAGGAAGGCGAAAAGGCGGGGCTAAGCGTGGACGTCCTGGATGAAAAGGAACTCGAGGCCCAGGGATTCGGCGGCATCATCGCCGTGGGCAAGGGTTCAGCGCGCCCGCCTCGCCTCGTGCGCATGGCGTGGGAGCCGAAGAAGGCCGCCAAGCACGTGGCGCTCGTGGGCAAGGGCATAACCTTTGACACCGGCGGCATTTCCTTGAAGCCGGGCGCCGGCATGTGGGACATGATTTCCGATATGGGCGGCTCCGCGGCTATGGCCTCCGTAGCCATTGCGGCCGCGCAGCTCAAGCTTCCGGTCAAGGTCACCGCTTACCTGCCACTGGCTGAGAACATGCCGTCCGCCAACGCGTCCCGCCCCGGCGACGTGATCACCCACTACGGCGGCATCACCTCCGAGGTTCTCAACACCGACGCTGAGGGCCGCCTGGTGCTTGCCGACGCCATCGCCCGCGCGTCCGAGGACAACCCGGACGTCCTCATCGAAACCGCCACCCTCACCGGCGCCCAGATAGTCGCCCTAGGTGACCGCACCGCCGGCATCATGGGCACCGAGGAACTGCGCGATCACCTCGCAGCGCTAGGCCGCACCGTGGGTGAAAACGCGTGGGCTATGCCGCTGCTCGAAGAGCACGATGAGGAGATCAAGTCCGCTGCCGCCGATATCCGCAACATCTCCGGCAGCCGCTCCGGCGGCATGGAGTATGCCGGCACCTACCTGGGTAAGTTCGTCGGCGAGGGCATCGAGTGGGCCCACATCGATATCGCTGGGCCGTCCTACAATAACGCCGCGCCATACGGCTACACCCCGAAGAAGGCCACCGGCGTTCCGGTGCGCACCGTCATCGCCGCATTGCGTGAGTATGCCGGCGTTTAATGGCGCCTAGAATCGCGCCATACGCACATTAAAGATATAGGCGCCCACGTCCCCTCATTGAACTGCTCCCCATTAGTTGGACTGAGAAATCAGTATCCATCTAGTGGGGAGTATTTTCATTGAGAGCACGAAGTTCGTTATCCGAAGCCCAGCGTGAACGGTTGGTTGCTTTGTTTGAGGAAGGGTATGGTTACGTAGCCGCAGCTCATCGCCTCGGTGTGGGGCGTGGCGCTACCCGGAAACTGTTTAGTCGATTTCAGCTTCATGGCAGACTATGTCTTGTGGAGAAACCAACGAAGCAAACCTATTCTTTCGAGGTCAAGAAAGAAATCATCGAACGCCATCTCGCTGGCGCGACCCGGATGGAACTGGCCAAAGAATTCAACTTGTCTTCACCGACCCTGGTTAGGGATTGGATGCGGCGCTACCGCAAAGAAGGCTGGGACGGGCTTAAACCGAAGCCTAAAGGCAGGCCTAAAGGATCAGCGAAGCCCAAACCTGTGACGGAAGAAGACAAACTGCGCCGCGAAGTCGAGCGACTGAAAGCGGAAAATGCTTACCTGAAAAAATTGCGGGACTTGAGGAACCAGGGACTCGCCTAAAGGTCCAGGCGATCGTCACCCTCAAGTCACAACACAGGCTCGAAGACCTGCTTGACGCTGCAGATCTTGCCCGTTCGACCTACTTCTATCACCTTCAACGACTCGATAGGCCTAATAAGTATGCCGAGCTAGAAGAGGAAATCGAGAAAATCTACACCGGCAGCAAACAACGCTACGGGTATCGCCGCGTGTGGCTTGAACTGCGCACACAAGGCTTTGAAGTCAACCACAAGCTGGTGTACAAGATCATGGATGCCAACGGTTGGAAAGCCAAGGTTCGGCGAACGACCAAGTACAGCTCGTACAAGGGGACCATCAGCAAGATAGCCGATAATATTTTGGATCGTAACTTCACCCCAGATGCACCGAATACGGCCTGGGTCAGTGACGTAACTGAGTTTAAAGTCGCAGGTAGAAAGCTCTATCTTTCACCGATTATGGATTTATACGATCGCACGATCTTGGCGCATACGTTTAAGTACGGCGCCGACTACGGCGTTGACGGCACAGTCACTATCAGATGCGATAACGTGGCATACCCCTGGTGCAGGATTGATTGTGCATACCGATCAGGGATTCCACTACCAGCATTCGAGTTGGCGAAAGCTTATTGCGTCGTGCGGCGGCATCCAGTCCATGTCGCGTAAGGGCAACTGTTATGACAATGCGGTCATGGAGAATTTCTTTGGACATCTTAAAACCGAGATGTTCCACGGTGAGCTCTTCGCCAGTACCGAAGAATTATCAGTAGCCATTGATGACTACATCTTCTGGTACAACACTCAACGATTGCAGGCACGCATAAAGGGCCTGACACCGATGGAATATCGGAGTCAGACCCTAGCGGCCCTAGCCGTATAGAATTAACCCAGTCCAACTTTCGGGGGCTAGTTCACATCGGGATTGTGGGCGCCTATTGTTTTTGCCTCGCGCGGCGCTATACCGGCGGGCCTGGGTTTTCTCCGCGCTCGAACTTTTCACGACGGGCGCGTTGTTGTTTACGCTTGCGCAGGATGCGCTCGCGTTCCAAGCGCTCGCGCATGCGCTGCGGGTACCCCGTGTCCTCCACGTCGTAGACGGCGCAGCCCAGCAGGCGCGCCACCGCATCAATGCCCTTTGGCCCGCCGATGCGGCGGCGGATGAAATCGCCGTTTTCATCCACAACGACCACGGACATCTCATTGACCACGGTCTCTGGCTCCACGAATGCCTCAAGGAAGGCGCGACCCTGCGCCCACTGTTGCAACGCGGCGGCATCGGCCTCCCGGATGGTGTCACCGGGGGCTCGCGGCGGGCGCAGCTGGGACTTGGATCTGTTGCGGCGGAAAGGGTTGAACACGGCTCCCCATTCTAATACAGCCTGCTATCCACCCCATTAGGTGGTGTGCCGGCAAAAATTATGAACTCCGAATGCGCAGCAGGAAGGCCAAACCGGTAGGCTGTTCATGAGAAACTAAGTTTATTTCCAACATTCGAGGAGTCTTATAAACCATGGCGCACTCCGTTGAGATGCCTGAGCTGGGCGAATCCGTAACCGAGGGGACCATCACCCAGTGGCTGAAGTCCGTTGGTGACACCGTTGAGGTTGACGAGCCTTTGCTCGAGGTATCCACCGATAAGGTCGATACTGAAATCCCATCCCCCGTCGCTGGCACCATCCTTGAAATCAAGGCTGAGGAAGATGACACCGTCGACGTCGGTGCGGTCATCGCCATCATCGGTGATGAGGGTGAGTCGGCTGATTCTTCTGATGACGATGCCGCAGAAGAGGAAGCTAACGATGAGGCTGAGGACAATGAGTCCGCCGACTCTGATTCCTCGGATGCTGAGGCTTCTGAGTCCGGTGACGCCACGGACGTTGAGATGCCTGAGCTGGGCGAGTCCGTAACTGAGGGCACCATCACCCAGTGGCTCAAGTCTGTTGGCGATGACGTTGAGGTTGATGAGCCTCTGCTCGAGGTATCCACCGATAAGGTCGATACTGAGATTCCTTCCCCGTTAGCCGGCAAGCTGCTGGAGATCCTGGCCGAGGAGGATGACACCGTTGACGTAGGCGCGGTCATCGCCAAGATCGGCTCCGGCTCCGCTCCTTCTTCCTCCAGCAAGTCCGAGGAGAAGAAGGAAGACAAGGCTGAGGAGAAGGACGAGCCTAAGACCGAGGAGAAGGAAGAGAAGAAGCCTTCCAAGAAGTCCTCCGGTTCCGCTACCGAGGTTGCCATGCCTGAGCTGGGCGAGTCCGTAACTGAGGGCACCATCACCCAGTGGCTCAAGTCCGTTGGTGACACCGTTGAGGTTGATGAGCCACTGCTGGAGGTATCCACAGACAAGGTGGACACCGAGGTTCCTTCCCCGGTAGCCGGCACCATCCTCGAGATCCTGGCGGAAGAGGATGACACCGTCGACGTGGGCGCCATCATCGTCAAGATCGGCGACGCCGATGCGGCCGGCGACTCCGACGATTCCGATGATGATGTTCCTTCCGAGGAGCACATCGAGGAGGCGGAGTCCAAGGAAGACAATGACACCGTTGACGAGGCTGCTGACGATTCCGACGCTGACTCCGGTGACGCTACTGACGTCTCCATGCCTGAGCTGGGCGAGTCCGTAACTGAGGGCACCATCACCCAGTGGCTCAAGTCCGTTGGTGACACCGTTGAGGTTGACGAGCCACTGCTGGAGGTATCCACGGACAAGGTCGATACTGAGGTACCTTCCCCAGTAGCCGGCACCTTGCTGGAAATCCTGGCCGAGGAGGATGACACCGTCGACGTGGGCGCGGTCATCGCCAAGATCGGCTCCGGCTCCGCATCCTCCAAGAAGGAGGACAAGGCTTCCTCTAAGAAGGAGGACAAGCCTGAGGAGGATTCCAAGAAGAAGGAAGACGCTAAGGAAGCCGGCAAGAAGGCCGACAAGGCTGAGAAGGATGAGTCCGCCGAGAAGGTAGATGACTCCAAGAAGGACGAGTCCAAGGCCGAAAAGAAGGACAAGACCGAAAAGTCTGACCCTAAGAGCTCCGGCGCATCCACCAAGGTGGACAACGGTGACAACGTTCCTTACGTCACCCCGCTGGTACGCAAGCTGGCCGACAAGCACGGCGTGGACCTAAACACCATCGAGGGCACCGGCGTTGGCGGCCGCATCCGTAAGCAGGATGTCCTGGCTGCCGCCAAGGGTGAGGCACCGGCTGCCGAGTCCGCTCCAGCCGAGTCCGGCAAGCGCAGCAACTGGTCCACCAAGTCCGTTGACCCTGAAAAGGCTGAGCTCATCGGCACCACTCAGAAGGTCAACCGCATCCGTGAGATCACCGCTTCCAAGATGGTTGAGGCTCTGCAGGTTTCGGCACAGCTCACCCACGTCCAGGAAGTTGACGTCACCGCAATCGCCGATCTGCGCAAGAAGTCCAAGCCAGCGTTCGCCGAGAAGTATGGCGCTAACCTGACCTACCTGCCGTTCTTCGTGAAGGCGGCGGTTGAGGCCCTGGTATCTCATCCAAACGTCAACGCTTCCTACAACCCTGACACCAAGGAGATGACCTACCACGCCGACGTGAACGTGGCCATCGCCGTGGACACCCCTAAGGGCCTCTTGACCCCTGTCATCCACAAGGCTCAGGACAAGCCCCTGCCGGAGATCGCTCAGGCTATCGCGGAGCTGGCTGACAAGGCGCGCAACAACAAGCTGAAGCCAAATGACCTCACGGGTGCTACCTTTACCATCACCAACATCGGTTCTGAGGGTGCGCTGCTGGATACCCCGATCCTGGTTCCGCCACAGGCAGGCATCCTGGGTACCGCGGCCATCACGAAGCGCCCAGTGGTTGTGACCGAGGACGGCCAGGATGCAATCGCCATCCGCCAGATGTGCTACCTGCCATTCACCTACGATCACCAGGTTGTCGATGGCGCGGACGCAGGCCGCTTCATCACCACCATCAAGGACCGCTTGGAGACCGCAGACTTCGAGTCTGACCTGGCCCTCTAGGCCTCACAGAGCTTGAGTTAAGCGGCTAGATCGCCTTGGCTCTCCCCTACTCGGGGAGAGCCAAGGCGGTTTTCGCGTTTTGTGGCCGTTGAACAACCACCCCCATATTCGTTCAATCGGGAAATTATCTTTCCCGCATACTATGCAGTGGGGTGCGTCGCTTTAATCTCCTCATGCAGGGGTTTGAGCACGCGCTGGGACGCATAATCTGAGAACCGAGATCGTCTAAATATTTGCCACATCTTTTTCCCACTGTGACCCGTCCGACAGTCATATAATGGGGCGCGTATGGCGGTGTTGCTTTCCGCCTGATTTCTATGCCTTTTAACGAAAAGGAGCACGCTAATAATGGAGTTCATCTCGCGCCATTTAGGCCCAGATGCATCAGAAACATCCACCATGCTGTCCAAGTTGGGCTATGACTCGGTAGAAGCGCTGGTGACGGCGGCCATCCCGCAGGCCATCGTTTCTGATTCCCCGCTCGATATGCCGGAAGGCCTGAGTGAATACGCGGCCCAGGCTCGCCTGCAGGAATACGCGGAGAAGAATGTTGTCCTGAAGTCCTTCTACGGCCAGGGCTACTCTGACACCATTACCCCTCCGGTTATCCGCCGCGGGCTGATAGAAGACGCCGGCTGGTACACCGCTTACACCCCGTACCAGCCAGAAATCTCCCAGGGCCGCCTCGAGGCGCTGCTTAACTTCCAGACCCTTATCCAAGACCTGACCGGGCTGCCCATCGCCAACGCTTCCCTGCTTGATGAAGCCTCCGCGGTTGCCGAGGCGGTGGGCCTTATGGCCCGCGCGGTAAAGAAGGGACGCCGCGTTGTGCTGGATTCCCGCCTGCATCCTCAGGTGCTCGCCGTGGCCGCCGAGCGCGCCCGCGCCAGTGAGCTTGAGGTTGAGATCACGGACCTGACCGATGGCCTCGTGGGCGAGGACATCGTGGGAATCGTGGGCGCCTACACCGGCACCGAGGGCGACATTGCGGACCTGCGCAAGGTCATCGAAGAGGCCCACACCCGCGGCGGCCAGGCAACCCTGGTTGCCGATCCCCTGTCGCTGCTCCTGCTGGAATCCCCCGGCGAGCTTGGCGCCGATATCGCCGTTGGTTCCACGCAGCGTTTCGGTGTTCCACTATTCTTCGGCGGTCCTCACGCGGCATACATGGCGGTGACGGATAAGCTCAAGCGCCAGATGCCGGGCCGCCTGGTAGGCGTGTCCAAGGATGCCGACGGAAAGCCCGCATACCGCCTGTCCCTGCAGACCCGTGAGCAGCACATTCGCCGCGAGCGCGCCACCTCCAATATTTGTACCGCACAGGCGTTGCTGGCCAACGTGGCCTCCATGTACGCGGTCTACCACGGCCCTAAGGGGCTTAAGGCGATTGCGGAGCGCGTCCACCTGCTCGCCTCCCAGTTCGCCACGGCCGTAAAGTCCGCCGGCAATAAGACCACCGCCGAGTACTTCTTTGACACCGTGACCGTTGCCGGCGTCGACGCCCAGGCAATCAAGGCGGATCTGCAGGCGAACGGCTACCTGGTTCGTGCCATCGGCCAGGACAAGGTCTCCGTTTCCTTCGGTGAATCCGCTACCGCCGAAGACGTCGTGGCCCTGGCCGCGGCCTTCGGCGCGTCAACCTCCGTGGACGCGCTGGATGATAACGCCTCCGCGCTGCCGGAATCCCTGGCGCGCACCAGCGAATATCTCACCCACGAGATCTTCAACTCCATGCACTCCGAGACCCAGATGCTGCGCTACCTGCGCACGCTGGCTGACAAGGACTTGGCGCTGGACCGCACCATGATCCCCCTGGGCTCTTGCACCATGAAGCTCAACCCAACCGCGGCCATGGAGCCTATCTCCTGGCCGGAGTTCGCCAACATTCACCCATACGCCCCTGAGGAAACCACTGAGGGTTGGCGCCTACTCATTGAGGAATTGGAAGGCTGGCTCGCGGAAATCACCGGCTACGCCAAGGTCTCCATCCAGCCCAACGCCGGTTCCCAGGGCGAACTGGCTGGCCTGCTCGCCATCCGCCGCTACCACGTGGCCAACGGCGACCACGGCCGCGACGTGGTGCTAATCCCTGCGTCCGCACACGGCACCAATGCCGCATCCGCAACGCTAGCCAACCTGCGCGTGGCGGTGGTCAAGACCGCGGATGACGGCTCTATCGATACCTCCGATCTGGACGCCAAGATTGAGCAGTATGGCGAGCACATCGCCGGAATCATGATTACCTACCCATCGACCCACGGCGTCTTTGACCCCGAGGTCCGCGAGGTATGCGACAAGGTCCATGCCGCCGGCGGCCAGGTCTACATCGATGGCGCAAACATGAACGCCCTCTCCGGTTGGGCAAAGCCCGGTCAGTTTGGCGGGGACGTATCCCACCTCAACCTGCATAAGACCTTCACCATTCCTCATGGCGGCGGCGGCCCAGGAGTTGGCCCCGTTGGCGTAGCAGAACACCTGGTGCCATTCCTGCCGACGGATGCCAATGATCCCGCCATCGACCCGGCCGAGCCTACCGCGGAGGGCAAGGGCGTTCCTTCCACCGCCGCTAAGTACGGCTCCGCCGGCGTGCTGCCGATTTCCTGGGCGTACCTGGCCATGGCCGGCGCACAGGGCATCAAGGACGCCACCTCGTGGGCGATCCTGGGGGCTAACTACCTGGCCCACGAGCTCAAGGATTCCTTCCCGGTTCTCTACACCGGCAACGAGGACCTGGTGGCCCATGAGTGCATCTTTGACCTGCGCCCACTCACGGACGAGTCTGGCGTGACGGCCGCGGACGTTGCCAAGCGCCTGATTGACTACGGCTTCCACGCCCCAACCCTGTCCTTCCCGGTCTCCGGCACCCTGATGGTGGAGCCAACCGAGTCCGAGGATCTGGGTGAATTGGAGCGCTTCGTCACCGCTATGCGCGCCATCCGCGCCGAGATTCAGGAAATCATCGACGGCAAGGTCGCCTACGAGGATTCCGTCATCCACAACGCGCCGTTTACCGCGGAGGCCGCAACCGCCGATGACTGGGAGTACGGATTCAGCCGAGCCAAGGCCGTCTACCCGCTAGATTCCCTGCGACGCACCAAGTACTACCCACCGGTTCGCCGCATCGATGAGGCCTACGGTGACCGCAATCTGGTTTGTTCCTGCCCGCCGCCAGAGGCATTCGATACCGCTTCCCAACCAACGAACTAATTCGTGAGGAGAAAAGTATATGACTGATCTTCGTCAATCCCCGCTGCACGCCGAGCATGAAAAGCTAGGCGCACACTTTACCGCCTTCGGACCATGGAACATGCCGCTCAAGTACGGCAAGGAGCTCGAAGAGCACAAGGCCGTCCGCGAGGCGGCGGGCCTGTTCGACCTGTCCCACATGGGCGAGGTCTACATTGAGGGACCAGATGCGGGCAAGTTCCTGTCCTACGCGCTCATCTCAAACCTCGACATTCTCAAGGTGGGCAAGGCCAAGTACTCCATGATCTGCGCCGAAGATGGCGGCATCATCGATGACCTCATCTCCTACCGCCTGGAGGAGGATAAGTTCCTGGTCGTGCCCAACGCGGGCAACGCCGCGGTGGTATTCGAGGAATTCGAAAAGCGCGCCGAGGGTTTTGATGTCTCGCTGACCAATGCGTCCTTCGATAAGGCGATGATCGCCATTCAGGGCCCTAAGGCCGCCGAAATTCTGCTCCAGCTGGTCGCCGAGGATGACCGCGAGGCGGTAGATACCGTTGGCTACTACGCCTCCGTGCCGGCCACCGTCGATGGCGTTGAGGCCTTGGTCTGCCGCACCGGTTACACCGGCGAGGATGGTTTTGAGCTCATCGTGGACAACGACAAGGCCCCCGGCCTGTGGCAGAAGCTGCTGGCCACCGGCGAGCCGGCTGGCCTGCTTCCCGCAGGCCTAGCCGCCCGCGATTCCCTACGCCTTGAGGCGGGCATGCCGCTCTATGGCAATGAGCTCTCCCGTGAGATCACCCCGGTCGAGGCGGGCATGGCCCGTGCCTTCGCCAAGAAGGAAGCTGACTTCGTGGGCGCCGAGACCATGCGCGCGCGTGCGGAGGAGGGCCCCAAAGTGGCCATCACCGGCCTGACCTCAGATCAGCGCCGCGCCGCCCGCGCGGGCTCCGAGGTTTACGTGGGCGATACCAAGGTAGGCACCGTGACCTCCGGACAGCCCTCCCCCACCCTGGGCTACCCGGTGGCCATCGCCCTGATTGACACCTCCGCCAACTTGGCCGAGGGTGCCGAGGTCGAGGTGGACATTCGTGGCAAGCGCTACCCATTCAAGGTGGCCGCAATGCCGTTCTACTCCCGCAAGAGGTAAACATCCCGCTAAACTAATGGGTGAGAGTAAAGCTCATCTCGCCTCACACAAGTGAAAGGACCCCATATGTCTAACTTGCCTGCAGATTTCTCTTACACTGAGGATCACGAGTGGATTAACTCCACCCCTGACGCTGTAGTAGGCTCCACCGTCCGCATCGGTATTACCTCCGTGGCGGCTGACCGCCTGGGTGAGGTTGTCTTCGCTGAACTGCCAGCGGTTGGTGACACCGTCACCGCCGGTGAAACCTGTGGCGAGGTTGAGTCCACCAAGTCCGTATCTGACCTGTACTCTCCTGTGACCGGAACCGTCACCGCTATCAACGAGGGCGTGGAAGATGACTACTCCGTCATCAACTCCGACCCATTCGGTGATGGCTGGCTGTTCGAGGTTGAGGTAGAAGAGGCCGGCGAACTGATGACCGCTGAGGAGTACGGCGCAGCAAACGGCGTCTAAGTCCTCAAGGCGGGTAAGGAGACTTCGGTATTCTTACCCGCCTTTTTTGACGCCCTGATTTATCCGTTCCGCATCGTTGAAGGTTTTCTCTTATGACCGCACCACGTGATCCATTCTTTCCAGCCGATCGCTCAATTCGCGCCTCCGCTAAACCGCTGGAGATTCGCCACCTTGGCAGAATGGATTACCAGGAAGCGTGGGACTACCAGGCGGAAGTTGCCAAGCAGCGCGCCGCGGGCGAGGTGGGTGACGTTATCCTGCTCGTTGAGCATCCCAACGTCTACACCGCGGGCAAGCGCACCCAGCCAGAAGACATGCCCGATAACGGGCTTCCGGTCATCCAGGTTGACCGGGGTGGGCGTATCACCTGGCATGGAGAGGGCCAGCAGGTGGTCTACCCCATCATCAAACTCGCCGAGCCCGTCGATGTGGTGGACTATGTCCGCCGCTTGGAGGAGGCGGCAATCCAGACGGTGCGCCAGATGGGCGTGGTAGAAGCCGGCCGCATCGATGGCCGCTCAGGCGTGTGGGTGCCGCACACCCGTACCGCGGCGGATCCGGCGGCCCCGCGGCGCGACCGCAAGATAGCCGCCCTGGGCATCCGCATCACCCGCGGCGTGACCATGCATGGGCTATCCCTCAACTGCGACAATACGCTGGACTACTACGAACACATCGTGGCCTGCGGCATCGATGACGCGGACGTGACCACCCTGTCCCTGGAATTGGGACGGAAGGTGGGGATCTCCGAGGTCGCCGAGCCGTTGCTTAAGGCCCTGACGGACGCGTTGGAGGGCCGCCTCATCGTCGCGGACCACACGTTCGCATCGGCGCCTGACCCCACCAAAATCGCTAATGAGCGCGCACGCGCCCGCCGAAAAGAATCAAAGTAACCATCAATCATCAATAACACGTAGGGTAAACACCGTGACTGTTAAGCCAGAAGGACGCAAGTTGCTCCGCATCGAGAAGAAGAATGCGGAGACCCCAATCGAACAGAAACCCCGGTGGATCCGCAACCAGGTCCGCACAGGCCCCGGATATGAGGACGTGAAGTCAAAGGTTAGGGGCGCCTCCCTGCACACCGTGTGCCAGGAGGCGGGCTGCCCTAATATCCATGAGTGCTGGGAGTCCCGTGAGGCCACCTTCCTCATCGGCGGCGACTCCTGCACCCGCCGCTGCGACTTTTGCGATATCAAGACGGGCAAGCCTGAGGCCCTGGACCGGGACGAACCTCGCCGCGTGGCGGAGTCCGTCAAGGAAATGCAGCTCAATTACTCCACCATTACCGGCGTGACCCGCGATGACCTCCCCGATGAGGGCGCGTGGCTCTACGCCGAGGTGGTACGCCAGATCCACGAGCTCAATCCGCATACCGGCGTGGAGAACCTAACCCCTGATTTCTCGGGCAAGCCTGACTTGCTCCAGGAGGTCTTCGAGGCCCGCCCGGAGGTCTTTGCGCACAACGTGGAGACCGTTCCGCGTATCTTCAAGCGCATCCGCCCGGCCTTCCGCTATGAGCGTTCCCTGGACGTCATCCGCCAGGCCCATGATTTTGGGCTTATCACCAAGTCCAACCTGATCCTGGGCATGGGTGAGACCAAGGAGGAGATCGAGGAGGCGCTTAAGGATATCCGCGACGCCGGCTGCGACATCATCACCATCACCCAGTACCTGCGCCCGGGCCCACGCTTCCATCCAATCGAGCGCTGGGTCCGCCCCGAGGAGTTCGTTGAGCACTCCCAGCTGGCCAAGGAACTGGGTTACGGCGGCGTGATGGCCGGACCTCTGGTTCGCTCCTCCTACCGCGCGGGCCGCCTCTACGTACAGGCCATGAAGGCCCGCGGCTTGGAGATTCCAGAGAACCTCAAGCACCTGGAGGAGACCTCGGAAGGCGCCACCGCGCAGGAGGCCTCCACCCTGCTGAACAAGTACGGCCCGTCCGAGGAAACCCCCGTGACCACCCGCTTGGTCAAGGCCGCCGCTCAATCGGATTCCGTAATGAGCACCATCCGCTAGCCTCACCCTCACAGAAGGGTAAAAGATTCAGCCCGCGCCGCGCGATGCCCACTGGTACCCACCTTTTGGCCATCGCGCGGCGTGGGCCGTTTCACTTTCTTGAGCTTGCCCTTTAAAGTAAAGGCCATGGCACAAGGCGAAGATAAGGCAGCACTCAAGGCAGCCAAGCAGCAAGAGCGCGCGGCTAAGCGCGCGCGTCGTAAAGAAACCCGCGGTCAAATGTGGCAGGCGTTCCAGATGCAGCGCAAGCAGGACAGTGCTCTTGTCCCGCTCATGCTCCTGGCCATCCTGGGCACCGCGTTAGTCTTCTTCCTCATTGGCCTGCTCTTTAATGGCCAGTGGTTCATGCTGATTCTGGGCCTTGGCGTGGGCTTCCTCATCGCCATGTTCATCTTCACCCGCCGCCTTGAGCGCGATATGTACAAGCGCGTTGAGGACCAGCCGGGCGTGGCCGGTTGGGCGCTGGAGCAGCAGCTGAAAAACACCGTCGGCGTGGTCTGGAAGGTCTCCCCTGGCGTGGCCGTTACCCGCCAGCAGGATTTGATCCACCGCGTCATTGGCAACCCGGGCGTCATCTTTGTCTGCGAGGGCAACTCTAAGCGCCTGGCCTCCAACCTGTCCGTGCTGAAGAAGCGCGTGGATAAGTTGGCCCCCGGTGTACCCGTCTACGAGGTCCACGCCGGCAACGGTGAGGGCGAGGTTCCCGTGGGCAAGCTGCGCAGCCACATCATGCGCCTGCCGCGCAACTACAACAAGGATGGCGTCTACGCGAACATCCGCCGCATCGAGGCGATGGACAATATGCCTGGCACCACCCCGGGCCTGCCTAAGGGCCCGATGCCGAAGCAGGCCCAGAACATGGCCGGCATGAACCGCCGCATGCGCCGCGCCTCTGAGCGCAAGGGCAAGTAAGCACTCACCACCGCTTCTGCCTCACCAATTGACTAGCCCGGGTTGCTACCCGGGCTTTTGTCTTGTTCCTTAACGCCACTGGGGAGTCACGGCGAAGATGTCCGGGTAGTTCACAAAATCGAAGACAAAGCGCAGCACCGATTCGCGGTAGCCAATGAACTCCCCGCTGCGAACCAGCGCGAGCACCTCCTCCTGGCTTGCCCACTTTATGGCAGCCACTTCATCATTGGGCACCGCCAAAGACTCTAAGTCCACGGGTTTCTCCACGAGGTAGAAGTCATCAAACCCGCCGGGAAAGTTAAAGGTAAACGCCGCCCGCAGCTGGGATGGGTCTAATTCGATGCCCAGTTCCTCACGTGTTTCCCGGGCAACGCCTTCCGCGGATGTTTCCCCCGCGACTACGGATCCTCCAACGCTGAAATCCCACTGCCCCGGCCATGTGGGCTTATCCGGCGCCCGCCGCTGGATCAGCATGCGGCCTAGGTCATCGAACAAGCACAGATGCACAACGGTATGAAAGTGCCCCTCGGCGATGACAGGCCCACGCGGGACCTGCTTGCCGGTGCGTTGGCGGTGCTCATCATAGACGTCCCAGTGTTCCATGCGGATCATCCTACCCACCCCTACCCCATGCTTAAGGGTCTCCGGCGCTGCCAACCCCCGGGGAAATGCTGCCGCACCTCCGAAAAAATAAAGCACGCACTTGCGAAAACACGCATGAAAAAAGCCTTGGGAACGCTGCCCCAAGGCCTATGCGAAACGCCGGTTTAGACGTGGATGACAGCGGTACCGGTGCCGCGATCGTGGAGACCGCGGCCGTCCGCGTCCACCATCGCAGCCGGAAATACCGTGGAGGTCAGCAGCGTGCGAACCACGGCGCGCCACAGGCCGACTCGGGCACCGGCGATATCAACACGCGCCACGCCCAGGCCCAAAATGGCCATGCCTGGGGTGCGGGCAAAGAGCCAGCCGCCGATGATGCCCACCACTACCCAAAGGATAAGGGTGACTGTGGAAACGTCACCCAGCTGCATGGTGAAGCGGGTAATAACAAGCGCCAGAGCCAGGCAGATTATCCAGTCCAGGGCCACGGCCATTGCGCGGCGGCCAACGGAAGCCATGGAACCGGAGCCGCTTTGCGGGAGTCCCAGTTTCTCCCCGGGCCATTTGCCCGGTGCGTCAGGGTCATCAAATTCGCCAGGAATTCCTGGGCCATCTAGCCATGTGCGCTTATCTGCCATGCCAGACACCTTACTTGAGATCAAAATTTAGTACTAAACCTGCGAATTCCCCCGATGTGGTGTGCACCATGATCAGAAATTCTACCTGTCGATAGATAATCTGTTACGCTATAGATATCCTAGAAAAAGAACTGCGGACACCCGCTGTTTCACCCCGATTAACTACTAGGGTACGCCAACCTAGTGGAGCGCACCAGCCCACTATCAAACTCGAGGAGACACTAATGGCCTTTGAATCCGTTCAGGACATTGTCAAGTTCATTAAGGATGAGGACGTAAAGTTCGTTGACATCCGCTTTACTGACGTTCCGGGCACCGAGAACCACTTCACCATCCCGGCCTCCATGTTCGATGAGGAAGCTGCCGAAGAGGGTTTCGCCTTTGACGGTTCCTCCATCCGCGGCTTTACCACCATTGATGAGTCTGACATGAACCTGAAGCCTGATTGCCAGACTGCCTTCGTGGATCCCTTCCGCGCGGAGAAGACCCTGAACATCAAGTTCTTCGTCCACGATCCTTTCACCTCTGAGCCATTCTCCCGCGACCCACGTAACGTAGCCCGCAAGGCCGAGGAGTACTTGGCCTCCACCGGCATCGCGGACACCTGCTTCTTCGGCGCCGAGGCTGAGTTCTTCATCTTCGATTCCGTCCGTTACGCAGCAGACACCCACACCTCCTTCTACGAGGTTGATTCCAATGAGGGCTGGTGGAACCGCGGCGCGGAGACCAACGTGGACGGCTCCCTTAACACCGGTTACAAGACCCGCCCTAAGGGTGGCTACTTCCCAACCGCCCCTTACGACAAGACCGAGGGCGTGCGCGACGCTATGGTCCGCAACCTGCAGGACGCGGGCTTTGAGATTGAGCGCTTCCACCATGAGGTAGCTACCGGCGGCCAGAACGAGATTAACTACAAGTTCAACACCCTGCTGCACGCGGCTGATGATATTCAGACCTTCAAGTACATCATCAAGAACACCGCCGCTAACTTCGGCCAGTCCGCCACCTTTATGCCTAAGCCACTCGCTGGCGACAACGGTTCCGGCATGCACGCCCACCAGTCCCTGTGGAAGGACGGCAAGCCACTGTTCCACGATGAGGCGGGCTACGCGGGCCTGTCTGACCTTGCGCGCTACTACATCGGCGGCATCCTGCACCACGCCGGCGCGGTCCTGGCGTTTACCAACCCAACCCTGAACTCCTACCACCGCCTGGTTCCTGGCTTCGAGGCCCCAATTAACCTGGTGTACTCCCAGCGCAACCGTTCCGCCGCCGTTCGTATCCCAATCACCGGCTCCAACCCGAAGGCCAAGCGCCTGGAGTTCCGCGCACCGGACCCATCCGGCAACCCTTACTTCGGCTTCGCCGCGATGATGCTCGCCGGCCTGGACGGCATCAAGAACCGCATCGAGCCACACGCTCCAGTGGACAAGGACCTCTACGAGCTGCCACCAGAGGAGGCCGCATCCATCCCGCAGGCACCTACCTCCCTCGAGGCATCCCTGCAGGCGCTGCAGGAGGACTCCGAGTTCCTCACCGAGGGCGACGTATTCACCGAGGACCTCATCGAGTCCTACATCCAGTACAAGGTGGACAACGAGATTCAGCCTAGCCGCCTGCGTCCTACCCCACTCGAGTTCGAGATGTACTACGACTGCTAATTTGAGTGGCGTTTCACTAACCTGCTGATATTGGGTTTTCGCAGGTCAACACCCCGGCATAGCGCGCATAACAGACATCAAAATATGCGCGTGCGGGATCCTTGCGGGATCCACACACCACCCAAAACACAAAAATAGCCTCCGCGGCATCAACACAACCGTTGACACCACGGGGGCTATTTCGATCACCTAGCGCACTCCTCAAGCCACTCCGAGTACGTTAGAATATGCGGAACCTTCTTCCAGCCCTCATGAGCGGAGACAAGCTCCTCTGAATATTCCCACTTCCACCAAAAAGGCCACCCCATGAACCCCAGCAATGTCGTCTCCATCGAAGCCCACCGCGAACGCGGAAAAAAGACATACCTACAAATCCCCGGCCGGGTAGCCAATGAAACCGGCTCACGGCCATTTCTCGGCAAAGCGGACGACGGCAACGAATACTGGTGCAAGCGGATCGAAAGCGACCACGGCCGCGAAGCTGTCGTCAACGAAGTAGCCGCAAGTGTCGTTGGCCAACGCCTCGGCGCTCACATCCGCCCTTGGAAAATCATTTATGTACCCCCGTCACTCCAAGGACTTCTAGTCGGAAACTCCACATGGAGATACCGACTCACCGGTACACCCCTATTCGGGTCACTTAACCTTCATACCAGCACACTTCACCAGGAATTCGGAGTCATCCCGTTCGTAAATGATGACGCCAACCACAACCACATCCCCAAACTCATCGCTATGTGGGCCTTGTGCAACGTTCAGGGAGACCTCCAAATATTGACCGACAACAACGAAGACAACTCAATTTGGTCTATTGACCACGGCTTTTGGTTCGATTCACTCCCGTACCCTTGGCAATTGACTCCACTGGAGCGTTCAGGTGGCACCCCGCACATCCCCCACCTACGCGAGGTAATTCCAGGCAGTTCTTGGGATAAAGCTATTACCGCGCTCGACAATTTGGACATCTCCCTAAAAGAAGAGTTACGTGACGCGTTGCCGATAGAATGGTCGGTACCTGAGCATGAGACGGACAAGCTTATGAGATACGTTCTTGAGCGCAAGGACTACACGCGAGAACTTCTGGGTTCTTACAGAACCGGAAAAGGACAATGACATGAGATTCGACTACTGGACCGTCAGTGTGGTTCCTCGCCCCATGGGCATCACCACAATCGGTGTCGGCGTCATCGTCATCGACCCCGCGACCGGTCAATTAAAGTACATGTTCCGTACCGACCAGGGCATTCGCCACGACTCAGAGTTTCCTGATGCGATAAGGCCAGCGCTACGCAATTTCAAGGCAGACCTCAACAAGCTGACGACTACAACCGAGCCGCTGAACCTGAAGGGGCAGCACACGCTTTCAAGCTATCTCGAGTTTGTTAGTCGCCATTGGCACAACCTCATTCAAGTTCGCGCCATGCAAAGCATGGACGCGGCGAACATCGAGGAAGCCGTAGACCTATTGTTCTCAACGCTCATCGGTGAGACGCCAACCCGCAAGCATCAATACGACGTTCGGCAGGTGCGTGGCCTCATTCGTCGTGAGTATGAACAGCATCCCCGGCTGCTGGAGGCGACAACCTTCGAGACCAATGTGCAGGTTTCTCGACGCGAGCTGGATTTGAATTTAGCGGTAGTGCATGAGGGCCAAGTTATCGAGCTTAACCAGGCTTTCAATTTCCGGTCTTCTGACTCTAAGGGCACACGTTCGGCCATTGATTCTTGGACCTTGAAGGTTGAGAAGTTGCAGAGTGACGGGGGTGAGCTTTTCATCGAGGAAGCTTCGTTGTGGGTTCCACGAAACCCCGATGTCGTTGCTGTCACGGCTCCGCCGATTTCTCCAGCTCAGAAGAAGAATTTCCGGCTGTTTCAGGATTTCTGCAGTGACCTTAACATCACACTGTTGCATCCGGAAGATATTCCTCAGCATGCTGCGTGGCTCGATAGCCGGTTGGCATCGTAGAACGACGATCTTCGCCTTGAAGGGTGGGGCTGACTTCTGGCGCGGTTGGCCGCGGAGCTCGGAGGGATGGTTCTTGTGGCCCAGGTATGGCGGGACATGATGGAAAATCTGCGTTTAGCCACTTAACACATAGCGGCCTAGCGCGCCATAATAGGTTTATAACTTAAGAGAGGAGGTGAAAATGCTCGAAATTATCGTTTCAGCCGTTGTAATCTGGCCCGCAGCACTGAAAACGAGAGAGCACTTCAAAAAGTACCCATTACGAAAAGACACACCACCCCAAGTTGAAAGTAGTTCTCCGGTCGAACTAGCCGTTACCTAGTTCGACCGGGGAACTACCCCCACACTATCAAGAAAGGAATCACTCCATGACAGCAATCATCCTAGGGTTGCTCGCTATCGCTATCTACTTCCAGTGGACCACAGTAACCGTTGGCATCATCGCAGCGTGCTCCGTAGTTGCACTCGCTCTTGATACCCGCGCAATCCTCAGCACAAGGAAAAGCGCATGAACCCCATCATCACAGACCGCGATACCGGCCGCGAACTCTGGCGGGTCAAGGAGTGCGCTGCCCATTGCGGCATCAAGCCGTCGACCTGGACCACATACTCGGCCCAGGGGCGCACCCCCGAGCCCGTTGGTCACTTCGACCAACGAACACCACTCTGGGACGCCGAAGAAGTCCGCACCTGGCACGCCGGGCGCCCAGGCTCCCCCGTCCCCAACCGCCCCTAAACATGCACCGCCCCGGGACTCTCCAACTACCACATCATCAAGCACCAGGGTGGAAACCACAAAACACACCGAAAGCGTGCCTGGAAGTGCCACCCGGCACATATCTCAGCACTGGCCAACAAACAAGAGGCCTACCCGATGGCCATCCCAAAACGCACCACCAAAACAGGCACCACCCGCTGGGTCGCACGCTACCGCGACGCAACCGGCAAAGAACACTCCCGCAGTTTCAACACCCAACGCGCGGCAGAAGCCTATCTTCAAGACCATCAACGCGCAGTACGCCGCAACGAATGGATCGCCCCCACAAATACAACAGTGCGCGAGCGCCGCGATGCCGCCGATAATGCGAGCACCGCAGCCAGTAGGCGCGGCCTGTTGACGAACCTGGGCAAGCTTGCCGACTTGAATGTTGCGGCGGTGAAGCCCGCGCATATCCGCGCATGGTTGGATGCGCTCATCACCGGCAGGCCATGGGCCGACGATAAGCCACTCGCCACGTCGACGGCCACAACCTACGCTGCGATTCTGCACGGCGTGTTCACCACGGCGGTCAACGATGACCTGATTGGCCGGCATCCGATGCGTGGTGCGAAGCTGCGGAAGGTGGAGGTTGCGGTTGAACGCGCCGACATTCCCACGATGGCAGATTTCCGGGCGCTCATCCGCGCAGCGGAGAGCACGGGCGTGGGGCGTGCAGCGAACCCAACACTGGCGGCGATGGTTCAGGTGGCGGCGGAGACTGGTCTGCGTGCCGGTGAGTTGTGCGGGCTGCGAGTGCGGAATGTTAATTTTCTGAAGGGGAACACGGTCAGCCACTTAATCACTTTCACGGTCGCCACAGCGCCCACGAGGTACGCCACAGTGCCCACACGCCTGCCACGTTGTCCGTAACAGCCTCAAAGGGGTCACCCGCATCTCACCACGCATCGGGGAGTCCTGGCGCCACACAAGGGGTGCACATAATCAGCTACGCAGCCAGCGGTGGCGCGTTCACATCTGCAAGCTCACGCAGGGAAAGATCTTCCAGATCCGTTGGATCTGGTGGCGGGGTAGGGTCAGTCCAGTCATCGTTGTGGTCGCCCTTGCGTAGCCAGCGAGAAATCAGCCCAAAATTCACACCCACAACACCAAGAGCAATGTGGAACAGTCGAGCAGCCCACCCACGCATAAGACGAGCGGTGGAGTCACCCCTCCGAACATTTTTACGGATGAGTCACCACGCAGTGTCAGCAAGCTGTGGGATAGTTAAAGGCAGTGAAAACCGTTTGACCTGCCACACCCTTTCTAGGGTAGGGTGAAGGGTTAAAAACTGACTTAAATTTGACTATTCCCTCGGAGTGATGTATTGACTACTTCCAGTTCTTTGTACCAAGCAGTGTGGGGCACCGCAGATACCTACTTACGAGGTGTAGTCTCCCGCCAGAATTATGGTGAGTTCATCCTCCCGTTCACGGTTCTCAGGCGCATGGAATGTGCGCTAGAAGAATCCAAGGCTGATGTGTTGGCAACTATTGACGCTAATTCACACATGCCAGAACACCTCATCGACGCGATGGTATTCGCACAGCATGACCTGCCCTTCTACTCCTCTTCCCCACTTTCTCTAAAAGCCATTGCGTCATCTGACGACAATGTAAAGGCGGGTATGCTCACCTACCTTGATTCCTTTAACGAGACGGTGCGCGATGTGTGGCGTGCTTTCAAGTTTCATGATCTCTTGGAGACATTGGAAGAGGGCAACATCCTCTGGGGTGTAGTCTCCCACTTTGCAGGAATCGACCTTTCAGATGAAGCACTTGGTGGGCAGTCCAATAAGTCTGCTGAGAATGTCATGGGTGACCTGTTCGAGGATCTGATGTTCAGGTCATTCTCCGAGAACGGTCAAGTCGCCGGTGAATACTACACCCCGCGTGAAGTTATTCGCTTGATGGTAGATGTGCTCCTGAACTCTGATGATGACGGTCTGCAGGGCAAGAACCCAGCCCGCACCGTTTATGACCCAGCAGCGGGCACGGGCGGAATGCTCCTCGTGGCTAAGAACGCTATGGAGGAGCTGAACCCGAACATCGAAGTTGGTCTGTTTGGTCAGGAGATGATGGTTAAGTCTTACGCACTTGGTCGCTCTGATTTGATTGTTGCCGGTGCAGACCCTAACGCCATGAAGTTGGGTGACACCCTGGCAGATGACAAGTACACAGGTGACCAATTCGACTACGTTCTATCCAATCCTCCATACGGCTCTGACTGGAAAAAGTCCAAGGACGCTGTAACCACCGAATCCAAGATTGAGGGCTCCCGATTCAGCCACGGACTCCCACCTGTTTCCGATGGTCAGATGCTCTTCTTGTGCCATGTAGTGGACAAGCTCAAAGATGCCGAGAAAGGTACCACCAAGGGCGGTCGCGGTGGCGTAGTTACCAACGGCTCCCCGCTGTTTACTGGTTCAGCCGGATCTGGCGCTGACAATATTCGAGGCTGGCTGATTGAAGAAGATCTGATTGATGCCATCATCGCGCTTCCAACCGACATGTTCTACAACACGGGTATTGCCACCTACATCTGGATTGTGGACAAGAACAAGGAGCCAAAACGCCGCAAAAAGATACAGCTGATTGACGCTACCGACCAGTGGACACCAATGCGCAAGTCCATGGGCAATAAGCGCCGATACTTCTCTGAGGATGACCAAAAGTTCATTGGAAAGCTGTACGCCGATTTTGAGGACGCAGACCCTAAGTTCTCCAAGGTTGTCACGGCTAAGGAATTGAGCTTCTACGATGTGCCAATGTTCCGAGTCAAGCATTACGCCACCTCGATTACGGATGACACTGTGGCAGCAGCAATGGAACACAAGCAGGCGCTCACCGGGCACGAAGCGGTTATCCGCTCTTGTGAGGGAGTGGCATGGAATGACCTACCAGACCACTTGAAGAAGCAAGCAAAGCAGGCTGGTCTCAAGATGGGTGCTCCGCTGATTGGTCACATTATGGCTGCTGTAGCTGTAGATGACCCAGAAGCTCCTGAAGCAATCGACCACAAGGGAAATCCAGTGATTGACTCTTCTTCCAAGATTGTGGAACGAGTACCACGCACAGAGGACATTGAAGAGCACATGGAGCGTGAAGTCTACCCGTTCGCACCTGACCTCACCTGGAACGAAGATGACGTGAAGATCGGGTACGAAATCCCAATGACCCGCATGTTCTACACCCCAGAAGAAACCGAGACCCTAGAAGAGCTAGACAAGCTGCTCGACGAGAAGCTAGCGCTCATTCAGAAGCTGCTGGTGGAGGTGCAGAAGTGATGAGCAATGTTGCTGGTCTTGAAGGCTCACCTTTCCGTGATTCTCGCTATCCGCTAGTCCTTGCTGGAAGTATCTTCCCCCAAAGCACGACCAAAGGGTCTGTGAAAGAATTCCAACCGTTATCCGTTGGACAAGCTGGCGTCACCAAACAATTGGAAAGAGTTGCACAGCAACAAGGGGATGCAGACCGAAAACTAGTTGAACCAGGTGATCTAGTAATCAATTCTCGGTCAGACAGACGAGGCGCTAGCGGGTTATCTTCGCTAACAGGTCTCGTCTCAGTGGTTTACACAGTGCTTAAACCTCGAACCGAATACATAGATTCTCGGTACGCTGAACTACTTTTCAAAAGTAAGGCTTTTCAGGATGAGTACTACCGTTGGGGTACTGGCATAGTTGATGATTTGTGGAGCACTAGATATGAACGATTTGCCAGTATCAGGCTCCCCCTCCCGCCTCTGGAGACTCAGCGCCGTATCGCGGATTATCTCGACAAGGAGACCGCGCAGATTGATACGCTCACGGCGGAGCTGGATGGCTATGTGGAGCTGCTGGAAAAACGAAGGCGGGAAACCATCTCTACGGCTGTTTCATCGCTGCCTAACGGGTCACCGTTTGAGCTAGTTCCTCTCAATCTCATTATTCGCGTTGCTGATGGACTGGTAGACCCACTGGACGAGGAGTTCTCTGAACTACCCTTGATTGCCCCCAACCACATCGAAAAGAACACTGGGAAACTGATTGAGCCTATTGAGTCCGCACGTGAGCAGGGAGCAATCAGTGGAAAGGGTTTCGTTCGAGCTGGTCAGGTTGTCTACAGCAAGATTCGTCCCGCATTAAACAAGGTGACCATAGCCAATCAGGACTCTCTCTGTAGTGCAGACATGTACCCATTAGAAACGATGGGTAACGTGCATGAACGATTCCTGCTCTATGCACTTATCGACAAGCGATTCGTGGAGTCCGCAGTAGTGGAATCATCAAGGGTTGCAATGCCGAAAGTAAATCGAGAAACACTTGGGGTGCTTCGTATTCCCCTGCCCGACCTCGATACCCAGCGCCGTATCGCGGATTATCTCGATAAGGAAACCGCTCGAATCGATACCCTCATCAAGGAATGCCGCGAACTTAAGGAAATCCTCTTGAAGCGTCGTCAAGTACTCATTACTGATGTAGTTACCGGAAAGGTGGAGGTGTAAGCCATGACTGATTCCCCTGTTGAAAAGGCTTTAACTAATTACCTTGAGATTGACTTTGAGGATTCTATTGTGGATTCACTCTCGTCCTCTGGGTGGCTGCATGACTCATCCAATGATGGTTGGGATGTGGAGCGAGCTATCTATGTTCCTGATGTTCTGCACTGGTTACAAACCCAGTTCCCAGATGAGTACGAGAAAGCGGTTCCGTCACGTCTTGGCGACCTTGAGAAGCAGGTGGCGGTCAATAAGCTCCTTGACCGCCTTGTGGAGATGCTGAACAAGAAGCACACTCTTACCGCCAAGACTAAGCAGGTGAAGAACGGTCTACTTGGCACATTGCGCCATGGTTTCTCACACTCCCAGCTTGGTCGCCAAAAGGCAACATTCCCGAACCTTGTGCAGTTCTACCCAGAGAATCCGCTGTACACGAGCGTTTCTGAGGTAGCGAAGCAGAATCGCTTGCGAGTCTTGCGTCAGGTGCGTTTTGATACCACGTCCACGCAGACGCTGGATCTGGTGCTTACGGTAAACGGTATCCCGGTTGTCACGATGGAACTCAAGACTGATAACACGCAAGCGGTACAGGATGCTATCAAGCAGTACCGCCAAGACCGTGTGCCGTCCAAGTCCCGCCCACTTCTTGCGCCAGGTCGTGCCTTGGTGCATTTCGCTGTATCTAATCAACAGGTGTACATGTCCACGGTACTGGCAGGCGCTAAGACCGTGTTCCTGCCGTTTAACCAAGGTGACGGATACCATTCCGGTAATCCGTCCAATCCGAATGGCTCTGACACGGCGTATCTGTGGGAGAAGGTGCTCCAACCTGAACTGTTCTTGCGTATTCTGCGTGATTACGCGCTGTGGGAACCAGCGAAGAAGGGCAACGATGGTCGCCTAGTGTTCCCTCGTTACCACCAGCTACGCGCCACTGAGCGTGTCATTTCGGACATGGTGACTAAGGGTTCTGGTCAGCGATTCCTGATTCAGCATTCCGCTGGTTCCGGGAAGACGAAGACCATTGCGTGGCTTGCTCACCGCGCTAACCGTGCATTCTCATCAGATGGCACTCCGCTGTTTGATTCCGTCATTGTGGTCACAGACCGCACGGCATTGGATGACAACATCAAGGAAGGTCTTGACCTCTTGCGGGCATCTGAGGGCATGGTGGTTGCAGTCGATAATGAGCTTGGGTCAAAGTCTAAGAAGCTTGAGAAGGCTCTTACCCACGGTGGGCACATTATTTCCTGCACCATTCAGACGTTCCCAGCTTTGGCACGTCTGATGGAAACGAAGCCAGATCTTGCAGGCAGAAACTATTGCGTGATTATCGATGAGGCGCACTCTTCTCAGCATGGTGAAGCAGCGAAGAAGCTGCGCGAGACGCTGGTTGATGTGAACCTCGAACTAGGCGAGGAAGAGGAGATCACCTCTGATGACATGCTTCTGGCTGTGGATTCAGCGGTGGCGAACTCCGCCAACCTCTCTTTCGTAGCGCTTACGGCAACGCCTAAGGCTAAGACACTTGCGGCTTATGGTGTGCCAGACCCAAGTGACCCAGTAAAGCGCATCCCGTATGACATCTACTCGATGAGTCAGGCGATTGAAGAAGGCTTCATCCTTGACGTACTCGCTAACTACTCAACCTATTCCATGTTCGCCCGCATCAAGGATGAGCTTGGGCGCACAGAGACTGTGGATGAGTCAGAAGCTGTGTCTGACATGGTGAGGTTTGCGCGTCTGCATCCAACGTCTGTTGCACAGAAAGTGCAGGTGACGGTGGAGCACTTCCGCCGTAACGTCATGCAGCACTTGGATGGAACAGCAAAGGCGATGGTAGTGGCACCAGACCGCCGTTCCGCGCTTACCTGGTCGCTAAAAATGAATGAGTACATCGCCGAGAAAGAGTATGAGGACATGACCACGCTGGTTGCGTTCTCCGGCTCACTGGATATTGATGATAATTCCGTGACCGAGTATTCCCTGAACGGCGTAAAAGATACGGCGCTTCACTTCCGTGAGAACGAGGAATGCAAGGTGCTGATTGTGGCGAACAAATTCCAAACGGGTTTTGACGAGCCGCGATTGTGCGCCATGTATGTGGATAAGTCTCTTTCCGGTGTCATGGCGGTGCAGACTCTTTCCCGTTTGAACCGCACGTTCCCGAACAAGCCAAAGCCTATGGTGGTGGATTTTGTGAACGAACCGGAGAAGATCGTGGAGTCGTTTAAGCCGTACTACCAGCAAGCGCATATTGAAGCTGATATTCCAGCGAACGCCCTCGATGACCTGGGACAACAGCTTGATGACGCAGAGTTCTACACCGAGGAAGAACTAGATGCACTGGGCACCGCCTATGTGGAGAATGAATCTTCCGAGCGTTTGCAGGCTCTTATTTCGCCTGTTCGTAAGCGCTGGAATGCGCATATGCGAGATGCACGCCTAACAGGCGATAAGGACGCATACGCGGACGGCAAGACGTTCAAGACGAATTGTGCGAAGTACACCCATGCTTGGGAGTTCCTCTCTCAGATTGTGGATTACCAAGATGCCACCTTGCATAAGCGTGCGATTGTGGCTGGGTTGCTCGCCAAGAATCTAAATGTTGAGCGCCAAGATGACGACGATGACTACACCACGGGTATTGAGCTTGTGGGTGTAGCTGTTGAGCCTCTGGAAACCGAAGAAGATCTCGGACTGGCAAAGGAAGAGATTGACGGAAAGCTAGACCTGCCGGGCTTCGATGGTCAGCCGGTCAGTGAGAACTCCCCAGTCAAGACCGCTTTCGATGAAGCCGTCGATAAGGTCAATCAGATTCTTGCAGCAGCTGGTGTTTCTGCATCTGATGAAGCCAAGTCCAGCGCTATCCGCGCATCCTACGGCAAGCTAGTTGAAGACGCACAGATTCAAGGCATGGCTGGTGAGAATGACGCTAAGCAGCTCGCTTCCACCCGCGCGTTTAAGCAAAAGGGACTGCAAGCACTATTGGGTTCTGCTCAAGAATCACAAGACGTGTACACCACCCTTTCCGCCGACATGGAGAATGTGGAAGCGGTACTTGGAGCACTGGCAGAACTGCTAGTTGCAGCGTCCAAAGACGCAGAGGTGAAGAAACGCCTTTCTGAGTAGTCCACAATCCGGACAGCACCCCACCGTCACCACATTGAACTGCACCCCGGCGTCGTGCAGCAGCAAGTTCAGCTTCTTTGCCGACAAGCCATAGTCCTTGGCAATCTCCGTGGTTGTGATCAGCGAATCTGACTGGAGCACCAGATCGTAGTAGGACACCTTTGGCTCGGCTTCTAGCAGGGCCTGTTCGGCCGCCAGTCGCTTGGCTCGCTCGGAGCGAAGCTGGACGATGGCCTACTCGAGGAACTCATCGTTGCCCAAAAGTTCGTCGATGGCGTAGACACCATGACGGCGAATGGTCGGTAGAACCTCGTCGACAACCCAGGCTTCGAAGTCCTGGGCTGCGGGGAGCTTGGAGGAGAAGATGAGCCGGTACAGGTCACCTTCGGTGATGAACCGGGCTTCTTGAGTGCGTCCGAGCGCATCGGTGATGGGGTGGTGAAACGCCACCCCACGTCCGTGCTGCTTGATGGCGCTAACTGGATCTTTGTATCCCAAGGCGGTGGCCACATCACGGCCACAGAAGTTCACCTTGTCCTCATGTTCGACGGTTCGGATCGTTCCAAAGGCATCGTTGGTGAATACCTGAAGATCTCTTGTAGCCATGTCCGGCTCCTTCTAAGAGCCAGGATTGACGTGAATTCCAGCAAGCCACGGGTGCGGCCGCGTCGGGCTCTCACGTATACGACGCTGAGCGTGTAAGAATCCGGACATCCCGACAGCAGCAACTTTGTATCCTTTGGGAGAGGTGCTGTATAGTGGACTGCAATAGATCCCCGGTCAGGCCTCTTCCCCGTGAGGGAATGCACAAATGACCGGGGCCTTTCATTTCTATAGAGGCATACCGGGGTTAAGGGTCAAAGGGGATGCGGACACTCCCAACCCCAAGTCCTTCTCGATTGGGCGGCTATTGTCTGCGAGGGCTGCTTCATTTCAACTGGCTTGAGGCTTGAAACACCTCGAACACAATTCCGCGGGGGTTAGATGTTTGGTCCGTTGGTTCCATTACGGGGGTCGGCAGCGGGCGTTGGTTTAGACCGGTGTGCTGGTCAAAGCGTCGCGGGTTGTAACGCAAGTTACTTTCCTAAAAATACGTGGCGGCCACCACGCGCGGGATATACTAAACCCGTAAGGGGCGCCCAACCTGGTGAAGTCCGCGCTTGAAAAGGCGTGCAACTTAAAGTCCCTGTCACTTATATAAGGCGCGTCCCTTGCTTAGACCCTGAAAGTCGATGTAAGGAGTCCCCTCGTGAGCACCGCAGCCGCGCCTTCTTCAACTACCACGTATAAGGGCAATGACGCCCTGCTGATCGGTATCGTCCTTAGCGTTTCCACGTTCTGGCTCTTCGCCCAGACCGCAAGTATTAACGGCCCGTTGATGATCAACGACCTTGGCATCAACGCCGAGCTGTTTAACGCCGGAGTATCCGCCGCCGGCGTCGCCTGCGGCATCATCATCGCCGTGGCCGGCACCATCGCGGACCGCAACGGCCACGTCCGCTTCGTGATCATCGGCAACATCATCAACATCATCGGCTCGGTCCTGGTGGGCGCGGCGATGGGCGGGGCCGCCAGCGTGATGCTCATGGTCGGACGCGTGCTCCAGGGCTTTGCGGCCGGCTTCATCATGCCCGCTACCTTAAGTATGATTCGCTTCTTCTGGGAAGGAAAGGAGCGCCAGCGCGCCATTTCGATGTGGTCGCTGGGTAGCTTCGGTTCCTCCAGCCTCGCCGCCGCCTTCGGCGGTTTGCTGGCAACCACCCCACTCGGCTGGCGCGGCGTGTTCTTCCTCGGCGCAATAGTCTCCGTCATTGGTATCCTGCTGGTTCGCCGCGCGCCTGAGACTGAGACCCCACGCAGCGGCCTCAAGGGGCTGGACTGGCCCGGCATCGCGCTCTTTACCGTCGCCGTGGCCATCCTGTTTATCGTCATCACCCAGGCCAGCATGTTTAATTGGGGCGGCCTGACCCCATGGCTACTCATCGCCCTCGTCATCGCTGTAGCGGCCGTTCTGATTCCGGTCGAGCGCAAGAAGGACGCCCCATTCGTAGACTTCAAGCTCTTTGGCAACCGCCAGTTCAGCGGCGCGGTATTCGCCAACCTGCTGATTAACACCGCCGCCGGCGGCCTGGTGATTTCCGGCTGGACCCTGCAATTCGGCTACGGCCTAAGCAGCGGCACCGCGGGCGCAGTGACCATCGGTTTTGCCATCGCCATCTTCCTTACCCTGCGCATCGGCGAGAAGCTCATCGCCATCGTCGGCGTACGCACCCCCATGCTCATCGGCGCCGGGCTGGTGTGCTTGGCGATGCTCATCGGCATGGGCACCTTCCTAGAGAAGACCCCTTACCTCATTACCGTCGCAATCGCCTCGGTCTTCCTGGGCTTGGGCCTGGCCATCTTCGCCACCCCAACCACTGACGCCGCGCTTTCAGCCCTGCCGCCGCACCAGGCCGGCGTTGGCTCCGGCTTCTACAAGATGGCCTCCGCGCTGGGCAATGGCTTCGGCATCGCCGTAGCCGTGGCGGTGTTTAACTCCCAGCGTGAGGGTGGCGCCTTTGGCGAGTTCTTCGGAAACATCTTCACGTTCGCCGAGGTAGGCGACGTTGCCGCCCGCCAGGCGGGCCTTGCGGCCATGACCGTCAGCTTCATACTCGGCCTCCTCGCCGTGATTCTGGTCGCGGTCCTGGTACCGCGCAAGGCCAAGTCCTCGCTCGACGCGTCTTAGACCACCTACTTATCAACTCACCCCGCCTTCGATGCTCGCAGGGGCAGCGAAGACGGGGCCTAATCGGCAAAACCAAAGCGTAGACTGGCCGCGTAGTCTCCTCCCCCGATGGATGGACCCTATGGTCAGACCAACCCCTCACACGAAAAGGAGTAGAACTCATGACCACAACTGATTTGAGTAGCTTGCAGCAACAGATTGACCAGGCCGCGGAGCAAATCGCAGAAGAGGTCATCGCCTGGCGCCACCACCTCCACGAGAACCCGGAGCTATCCAACCGCGAGGTGGAAACGGAAGCCTACATCGTAGAACAGCTCAAGGGCATCGGCATCGGCGAGGAGGACATCACCACCGGCGTCGGCGGTCACGGCGTTGTGGCCTACATCCGCGGCGGCGCAGACGGTGATGAGGACAAGAAGACCGTCCTCCTGCGCGCCGATACGGACGCTTTGCCGGTCAAGGAGGACTCCGGCGAATCCTTCGCCTCCACCAAGGTGGATAAGGATTACCCGGGCGGCCCCTTCCCCATCGCGCACGCGTGCGGCCATGACACCCACGTGGCCATGCTGCTGGGCGCGTCAAAGATCCTGTTTGACATGCGTGATTCCATCCACGGCGATATCATGCTGGTCTTCCAGCCCGCCGAGGAGGGCCCACCGCAGGGCGAGCCGGGCGGCGCGGACCACATGGTCGCGCACATGACGGAGCAAGGCTTTTTCGAACCGAAGCCAACCATGGCCTTCGGCATCCACATCGGCGCCGGCCCAGTTGGTGCCATCGGTTACTCTGTCGGCGTCCAAAACGCCGCGTCTGAAACCGTCAAGATCACCGTCACGGGCCAGCAGGTTCACGCCTCTACCCCTTGGCAGGGCATCGACCCAATGCCGGCGGTGGGTGACATCCTCAGCAACATCGGGCAGATCTACCGCCAGGTAGACGTCAAGGAGCGCTTCGCCATTTCGCTGGGCCACATCGTGGACCAGGGCCGCTTCAACATCGTGGGCAACCAGGTGGAGATTTGGGGCACGGTGCGTTCCGTGGATGATTCGGTTCTTGATGACATCAATAAGCGCATCGAGCGTTACGTCGGCCACCTGGCCGAGGCCCACGGCTGCAAGGGCGAGGTGGAGTTCCTCGACCAGATTCCGCCCGTGGTCAACACCCCTGAGTGGGTCGAGGCGGTGCTTCCGGTGTACAAGCATGTGGCCGGCGACAATCCGGTCTCTGAGATTCCGGTCAGCATGGGTTATGACGATGTCTCAGAGTTCATCGCCCGCTTCGGCGGCGTCTACGCCCTGCTGGGCGGCCAAGACGTCCGCTACAACGCAGACGGCAGCGTTGAACTGACCCATGAATCCAGCCGCGGATTGGTACCAAACCACAGCCCGAAGTTCTACGTCAATGACGATGCGCTTGCGTACGGCGTGCGCCTACACGCACACATCGCCGTCGGCCACCTCATGGGTGACGTGAATTCCGCAGACAAGGGCGTGGATAAGTAACCGGCCACCCCCTCGCTTCCCATGGAGTGAAACAAATCACCCGGCGCATTCCCGCGATTTGGTCATTACATAAAGGAAAAGTATGACTTCGCGGGAGCAATCCGCTAAAGTACCTATTGAACAATAGATAGATAGGGATGCCCAGCCGGCCGCACCGCGGTACCTCGATATCTGACGGGTTCCGCGGTGCGGCGCATTTGGCCGGGTCTTTCCGCTTGAGCGATACGTGCGAGGGGAGCCTAGTGATGGCCTTAGAAAAGCAGGGACTTTACAGTCCCGATTATGAACACGACGCATGTGGCGTTGCCTTTGTCGCAGACATGTACGGGCGCGCCTCCCGCGACATTGTGGACAAGGGCATCCAGGCGCTCATTAACCTCGACCACCGCGGCGCGGCGGGCGCCGAGCCCAACACCGGTGACGGCGCAGGCATCCTCATACAGGTGCCGGACGCGTTTTGCCGCGAGGTAGCCCAGGAAAGCGGCTTTGAACTCCCCGCGGCCGGCGCGTACGCCACCGGTATCGCATTTTTGCCCCGCAAGCGCATGGCCATGCTGGACGCCAAGCGTGAGATTGAGGCCATCGCCGAGGAAGAGGGCGCAACCGTCCTCGGATGGCGCGAGGTTCCCGTGGACCCCTCTGACTTGGGCGAGATGGCCAAGGAGGCCATGCCAACCTTCCAGCAAATCTTTTTAACCGCCGAGGGCAAGACCGGCATTGATTTGGACCGCGTCATGTTCTTCGTCCGCAAGCGCTGCGAACGCGAGCTGGGCACCAAAAACGGCGAGGACACCATCTATTTCCCGTCCCTATCCGCGCGCACGATGGTCTACAAGGGCATGCTGACCACCCCGCAACTGGCGGACTTCTACGCGGATCTGCGCGACCCACGCATGGAATCCGCCCTCGCGGTGGTCCACTCCCGCTTCTCCACCAACACGTTCCCCTCCTGGCCGCTGGCCCACCCCTTCCGCATGGTGGCCCACAACGGTGAGATCAATACGGTCAAGGGCAACGAGAACTGGATGCGTGCCCGTGAGGCGCTCATCCAGTCTGAGCTGCTGGGCCCGCTGGACCGCGTATTGCCCATTTGTGAGTCCTCCGGTTCGGATACCGCGGTATTCGATGAGGCCTTAGAGCTGCTCCACCTGGGCGGGCGCAGCCTGCCGCATGCGGTCATGATGATGATTCCGCAGGCCTGGGAGCACCAGGACAATATTGACCCGCAGCTGCGGGATTTCTATGAGTACCACTCCTGCCTGATGGAGCCATGGGATGGCCCGGCCGCGGTCGCTTTTACCGATGGCACCCTCATCGGCGCCGTCCTTGACCGCAACGGTCTGCGCCCGGGCCGCATTTGGATTACCGATGACGGCCTGGTGGTCATGGCCTCCGAGGCCGGCGTGCTAGACATTGACCCGGCCAAGGTAGTCAAGCGCACGCGCGTCCGGCCGGGCCGCATGTTCCTCGTCGATACGGAAAACGGCCGCATCGTGGAGGACGATGAAATCAAGCAGCGGCTGGCGACCGCCCACCCGTACGGCGAGTGGATCCGGGACAATTTCGTCCACATCGAGGACCTGCCGCAGACCAGGTATGAGTACATGCCACACAACCGTGCGGTGCTGCGCCAGCGCACCTTCGGCATCACCGAAGAAGACGTGGACCTGATCATCCGCCCGATGGCGCTGACCGGCGCCGAAGCCATTGGCTCCATGGGCTCCGATACCCCAATCGCCGCCCTGTCCGCCCGCCCGCGCATGATCTATGACTTCTTCGCCCAGCGCTTCGCGCAGGTGACCAACCCGCCGCTGGATTCCATCCGCGAGAAGAACATCACCTCCATGTTCACGCTGCTGGGCGCGCAATCGGACGTATTAAACCCGGACGAGACCGCGGCACGCCGCCTGCACCTAGACGGCCCCATCATCGATAACCATCAGCTGGCGACCCTCATCCACGCCAACGATGAGGGCAAGGCTGAAAACTTTGGCGCGGCGGTCATCTCCGGCCTCTACCCCGTGGCGCACCACGGCAAGGGCATGCGCGAGGCCATTGCCCGCGTCCGCCGTGAGGTCTCCGCCGCCATCGCCGACGGTAAGACCCTCATCGTCCTCTCCGACCGCGATTCCGATGAGCGCTTCGCCCCCATCCCATCCCTGCTGCTGACCTCCGCGGTGCACCAGCACCTGGTTGCGGAGCGCACGCGCACCCGCGCTTCCCTGGTCATCGAGTCCGGCGACGCGCGCGAGGTCCACCACCTGGCCATGCTCGTAGGTTTCGGCGCGGACGCCATCAACCCGTACATGGCTTTTGAGACCATCGACGAGCTGCTCATGAAGGGCCAGCTGGGTGAGCTCACCCTGGACCAGGCGTGCGCGAATTACATCTCCGCCGCCACCACCGGCATCCTGAAGGTCATGTCCAAGATGGGCATCGCGGCGGTAAGCTCCTACCGCGGCGCCCAGCTGGCTGACTGCACCGGCCTGCACCAGGACCTGCTGGACGAATACTTCGGTGGCATCGATTCCCCAATCTCCGGCATGCACTTAGAGGACATCGCGGCCGACGTGGAGGCCCGCCACCGTTCCGCTTTCCTTCCCCGTCCGGAGGAAAACGCCCACCGCGATCTTGAGCTTGGCGGGGAATACAAGTGGCGCCGCGAGGGCGAATTCCACCTGTTTAACCCTGAGACCATCTTCAAGCTCCAGCACGCCACGAAGACCGGCCAGTACGCCATCTTCAAGGATTACACCCGCGCGGTCAACGACCAGTCCAAGCGCCTGGCCACCATCCGCGGCATGTTTGAATTCGTGCCGGACCGCCCGCCTATTTCCATCGATGAGGTGGAATCCGTGGCGGACATCGTCAAGCGCTTTTCCACCGGCGCCATGTCTTACGGTTCCATCTCCGCCGAAGCCCATGAGGTCCTGGCCATCGCCATGAACCGCCTGGGCGGCATGTCCAATTCCGGCGAGGGCGGCGAGGACGCCAAGCGCTTCCAGGTTGAGTCCAACGGCGATTGGAAGCGTTCCGCCATCAAGCAGGTGGCCTCCGGACGCTTCGGCGTGACCAGCCACTACCTGAATAACTGCACGGACATCCAGATCAAGATGGCCCAGGGCGCAAAACCGGGTGAGGGCGGCCAGCTGCCGCCCAACAAGGTCTACCCTTGGGTCGCTGAGGTGCGCATCACCACCCCGGGCGTGGGCCTTATCTCCCCACCGCCGCACCACGATATTTACTCCATCGAGGACCTCGCCCAGCTCATCCACGATCTCAAGTGCGCCAACCCGGATGCGCGCATCCACGTCAAGTTGGTTGCGGAGCGCGGCATTGGCGCCGTGGCCGCCGGCGTATCCAAGGCCCACGCTGACGTGGTGTTGGTCTCCGGCCATGACGGCGGTACCGGCGCTTCCCCGTTGACCTCCCTCAAGCATGCGGGCGGCCCGTGGGAGCTGGGGCTGGCCGAGACTCAGCAGACCCTGCTGCTCAACGGCCTGCGTGACCGCATCCGGGTCCAGGCCGATGGCCAGTTAAAGACCGGCCGCGACGTGATCATCGCCGCACTGCTCGGCGCGGAGGAGTACGGTTTCGCCACCGCACCACTGGTGGTCGAGGGCTGCGTCATGATGCGCGTGTGCCACCTGGATACGTGCCCGGTGGGTATTGCCACGCAGAATCCCGAGCTGCGTAAGAAGTTCACCGGCCGCGCCGAGCACGTGGTTAACTTCTTCACCTTCATCGCCGAGGAGGTGCGCGAGTACCTGGCCCAGCTGGGCTTCCGCTCCCTGGATGAGGCCATTGGCCAGGCCCAGGTCCTGCGCCAAAACAAGGAGGTGGGCCATGACCGCGCCCAGAACCTTGACCTGTCCCCCATCTTCGAGCGCGTCGAGTCCCCCCACTTCCGCAACCAGAACCTGCGCCAGACCAAGGAGCAAATCCACGGCCTGGAGAAGAACCTGGACAACAAGATCATCGCGGCGGCGCAGCTGACCATCGATGCCGCGGCCGCGAAGAACTCGGCCAACGCCCCCACGTGGATGGCCGGTGGTGAGAACCCCTCCATCAGCCTGGAATACCCGATCACCAACGTCAACCGTTCCGTGGGCACCATGGTGGGCTCCCGCGTGACCCGCGCCGCGGGCGCTGCGGGCCTGCCCGAGGACACGTTGAACCTCACCTTCCGCGGCTCCGCCGGCAACTCCTTTGGCGCATTCGTGCCAAGGGGCATGACCATGGACCTTGTTGGTGACGCCAATGACTTCGTGGGCAAGGGCCTATCCGGTGGCCGCATCATCGTCCGCCCGGATGAAAAGGCGCCGCGACAGCTCAAGCAGAACCCGGACATCATCGCCGGAAACGTCACGGCCTACGGCGCAACCTCCGGCGAGCTGTTCATCCGCGGGACCGTGGGCGAGCGTTTCTGCGTGCGTAACTCCGGCGCCACCGCCGTGGTTGAGGGCGTGGGCAACCACGGCTGTGAGTACATGACCGGCGGCAAGGTCGTCATCCTCGGCGAGATTGGAGAGAACTTCGGCGCGGGCATGTCAGGCGGCATAGCCTACGTCCTGCGCACGGAGGGCATCGAAAAGCGCCTGAACAAGGACGTGGCTAACGGCATCGAGGAGCTTGAGGACTCAGACGTTGAGTTCCTGTCCAAGGCCATTGCGGAGCACATTGCCCGCACCGGTTCTACCACCACCGCAACGCCTGCGGACATGGTGAAAATTGTCCCTGCGCCGTACCGCCGCGTGCTCGATGTTATCGAGGCAGCCCGCGCGGAGGGCCGCGATGAAAACGAAGCAATCATGGAGGCAGTGAAGTAATGGCCGATCCACACGGATTCCAAAAATTTGACCGTCAGGAGCCCGCTCACCGCCCGGTGCCGCTGCGCCTGATGGATTACAAAGAGGTCTACGAGGCGGCGCCCGAGGGCCAGATTGAGCAGCAGGCGCGCCGCTGCATGGACTGCGGCGTACCGTTCTGCCACGAGGGCTGTCCGCTGGGCAACATCATCCCCGAGTGGAATGACCTGGTGCGCCAGGACCGCTGGGAGGAGGCGTTTGACCGCCTGCACGCAACGAATAACTTCCCGGAGTTCACCGGCCGCCTGTGCCCCGCCCCGTGTGAGGGCGCGTGCGTCTTGGGCATCAATGATGATGCCGTGACCATCAAAAATGTGGAGCTGGCGATTGCCGAGCGCTCCTTTGACGAAGGCTGGGTAAAGCCCATCAAGCCTTCCCTCGACACCGGCATGACGGTTGCGGTGGTAGGCTCCGGCCCGGCCGGTTTGGCGGCTGCGCAGCAATTGACCCGCGCGGGCCACAAGGTGACCGTCTTCGAGCGCGATGACCGCATCGGCGGCCTGATGCGCTACGGCGTGCCCGAGTACAAGATGGAAAAGAAGTGGATTGACCGCCGCCTGAAGCAGATGGAGGAGGAAGGCACCGAGTTCCGCACCGGCGTATCCCCCACCGCCACGGATCTAAATTCCTTTGACGCCGTCATCCTGGCCACCGGCACCCCCGTTCCGCGCGACCTGGAGGTAGACGGCCGCGAGCTCACCGGCATCTACCCCGCGATGGAGTACCTCACCTGGCAAAATCGCGTCAATGAGGGGGACTATGATGAGCCCGCCATCAACGCCAAGGGCAAGAAGGTGGTCATCATCGGCGGCGGCGATACCGGCACTGACTGCTTTGGTACCGCCCTGCGCCAGGGCGCGGCGTCCGTCACCCAGTTCGATATTCGCCCTCGCGCGCCCAAGAACCGCGCGGCGTCTACCCCATGGCCGATGTACCCACTGCTTTATCGCACCGCCACGGCCCACGAGGAGGGTGAGTACATCATCACTGGCGACGAGTCCGCCGATGAGATTGCCGCCCTGGGCCTCGCCCAGCGGGCCGAGGGTGACTCACTGGGCCAGCGCGTCTATTCCGTCAATACCGTGTCATTCCACGGTGAGAATGGTCAGGTAAAGTCCCTGCGCGGTAACGAGGTCAAGGTTGTCGATGGCCGCCGCGTCCCCATGGAGGACACGGACTTTGAGATGGACGCGGACCTGGTTCTCATCGCCCTGGGCTTTACCGGCGCTGAGCGCGGCGGCGTTATCCATGAGTTGGGCGTTTCCTTCGATGAGCGTGGCCGCATGGTCCGCGATGAGGAATACCGCGCCGAGACCAAGCCGCTGTTCCCCGGTTTTAAACCACCGGTCTATGTGGCCGGCGATAACGGCCGCGGCCAGTCCCTCATCGTGTGGGCCATCGCCGAGGGCCGCGCGTGCGCCGCGGCCGTGGACGCTGACCTGATGGGTGAGACCGCGCTACCCGTGGCGGTAACGCCGCGCACCGCCCCGCTGGGGATCTAAGCCCGGCGCCCGCCGCGCGCGATTAGCCGCGGCGGGGTTAGACCGTGGTGCCGAAAAGCGCGCCCACGCCGAAGGTCACGGCAAGGCCCAGCGCCCCGCCCACGACGAGGCGCAACACGGACCTTGCGCGGTTGGTACCGGCAAGCGTCGCGGACGCTAACCCCGTCAGCGCTAGGGTCATGATGGTCACCGCCGCGACCATGGCGGCCGCGCTTCCTTCCGGGGCGAAGTATGCGGTCAGTAGCGGGAGGAGGGCGCCAACCACAAACGACGCGGCGGAGCACACCGCGGCCGCCCATGGGCTGGTCAGATCTTCGGAGTCGATGCCCAATTTCAATTGCAGGTGCGCCGCAAGGGTATCGCCCTGCTCCATCTCAAGCGCAGCCCTATCCGCGGTCTCCGCGCTCATCCCATATTCTTGCAGGATTCCGGCTAGCGCACGGTGCTCCTTAACCGGGAAATCGCGAAGCTCGGCCCGCTCTTTGGCAATCAGTACTTCCTCCGTGTCCCTTTGCGCGGACACGGAGACGTATTCCCCCAGCGCCATGGACACCGCGCCCGCAACCGTTGCGGCCAGGCCGGAAATCACGATGGTGTGGGCACTGGCCCCGGAACCAATCACGCCCAAAAGCAAAGCCGCGACGGACACGATTCCGTCATTGGCGCCCAGCACGCCGGCGCGCAGCGAGTTCAGGCGCGCGTGATGGCGGGAGTCGCGGGCTTCGGCGTGATCTACGAGTGTTTGAGTCATGGTTTTAAGGCTTTCCAACTCAAGTATGACCCCCACCTATGGGCGTTGTCTAGCAATCTTTGCCTACCCTGAACTGCGATAACGCAGCCTAACCTAACCGGAGATAGACCCCATTCCCGGCAATTATCTCCCCCGCTTCCCGAAGCGGCGGGCACCGCACTCAACGCAACAGACTTGGGGTTATCTGAATTTCATTTGGTGCGCCTATCACGTAGCCATGACCCCCACCAACGGCAGCGCCGCCCAGCGCGCCCCCGTGTATGTCCGTATCTCGCTTGAGCGTAAGGAAGAGGCGGGCGTTAAGCGTCAAGAAAAGGCGTACGCGACACACAACACGTTGAATCATGAGGGCAAGAAGGTGAAGTCCAACCGCAAGGTGGTAGGTCGTGCCCAGTGGCCTGCAATCTTCCCCGAAGAAGAGCACGAACAGCTCAAGGGCGTGCTCACCTACCCGGCACGAACGATGACCAAGGGACGCGGCCATAAGCCCGAGCACCTCGGCAGTGGCATTTTCCGGTGTGGTTGTGACGCCTGTCTTGCCGAGCCGGATAACGCCCGCGTCATGTAAGTGCGGTGGCGCAAGGAAAAGAACAAAGACGGCACCTAGCCAACCTTTTCGCCAGACATCAAAGTTAAAGCAACAGATAGGCTGTCCACTTGCATACTTCCGTCCCGAACGGATACGAAAGCCCCGCGTCGATTCTCGCGATCGAGGACAAACGCCGACCCAAAGCCATTGGCAGAACCGTTATGCCACGCCAGTTCACCAGTCGAGGCACTGGCCTCCTGAATGAACCACCCGGCTCCGATGGAATGTGACAGACCCTCAGAGCTTTCCAAATCCGTACGCCTCAATGGCGTGAATGCGTTCGTCCAGCCCGGTAAGGGGCTGTTAAGTATGGCGTTCATAATGATGACCATATCGTCTGCTGACGCTCGGACCCCGCCGGCTGGCGCGTAGCCTTCTCCCGTCCATGGCTCCTGTGCAGAGTTGAATATGCTCAATCCGGGAATATCGTCGTCCAGTTCTGGAGCACCGGGCTCCGGTACGTACAGGGTCGGGCATCCCAGTGGCTTTGCTATGCGATTGGAAATGAGATCTGGATAGGACACGCCGTCGGCGACAGCCAAGGCGTGCCCGAGCGCAGAACCCCCGAGGTTGGAATAGTAAAATCCTCTGGGTCGAACGGGAGTGTCCCTAAGTAGGGAGACGAGCTCATCGAGAGTTTCTGGCTGAGGATCTTTCTTCCGCAACAATCGCCAGCGAGAACGAAACGAAGCACGCCACCCACCACCAATGGTCGGTAATCCGGAGGTGTGAGTCGCGAGAGACTCTAGGGTTATCGAACCTGCCGCAACGCCATCGAGAGGAAGAAAAGTACCCAAGGTGTCTTCACTCGACACGGTACCTTCAGTGACCATCGAGGAGTAGATCAAGCCGTTGAGGGCTTTGCCTATCGAACCCATGTGGAATGTGCGCTCTGGCATCACCCCCACGCCCGCTGTCAGTGATCCACGTGGAAGTTCCGTGCTAACGAGTGCCACACATGCTCCAACATGGTCCGTACCTACCAGCGCACGTTGAAGTTTCGCCGACAATGATCGATCGCCGTAACGGAACATCGCGTCGTTGCTGATTTCCTCGCTCATACTGTGTTTAGTCTCCAAGCTGCAGCGCTGCTACTCCACTCTCTGCTGAGCACATTCTCGGAAGGTTGTTCTTGCTGTCATTCAACAGGTCTTGATTCCAGCGTAGCCCTAAGGTCATGCTTGGCCCAGTGTCTGTATCACCACTGAACCCAGGATGCTTCACAGTAGCCGGAACGGTAACCTTGCCCCCTTCTAGGAACCGTTGGTGGAGGCACTGTAGGCACAATTGGAGGTGATATAGGTGGTCCGCTCACAGGAGCATCACCTTCATGCTTCGACTAAGCAACTCCTCTTAACGTCGGTAGGGTTGGTAGTCACAGCACTGCTAACAACTCTCTTTTTCATTTGCCTCGGCATAAGTCATAAGCTTGCTTATTTCAGCCCACTATCGATAACAGCAGTTTTGCTATCAATCATCTTCTCCATAGTCGGCCCGAAGAAGAGGCGAAAAGCAGAATAGTTGAAGTTGAAAATTCCCCTTGCTGTTGTTAAGCCAGCTCATCCGGATCTGGAGCGCGTAATTAGATGGGGTAACCGGAAAGCCTTTAACAATCCGTTGGCCTGCCGCCAAGAAGTCTTTCGGTGGTGCATGCGCTACAACACTCGCCGGCGGCACTCATGGTGTCACCTGCCGGCCCGTGACGTCTTTGAAACCCAAAATTCAGCTACACTGACCAACAAAGCTTGGCTATCCCCGACATGTCTACTTTCCGGGGGGCAGACCCACCCAGCTCACCTAGGAGAACCCAGCATGGATTTTTCCACCCATCCGCCTAAACCACTCGAGTTCGGAAAAAACATCGACGACCTTGAATCCCAAATTGCAAATCCTTTCCGAATGCCCCTAATTTCCATGGAAACCCTGAGCGGAGCAGCTGACTTCAACGGGCAGATGCGATACGTGAAACTAGCCTTCAGAGACGGGCGATTGTTTGATTGTGAGATCCCGTCACTGGAACCAGGCGACACGTTCCTGGGTATTCCGGTACCCATGCGTGCCACCAAATTCCAAAATGAGTTGAAGAAACGCGATATCTCCACGAAGAAAGAGTCAGGTGGCATCACGATTACTGACACCGGAGTATCTTTCTACGTTTTTGAAGGAGAAATCGCCACCATCGGTTGGACCGCGACCGATTCGCAGACTGAAACCCCAGACTCCACCCAGAATTGTCTTGAAAATGATCAGTCTGCAAGCCCACAGCCCAAAACAACGCCGGCAAATGAATCAACGAACTTCACCGGTGACCTACCCCTGCCCTTCAAACTCGGCGGCACGGTCGAGGAAAACATCGCCCTTCTCGACGACTACTTCTTCAACAAGAAGGGATCCGGCACCGACCTCGAGGGCTTTCTGGTCATCGACGATGACTGTGCGGAGGAAGAGGTATGGAAGATCGTCTCGATCATCGAAGATGACACATGCGTCACCGCCCGAGTGGACTTCAACAACGAAAACGTCACCTTCCTGGGCGTTCCCATCGGCCCGGACAACTGCCTACCGGTGGAAGAAACAGCGCAGGCGCTCGAAGCAAAAGGCTTAAAAGTCATAACCCAGGAGTATGGACTCGTCCTTCCCGATCACTACATCACGATTGAGCCCGGTGATTTCATCTGCTACTGGGACCAGACATACTGGTCTCACGAAGAATTTCTCGCAGAAACCGTCGAACCGGAAGATTAGGCAAGAGGCTCTCCACACAGCCTGCTCCACAGGGAAGCAACAATGAATCTTTCCGAGTTCTTTTCTGAAACCGCTGAACCGGCCGATGCTGCCCGCCTCACCGCAATCGAGGATGCCATCGGCCGGACACTACCCGACGACTACCGGGCATTGATCAAAGAAACCGGCGGCGGCACCCTCACATCAGAGAAATGCATCATGCCCGGCCTTCCGGGCAGTGCCGAAGGTCTTGCCGCAGAGGACATCTTCGGCAACGGCAGCACAAGTACTGGCCGCTGCCTCGATCTGGCCACATACGCCACCTACCTCATGGAGGAATGGGGCATCCCCGCAGAAGTCCTCCTGTTTGCCACCACCGAAGACGGCATGCACAACTGCTTCGTCATCAACTACGACCACCCCGACTACCCCACAGGGGCCGTACTCCATCTCAACACCGACCCCGGTGGGGCCATGACCCGCGTCGCCGACTCCGTCACCGACTTCCTCAGCAAACTCGAACCTTATAGCGGGGAAGATGCCGAGGAATATCATCCCAGCGCAGGGCAAGAGGGAATGGGGCTCAAGGGTGCCTGGTACGGAGACCTCTCCAGCACCCTTACCCGCGCAGTCAACGCCACACCGACCCCCGACATGGAATATCTACTGCGTAAAGCAGCGGCATCTTTAGCAAATCCGCTCAACCTCAACATTTTCCAGCGTCCGAAGGAGGGAAGACGCTTCCTCGACGTGCTCTACTGGGTCACCCAGCACCTAAATCCGCAGGTTGATGCGGATACATACACGAATTACAATCACAAAGATGAAGAGGGCAACCTTGACGCTCTTCTACATGACTCGTTTTTAGTGGAGGGTCAGCGATACAGGTTCGTATGGGTTGCTGGTTTTGTAGACGCCTGGTGGAATGACCGCGTCGCAAGAGGCCTCCTCTCGCCAACCCCTAACGGTTTTGCCCTAGACAGAAGCTACATCGCGCAAGTCCTCGAGGAGCTCCGCGAGGAGGAACCTGTGGTCGGAAGCTAAATTCGGCCACTCAGGATAAGTACTTATAAAGCGTGGTCCGCCCGATCCCGAGTCGGCGGGCCACCTCCGCCTTAGGTACACCACCGGCCACCCACTGGTTCGCATGCGCAACCTGGGAGTCGGTAAGCGCTTTCGCACGGGCAATCCACTCAGCTTGGCGCTCCGTGTCTCACGTGCCCTTTACTGCAGCTCATCCCGAAAGATCTCCACAATGCCGTGCGCCACACAGGCGGATACGCTATATGGAGCAAACCACTGAATTCGTAAAGGACAACCATGACCGACTACAGCACACTTTTTGAATACCCGGCACAACCAGCAAATGAACAACGCATCCGAGAAATCGAGCACGGCCTGCGCCGCCGCCTGCCAGATGACTACACACGTCTCCTCTCCCGGACAGGGGGAGGATCCCTAAGCCTAAAGACCTGCTACCTCCCAGAAATAGAACTTCCCGACGGCGACGTGATCGACGTTGCCGTAGACAGCATCTACGGCAACGGAACAACCTCCAACAACTCGAACGTCGACCTGCTCGAGCAAGCAGCATTCTTGATGGAGGAATGGAACATCCCCCGCGAAGTCCTGCTATGCGCGGACAGTGAAGACGGAATGCACCAATGCTTCGTCATCAACTACGACTTGCCCGAGTTCCCAGCAGGATCAATACTGTATCTCGACACCGACCCCGATGGTGAAAGAGTGCAGGTCGCAGACTCATTCGACGACTTCCTAGCCCAGCTTGAACCACACCCCTCCGCTAGTGAGGCAGAAGAAGTCAGCCAGGACGGCATCGGCATCAAAGGAGTGCGATACGGCGCACTGTCCCAGCCACTCCAGCAAGCCCTGGCCGCCACCCCAACAACAGATATGGAGCAGTTGCTCCGCAAGGCGACTGAGCCGATCGCAGATTCCATAGGGGTAGCAATTACCGGAGATACGCCAGAAGGCCGCACCTTTTACGACGTGGTGTACTGGATCGTCCAGCACGTTGAACCGCAACACGATCCCAGGACATATGGCCGTTGGGGGCGCGAAGGGCAGGAACTGACATTCGGGGATTTGATGGGCGACTCATTTACAGTCCCGGACCAGAAGTACGGCGGGGTAGGCTACACATTGGGGTCAATCATTATGTGGTGGAATCGCCGGGTTAAAGAGGGCGTTCTGATCGAGACAGAAAACGGCTACATCATGGATGAAAACTACATCAACCAGGTTCTCGATCACCTTCGCCAGGGCTAGCGAACTGCAGCTTGATACCCACACTGTCTGCAAACTACGACTAGCCCCCTAAAGCTTCATCATTAGGGGGCATTTCTACGTGCGGGGAAGATATGTGTACAAGGTGGTCCGCCCGATCCCGAGTCGGCGGGCCCCTCCGCCTTGGGTACACCATCGGCCACCCACTGCCGCGCTTGCGCAACTTGGCCGCCGGTGAGCACTTTCGCCCGCCCCTTGTACACCCCGCGGGCTTTCGCCCGGGCAATTCCCTCAGCCTGACGCTCCTTAATAATGGCGCGCTCAAACTCCGCCACAGAACCCATCAAACCCAGCATGAGCTTGACGATCGGATCCGCCTTTGCCGAATCAGTCTGCCCCTCACGCAAGAACCTCACCGACGCGCCACGGCCCACCAAATCCTCGACGATCGTATGCAGATCCACCAGTGAGCGAGCAAGGCGATCCATGCTCGTCACGATGAGCTGATCCCCCTTGCGGAGATGCCGCAGTACCTCCTCCAGCTGGGGACGGTGCCGGGTCGAGCCGCTGATCTTTTCCTTATATATCTGAGACGCCTCCGGCCGCCTGGAGTCGCTCGAGCTGGCGGTCCAGAGTCTGTTCCAGGGAACTCACTCGGGCGTACCCGAACTTTTGTCCCAGAACGACGTCCTGGCGTTCGTCAATCTCTAGAGGTAATGACGGTTCTGTTCCGTAAGGCATGACTTAACCCTACCGAACAAGCGAAACTTGCAATTCAGAACTGTTCACTTAGGGTGTACTAAGTGAGACCTCTAAGGGTGAGTTAGAGACCTAGGCTTGGGGCTCTTGCCCCTTGCGGATCACTCTCTTTTCTGCCTCTAGATAACTTAGAACGTGTAAACACCACCGCCCAGACGCTCAAGATGTGAGTGTTGGGGCGGTGGCGGGGTAGGTGGCGCAAGTTGAACTGTGCAAAATGTTGACCAAAAGCGCTAAAAGGGGTTGAATTGAGGCTACGACGAGCCGGATACCGGAGCGTTGTCGCCTGGAGCCGCGTAGGCTCCAGAGCTTTTTCTTGACTAGGGACGCCACTTCCGCTCATGTACGAGGGCGGGGCCGAGCGCTTTTACAAGTCGCGCGGTAGCCCTACGTGCCGACTTGCTAGCGTACGTTTCTTCTCGGTGGCGGCGCAGCACATAGGCAGACATGTCGGCCGCCTGCACGCCCCTACTTTCCCTAGAGTCAACAAACTCAATGTCACCATCAACGCAAAGTAGCTTTTGGCTACGATAGACCGGGGTGCCAACGCGGGTAAACCCTTGGATTGCCTCGTTAAAGTCGTCTTGCTGCGGCACCATATCGGCTATGACCTTGCACATCTGCCCTTTAAGTGCGCAATACTCATTGACACGCTCGAGCGTATGGCGGAGGGCCACCTCGTGAGGGCTATCCGGGTACTTGTAGCGCGCATTGAGTCGGTTAACATCAACGCCATCAAAGTAGACTCGGGCACCCGAGTTCTGTATAGCGTGCAGCACCTTTTGATAGATGGACACACGCGCACCAAAATTGCCATTGAGGCCTTTCCAGTCGTCCAGCCCATTCATTGGGCGTGGCCATGAAACTCGGGCGATGTAAGCCATCTATTTCGCTCTCGCAGACCGTCAGCAAGCTCATCGAGCCGCGTCACCAAGGTCCCATTTTGTTTTTCGTCAACGAGGACGCCCGCCACGTAATAGTGATCTTTCTGCTAAGACTCGTCCACGAAGAGTTGGTACATGCGGGGTGTTCTCCTGCCGTTTGGGTACCAATGACCATAACCCACGCGCCGATTGCACAGCGAGACGCCGATATCGCATTGGCACAACCAGGGCATATGCATAAGACTGGCAATATTACCTGTGGATAACTCGCTTCGGAGCTCTCCCCGTAGGTGGCACCCTCTAACCAACAGACCTACCCCGACCATCGGTACACCAAACGGTGGTATTGATTAGTGCCCATAGTCGCACCCGCTCCCGGTTAGACCCGCTTGACGTATCCCATGCGCGGGCGGAAACCCTGAGGGTGTTTCATCTGCGCGGCTGCGTCCGCGATGCATAGCCGCGTCCGGCGGTCCACGGACTGCGGCAGCTGGGAGATGGGAAACCACCCAGCGTCGGTGTTTTCCTCATCGCTGACGGTGGGCTCCGCCCCATCCGGGACGGACAGACGAATGCAGGTATCGGCGAAGATGCACTCATCACCGTTGGAGTACGTCACCGGCCCCACGGTGCCCACGCCGATGAGAGCCTCCGCCTTAGCGTCGAGGCCTACTTCCTCCTTGACCTCGCGAACGGCGGCGGCCGCGGCCTCCTCGCCGGGTTCCATAATGCCGGCGATGGGCGCCCACTTGCCGTTATCCGCGCGGCGGGCCAAAAGCACGGAGGGCACCTCCCACAGTGGCGCCCCTGCTGGAACTGGGCGGAGAATTATCGCCGTCGCGGTAGGCAGAAAGAGCTGCTGGTTTCCTACTTTTTCACGAAGGTTAAGGATGAAATCCGGGGTAGCCATGCGCTCAATTGTAGCTGGCCACGCGAACCCCGAGCACTTCCTCAACCACGTGCTGGACGTCGGTGGTCGTGGTAAAGGACATTTCCATTCCCTGCCCCGCCGTCTCACAGGTTTGATGCTCTTCTAGCTTCTCCGTGGTACCGGAGACCAACCCCACGATGACCTCGCGGCCATCCACGGTGCCGAAGACCGGCCCACCGGAATCCCCCGTGCGCCCGCACACGGCCGCCCGCGCGGCTGAGGACTCCAACTCACCGTCCGGCGAGTGAAGCCTGCCCAGCTGAGAGTAGTGCGTGACCTCACCGCAGGTCTGTCCCGTCGAACGCCCCAGCTTGCAGACTCGGTTTGGGAGCTCATCAAGGCCTGCGGCGAATTGAGTTTCCATCTGACGGGTGAAGTGATACGTGGCCCACTGCGCATTGTCGTTGAGTTCTATGAACGCCACGTCCAACTTGTTGGAATTTACCGCGTACAGATCGGAGTGGATCACTTCTCCGATAGGCTCCGCGGGAAATATAAACTCCCCGTCCGCGGCCCCGGCCCACACCAGATCGCCCTGGCGCGCGCAATGGGACGCGGTCACGCCGATGGAACGGCCGTCCTCCAAGGTAAAAGAGTAAGCGGCCGTGCATACGTTGAAGTTGAAACTCTCGCCCGGGGTGGGATACGTGGAGGATATATCTAGCGCGGCGCCTGGGGGCAGCGGCGCGTCACTCGGTGCCACGATGTTCCCCTCCGGCCGTGACATGCCAGCCCTATCCGCTGACTCCACTGAGCTCTGCGCGCCTTTGGTCACTGATGGGCTCGCTTCTGCCGTCCGGCCAGCCCGCTCAGGGGCCTTCGCGCCCGCCGCATCGCCGCCATCCACCACGCCCATGGTCTCCGGGGCGGCGACGCGAGCATCCATTGGTGCGCAGGCGCTGGCGGCTGCGGCGGCCACTGCCGCCAGAGCTGCGGCGCACGCCATACGCATTCAATCAGCCTTTCATTGACCTACGGTCGGTTCTGGTGCCTGGAAAGGCCCCATGGTAACTGATAGGGCTAGCTTTCCTAAAAAGCCATGCCTTCCGGCGGCTACGAAGCACGAGGCCGCTTAAAGCCCCTCATCACGCTAGCGCGCTGACTCCTTGGGGGACTCGGACGCGGGCGCAGAAGAATCGGCGCATTCTGAGTCCATCTCAGCCATCTGCTTTAAATCACGGATGAACTTCTCCGGATCAAACTCGGTGAAATACTCCGGACCGGCAAAATTCTCCTGCCCCATGGGACTAGACCTCCGTGTTATTGATGGAAGAAGTAATGAAGTCCTTCACGGCGCCGGCATCGTTGGGCAGGTCCGTCACGCGGCGCTCGGCATCCATGATGCCCGCGAAGCGCTCCGGGGTCTCCGGCTCCCGGCCCAGCGCCTCCCGGATGGTTTCAGAGAACTTGACCGGCAGGGCGGTCTCTAGGCACACGATGGGGGTGTCTACGCCCTCAGCCTGCGCGCCGCGGGCGACCTTGATTCCATCGGCGGTATGCGGATCCACAACCACGCCGTAGGCCTTTTCCACCTCCGCGATGGTCTGAATGCGATCGGCGTGGGTCGACGAACCAGAGATGAAGCCGTACGTGCCGGTGGCCTGGTCCATCAGATCCTGCTCAATGACAAAGCCGCCGGCCTTAACCTTTTTGCCAAATAGCTCAGCCACGGCCTGCGCGTCGCGGCCCATCAGGTCGAAGACGAAGCGCTCGAAGTTGGAGGCGCGGGAGATGTCCATAGACGGAGAGGAAGTAGCATAAGTCTCCGCGGACGGGCGGGGGCGGTAGTTGCCGGTGCGGAAGAACTCATCCAGCACATCATTTTCGTTGGTGGCCACGATCAGGCGGTCGATGGGCAGCCCCATCTGGCGGGCGATATGGCCGGCGCAAATGTCGCCGAAGTTGCCGGTGGGCACGGAGAAGGAAACCTTCTGGTCATTGGACTCGGTGATTTTTAACCAGCATGAAATGTAGTAGACGACCTGCGCCATCAAGCGGGCCCAGTTGATGGAGTTAACCGCGCCGATGCGGTTACCAGCCTTAAACTGCGCATCGGAGGATACGGCCTTGACCACGTCCTGGCAGTCATCGAATACCCCATCCAGCGCGATATTGAAGATGTTTGGGTCATCCAGGCCAAACATTTGCGCCTGCTGGAACGGGGTCATGCGCCCGGCCGGGGTCAGCATGAATACCCGGATGCCCTTGCGGCCACGCATGGCGTACTCAGCGGAGGACCCGGTATCACCGGAGGTAGCCCCCAGGATGTTGAGTTCCTGGCCGCGGCGGGCCAGTTCATACTCGAAGAGCTCACCCAGCAGCTGCATGGCCATGTCCTTAAACGCCGCCGTAGGCCCCTCAGACAGGTGGCCAATGTAGAGGCCATCGCCCAGTTCGGTTACAGGAACAATCTCCTCCGATGAGAACTTGGGGTGGGTGTACGCGCGTACCGCGATGCTTTCTAGGTCATCTGCGGGGATGTCATCAACAAACAGCTTGAGGACCTCGGCGGCAAGCGCTGCGTATCCCTTGTCCTTGAGCAACTCACGCCATGACGTAAGCTGTGCGTCGCTGAGCTGGGGATAAGTCTCAGGCAGGTACAAACCACCATCCGGTGCCAGGCCACCGAGCAGGATGTCAGTGAACTTGGCCGGGGTCTTTAGGCTATCTCGCGTTGAAATGTAATCCACGGGGTACATCCTAGCCGGTGCTCCCTGGGTTGTGGGTGTCTTCGCCACCAAAATTGCCACCCCGTGAAACCGAAATCCCAATAGGTAGGAAACTACAGGCCCTCCGTGAGGAACCGCACGGTACCGTCTATGTCATCGAGGAACTCACGCATCGCGGCCACCGCCTCCGTTTCCTCGCGGCTTACCCGGTTTATCCCATCCTCACCGATATTGAAGATCTCCGCTCCCGGAATGGCCATTAGCACCGGCGAATGGGTGGCGATAATAAATTGCCCACCCCGGCGCGCCTGCCGGGTAACCTCTGCCAACAGGGCCATCTGGCGCACGACGGTGAGACCAGCCTCCGGCTCATCGAAGATATATAGGCCCTCGCCGTGGACGTGTTCATCGAGTACATCGAAGATGGATTCGCCGTGCGAGCGGGAAAAGAGGTCAACGGAGGGGTCTAACACGCTGCGCCCGGCGCGTTCTTCGGGGTGTTGCCCCGCGGCCAGCAGGCTCATGTGGGTTTCCGCCCGAAGGAAATAGCCGCGCTGGATGACTCCGCTCGTCCGCGGGTATAGGTGGAAAGACAGCGGGGATTCCGTGCCCGTGTTCATCCTTTTGTGGTCATGGATTCTCCCGCCCGATCCGCCGAAGCCTAGGCGCAGGGCTATTGCCTCTATCAGCGTGGATTTTCCCGCGCCGTTATCCCCGGCGATGATGCTGACCGGTGAGGATAAGGTCAGCGTTTCGCGCAGCAGGTACCGCACCACCGGCAACTGCCAGATATAGGAATATTCTGCCCTATCGCCACTCCTGGGGGCGGTGACGCGTAAGGATTTGAGGAGCATTAATCCTGGCCCCCGCTCGGCGGGAGCGCCGCGGCGGAATCGGCGAGGTATCCGCCGTACGGTATGGCGACAAGGCCAAGGTCGAAGGCCTTGAGAACCGCGTTGGCCTCGTGCGGGCTCATCTCGCCTAAGCCCACGGATTTTTCCAGGCTCCTGCGCAGGGCCTGACGGTTGGCCTCGGTGACCTGCCCCGGCGTGACGTAGGCGGGCAGTGAATCGGCGGGAACCCCAAGCGCTTCTGCCAACTCAATAAGGCGGGCGCTACCGTTGGCTGGTGACTGTGATTGCTGCTCGGTTTGATCCTGCGGGGTCACGCCGCTTAGCGCGTCGCTCACCGTGCGGGCGTTGGGCTCGGGTGCCGAGGCTTTCACCATCAGTATGGCGGTGACCGTTAGCGTTATAAGAATCGCCGCAACAATGCCGAAGACTAGCGCTTTGGATTGACGCGGCTGGCCACTCATGGTGCTCCTTTTTGTAAGTTCGCGATTCCCGCTTGGCTTCAACGGTGAGCCCATTCTAATAAGGCCGACTGCGAGTGGGAAGAAGGCGTGCGTTATTTCTCATCTGCGTCGCGGGTACCGTCCTCGTCGGTGTCCCGGAAGGAGCCGAAGCTGTGCCCGCGGCGGCCGGCTGGGCCCCGGCCCGAGCCGGGTTCGCGGTTGCGCTCGAGGTGCTCAGAGATAAAGTCGAAGATCCCGCTTACAGCCTCACTGCCCGCGTCAACTAGCTCCTCGACGCCGCGGCGGGCCACCTGATTGTCTAGAAACTCCAGCGGATTGCCGGGGGTCCCGGTGGGTGGAGCCTCGGCGCCGGGGTTCTTGCGGCGGCCCTCCCAGGCATCGAGGCCCTGGGGCTCGCGCTTCGGCAGCCCCCGCGGGTCCTTCACCGTGATCTTTAGCGTGGACTCCTCGAGGGTGACGCGCGCGTCCGCGGCGGCGCCCGCGCTGCGGGCGGCTTTAACCAGGGCGGAAATGTCTCCTAAGGTGGCATCCTGCAGTTCTACGGATAACGTCAATGCCATCGCGGGGCTCCTCTTTAGTGCATTCGGGTTGGGTGAGACTTTGTTTGCCTTACCCTCACCCGCCACCATAGGCCAAGGTGCCGGCGCCCTGCACGGGCGGACACCGGCGAAGGAGGGATTAGATGGAGTAGCCGCCGTGCTCCATGGATTCCGCCTCGCCCCAAAAGACCTCATCGACCACCATGCGCGCGCGGCGGGTGGTCTTAAGGTAGGCGTCTAGGAACTCCTGGTTGTCCTCCGGCGTCCACCCGGCGGCGCCGGCTACCTGCGCCAGAAGTGGGCCCGGGGCCGGCAGCTGATCCACGCGCTTGCCGCGCACAAGTACCAGCGCGTTGCGGGCGTTGGTGGCCATCAACCAGGAATCCCGCAGCGTATCCACCTGCTCCTGCGGCAGGATACCCGTGGTTGCCAGGGCATCCAGCACGCGCAGCGTTGACGGATCACGCAGTGACTCATGCTCATGGGAATGCATCATCTGCAGCAGCTGCACGGTCCACTCGATGTCCGTAAGTCCGCCGCGGCCCAGCTTCGTGTGCGTGTTGCGATCCGCACCGCGCGGCAGGCGCTCATTATCCACGCGCGCCTTCATGCGGCGAATGCTGGTGATGACGGAGTCCGGCACGCCGTCTTCTGGGTAGCGGAAGGTGTCAATCATGGACATGAAACGCTCCCCCACTTCCGCATCGCCGGCAACGAAGTTGGCACGCAGCAGTGCCTGCATTTCCCAGGGCTCGCCCCACTGCCGGTAATAGCGTTCATACGAGGCGATGGTGCGCGCGGCCGCCCCGCTTCGCCCCTCGGGGCGCAGTCCCAAATCCACTTCCAGCGGCGGGTCGCCGGAGGGCTGGGACAGGCGCCTGCGCATGCCGTCGATAATCCGGATGGCCCAGCGCAGCGCGTCTGATTCCTCAACGCCTTGGGTGGGTTCCGCCACGAACATCACGTCCGCGTCCGAGCCAAAGCCCAGCTCCATGCCACCCAGGCGACCCATGCCGATGATCGCGATGCGGGCTCGCGGCTGTTCCTGCTGCCCCGTTTCCTCATCGATGTGGGCCAATCGCCACGCGCGAACCTCGGCGCGCAGGGCGGCCTCTAGCACCGCGTTCCAGATGGTAGATAGCTCAAGGCACACGCGCTCAACCGGCATGAACCCCAGCAGATCGGCCGAAGCGATGCGGGCCAGCTCCACGCGGCGCAAGGAACGCGCCACCGCCACCGCACGCGCGGGGGAATCGTGGCGATCCGTGGAGCGGATTAGCGCACTGGAAACCTGTTCCGGCTTGGTGTCGAGCAGCTTGGGGCCCTCGGAGCCATCGGAAAGGAGCTTCACCACGTCCGGGGCTGAGATGATCAAGTCGGAGGTATACGGCGAGGAACCTAAAATCTTCATCAGGCGCTGGCCCACCACCCCTTCATCGCGGAGCATGCGCAAGAACCACGTGCGGTCCCTGGCCGCCTCGCTGAGCTTGCGGTAGTTGAGCAGGCCCGCGTCGGGATCCGCGGTATCGGACAGCCAGCCCATCAACGTGGGCAGCAAAATGGCTTGAATCCGTGCCGAGCGGGAGCTGCCCGCGGCCAGGGCGGTCAAGTGCTCAAACGCACGGTCCGGGAACCTATAGCCCAACGCCGCCAACTGCAGCTTCGCTGCCTCGGGGCTCAGGCGCAGCTCCTCGGAAGACAGCGTAACCACGGAATTGAGCAGCGGACGGTAAAACAGGCGGGAATGCAGATCGGAAATCAGCACGCGCACCTTCTTCAGGTGCGCCTGCATGGTCTCCACCGCGGACTTTTTACCCTCAGCCCGGAAGCCGGAAATCGCGGCCAGCCACTGCAGGGCTTCTTTATCATCTGCCGGCGGCATGGTGTGGGTGCGGCGGAAGCGCTCTAGCTGCAGGCGGTGCTCTAGGAGGCGCAGAAATTCATAGGCCTCGATGAGCTGATTGCCGTCCTCGCGGCCCACGTAACCAGCCTTGACCAGCGCGGCCAACGCATCCACGGTGGCCAAGGTACGCAGGGATTCATCGGAACGGCCGTGAACGAGCTGGAGCAGCTGCACCGCAAACTCCACGTCGCGCAGGCCTCCCACGCCCAGTTTCAGCTCGCGATGCCGCAGGTCCTTGGGCACGTTCTCTAGGACCCGGCGGCGCATGGACTGCACGTCCTCCACGAAGGAGTCCCGCAGGGACGCCTCCCAGACCATGGGGCCGATGCCCGCGATGTAATCATCCCCCAGCGGCACGTAGCCGGTCATGGGGCGGGCCTTGAGCTGGGCCTGAAATTCCCAGGTCTCAGCCCAGCGCTTGTAGTACGCCACGTGGGAATCCAACGTGCGCACCAGCGCCCCAGCCTTGCCCTCGGGGCGCAGGGCCGCGTCCACCTCGAAGAAGCAGGCGGAACCGATGCGGTTGAAGTCCGCCGCTAGGCGCGTAGCCTTTTGCGTCGAATCCCCGTCCCCCAGGGATTCGAAAACAAAGATGACGTCCACGTCGGAGATGTAATTTAATTCCCCGGCGCCGCACTTGCCCATGGCCATCACGGCCAACACGGCATCCAGTGGCTGGGCGTCATCGCCGCGGCCGTAGACGTTGCCCACCGCCACGGCCAGTGCCGCCGTCAAGGCCGCGTCCGCAAGCGCGGTGGTAAGCCTAGTCACCGTGGTGAACGGGACCTCAGGCTGCAGCCTGCTTTGGCCCTTGCGGGGGACAAATGTGCCGGCCAGGTCGTGGGCCGCCACGCGCATGATGAGGGTGCGGTAGGCGGATTTGAGGAGCCTTTTCGCATCCGCATCCGAGGCCTGCGCCCTGTAGGTGCCCGCCGTATCTAACGCGTCAGAGGCCGGATCGGGGCGGTCTAGAGCTTCGATGAAGTCCGCCGGGGCAGCGTCAACTGTCCCCAGCATGGCCTGGAGCATCTCCCCCGGCGTGGGCAGGTCTTTGGCAAGTTCCTTCCACAGCTCGGGGTTCGCGGCCAGGTGGTCACCAAGCGCGGTGGAACCGCCCAATAGTGCGATCAGCCGCACGCGCAGCGCCTGATCGCCGCGGATTGCCGCGTCTAATTCCTTGCCCTCATCCTCCAGCGCGGTATAGACGCGCATAAGCGTGTTGAGCGCCAGGTCCGCGTCGCCCGCTGAAGCCAGCGTCCAGAGGAGCTCAAGAGAATCCTCGTTGTCCCATCCCAGCCATTCCAGATCCTTAGCCGCCGTGGGGCGGGTAAGCCCCAGCGCGGCCGGCGAGGGAACGGTGGTCCTCAGCCCTGCCATGGATGCACTCCCCCTTTAATCTTTAGTAGTTATTGTTCAGCTCGTACGGGGTGATCTGGCGCTGGTAGCTGTGCCAGTTGTCCCACTTCGAACGCAGGAAATACTCGAAGATATGCTCGCCCAAGACCTCGGCCATGAATTCTGAACGTTCAAAAATACGCAGCGCCTGGTCTAGGGAGGACGGGAGATCCTCGTACCCCATGGCGCGGCGCTCGCGGCGGCTGAGCATGTTCAGGTTGTCCTCGGCGGGTTCTACCGGGTCATAACCCTCACGGATTCCCTTAAGCCCCGCGGCCAACAGCACGGCGTAGGCCAGGTATGGGTTAGCTGCGGAATCTAAAGAGCGGATCTCCACGCGGCGGGATTCCGGCTTGTTCAGCCGGTAAGTAGGCACGCGGATCAGCGCAGAGGAATTGGACACTCCCCACGTGGCGGCGCCGGGAGCCTCGGCGCCGAACATCAGGCGCTTGTAAGAGTTCACCCACTGGTTCGTCACCGCGGACATCTCCCGGGCGTGGCGAAGCACGCCCGCGATGAACTGCTTGGCAGTCTTGGACAGGGAGAACTCATCATCCGGGTCATGGAACGCGTTTTCATCCCCTTCAAACAGGGAGAAGTGCGTGTGCATGCCGGATCCTGAGTGCTCCTCGAAGGGCTTGGGCATGAAGGACGCCTGCACGCCCTCTTCCACGGCCACGTTTTTGACCACGTAGCGGAAGGTCATGATGTTATCCGACATGGTGAGCACGTCCGCATGGCGCAGATCGATTTCTTGCTGGCCCGGCGCGGTTTCATGGTGGGAAAACTCAGTGGCAATGCCCATGCTTTCCAGGCGGCTCATGGCGTGGCGGCGGAAACGCGGCACCTGATTGCGGGTGGCCTGGTCGAAGTATGCGCCGTTATCGGTGGGGTGCAATTCAAAGTTGTCCTTAAGGACGTCCACCAAGTAGAACTCGATTTCCGGCGCCACCATGCAGGTAAAACCGTCATTGGCGGCGTCCTGGACCTGGCGGCGCAGGATATTGCGCGGGTCCACCAGGGATGGCTGGCCGTCCGGCTGGGCGATATCGCAGAACATGCGTGCCGAGCGCATCTCCGGGTCATCCTCGTCGAAAGGCATCAACTGGAACGTGGACGGGTCAGGCAGCGCGATGGTGTCTGACTCCGACAGGCGGGAAAACCCCTCCACCGAAGAGCCGTCAAAGCCCACGCCTTCTTCAAAGGCCGCCTCCAGCTCCGACGGGCTCATCATCACTGATTTTAGGGCGCCTTGAATATCTGTAAACCAGAGACGGATAAATCGAATATCGCGTTCTTCCACGGTGCGCAGGACAAACTCATGTTGGCTATTCATGTCCCCCACCTTAGTGGAGTGCCAACTGCGTTGTGCGGAAAAATTCCACCACTCCTCCCAGCTCGGCGAAGTTTTAAGGGGGTTACAGGCGGGGGCAGTACCCTCCCCGCGCCCCCTGCCTGCGTGGGAGAGTAACCCCAGGCAATTCAAACATTTCTTCGAAACATTCCTGGGGGATATACGATCATGACCACCACCTCACACGCTGATGAATATGGCCACGCGGACTTTGACCGCAGTGACTTCCGGCAGGTCCACGACGCCGTGGAATACGAAACCATGGTCCAGCGCCTCGTTGGCGCCATTGTCGACGCGGCCACCCGGGGCTGGGGCCCGCGGGACCTCACCCACGTGCTAGGCAAGGACGTGGGTGGTTTCGCCTTTAGGGCCGCCCCGCGCGTTCCCGCCAACGTTGCCGCCACGGCGCTGCGCGCGTCCTGGCTGCGCTGCCCCGCAAGCTCCCTTTCGCGCCTGACTTTAGGCAGACTGCATAGCCTTTATGAAAGCGTTGTTAGCCTTGGCCGTTTGAATGACGCGGAGCTTCTCGCCAACGCCGGCGGTAGCAAAGGCAGCCCGGCGAACGCGAATGAGACTCATGCCCAGCGCAAAGCCCGGTTGAAGGTTAAGGCGCTCCTGCGCAAGGCCGAATCCACGGAATTCGAGGAGGAGGCGGACACGTTGGTGGCCAAAGCCCAGCAGCTGCGCCAGCGGTACCGTTTGACCGAGGCAATGGAAGAGGAACAATCCGAGGTTGTAGCCCGGCGCGTCTACATCACCGCCCCGTGGGTCAAGCACCAGTTTTCCCTGTTGGGGGCCGTGGCTCGGGCCAATGGCTGCGCGGCCTTATTGCTCGATGGGCGCGGGATTGCCGTAATCTTTGGCACCGCCGCCGATACGGACCATGCCTGCGATCTCTTTGAGTCTTTGAACCGTCAGTGCGCATGGTTCATGGACCGTGGCCCGCATTACGCGGCCGCCCGGCGAAACCGCGAGACCTCTGCGTACCGCCGCAGCTTCCGTTTGGCTTACGCAGCCCGGATCTCCGAGCTGCTCCGCGCGGCCAACGCGGCCAGCCAATCCGCCGAACCCGGGTCAGGCGACGCGGTGGAAACGTCCGCGGCGCATTCAGCATATGACATCACGTCTAGGGCCCTGCCGGTTCTGGCCCGCCGCTATACCGCAGCAGAGGAATGCCTCAGCCGCACCTTCCCGCACGTGACCGCCATGAGCCTGTCCGCGACCAGCCACGGCGGAATGGTAGACGGCGTGGATGCCGCGGCCAAGTCCCGCCTAGGCGGGGATGGCTACGGCGTTTTTGGCCGGCGCCAGATTGCCTCCTAGTTTCTCAATTAGCAAGGCTAAGCCGCTTTAATGGACCTCTACTACCCCGGCCTTGGGCCACATCCCCACAACCCCAGCCCGCTGGTCCTCTGGGCGGTATGGTGAGAGTTAATAGAAAGGCCACATGAGCCCCTCCCGTGGCCGTATCTTGTGACCGTGACCTAGAGATGACACCAGACTGAAAGCAGGTACATCATGCCGGATAACCGCTTCTTGGAAGTTGAAGCGAAGTTCGCCGTTGACGCTGACACTGCCCGCCCGGATCTCACCCAATTGGAGCAGATCGCGTCCATAAGCGAGAAGCGCAATGAGTCTTTGTCTGCCATCTACTATGACACTGAGGACCTGCGTTTGACCCGCAGCAAGATCACGCTGCGCCGGCGCACCGGCGGCCATGATGATGGCTGGCACATCAAGCTGCCGGGCACCATGGGCCGCATTGAGATCCGCGCGGAGCTCCACCCGCCGGTTGGTGGTGAGTATGTCATCCCAGAAGAACTCCTGGCTCAGGTGCGCTCCATTGTGCGCAATCAGCCCCTGCACCCCGTGGCGCAGGTGGATAACAACCGCTGCGAAATTGTCTACGCGGACGCCCAAGGCACCCCTGTCGCCGAGTTTTGCGATGACCGCGTGACCGCCCGCTCGCACCTGCCCGGCGGCGAAGAAACCTCCTGGCGCGAGTGGGAGGTAGAGCTTACCGGCGAAGTATCCGGCACGGAGGCGGGCCTTAAGCTGCTGTCCGCGGCCTCCTCCGCCCTCCTTGCCGCCGGCGCCCGCACCGCGGATTCCCCCTCCAAGCTGGCCACCGCGCTGGGCTCCTCCATCGATAACGCTCCCCTGCCACCATTTTCCCGGGTGGCCGACGTGGACAAGGATTCCGCAGCCTTTGCCGTGGTGCAGGCGCTCAAGGCCAACCGGGATAAGCTCGTGGCGTATGACCCGCGCGTGCGCGCCAACGAATATGACTCCGTCCACCAGATGCGCGTAGCGACCCGTGAATTACGCAGCCACCTGCAGACCTTCCACGGTATCGTGGCCGGCCCGGAGATTGAACGCATTGAGGCGGAGTTGAAAATCCTGGCTGGCTACCTGGGTATCGCACGCGACGCTGAGGTGGTGGAAGAGCGCTGGAAGGGGCTCTTGGAATCAGAGGATTCCGGCGCGCTGGATGAGGCCGCCCGTGAGCACCTTAACCGTGACATGGGCCGGGCGTACCGCCGCGCCCACCGCCGCGTGGTGGCGGGGCTAAACTCCCAGCGCTATTTTGACCTCCTCGATAGCCTGGATGCCCTATTGGCCGACCCGCCCGTGGTTGAGGCGCCCCAGCAGCCGGATACCGCGGCGGAACCGCCTCAAGAATCCGTCGACGCACAAAAAGCTGCGGGCCCCTCGGAGGACATGGCGACCGTCATGGCCCGCCACCTCACCAAGGCGTATGAGAAGCTGGTTCGGCGCCACCACAAGGCCATGGAAAACCGCCACAACCCGGAGCTCACGCTGCATGAGCGCGAGGAATACTTCCACGACATGCGCAAGGCCGCCAAGAAGCTGCGCTACGCCGCCGAGGCCGCAGGTTCCGCCGCGGGGCTAAAGACCAAGAAGGTGTACAAGGCCTGCAAGCAGATGCAGGAGGTTCTGGGCGACTTCCAGGATTCCGTGACCTCGCGTGACAAACTCCTCGAGGTTGCCGCCACCGCTCGCCGCCGCGGCGAGGACACCTTTGGTTACGGCGTGCTCTACCAGCTTGAACGCTCCATCGGCCAGAAGGCCCTGGAGGATTACGAGGATGCCTTTGAGGACATCGAGGATGCCTTCAAGTCCCTGCGCAAGCGGATGAAGCGCGCCGAAAAGGAGCGCGTGCGTGCGGCCCGCAGGGCTGAGAAGGAAGCCGCCGCCAAGGCCGCGAAAAAGAAGGCCAAGCAAGAGGCCAAGGCTAAAAAGGCCGCGAAGAAGAAAGCCAAGCAAGAGGCCAAGCAAGCCGCCGCCCGGGATGTGGCCGATGCCGCCTTAGCAGATGCTAAGGCGCAGGAAGATAAGCACATAGCCGAAAGCGTGGACGAACAGTGGGCGGATGCCGCGGGATCCATGGGCCTTGCCCCTGACGGCCTGCCACTTAAGGGTGACGATAATCAGGATTAGGCTTTTCAGCCTGGCGAGAAAAAGCACCCGCGTACGGCCCTAATAGGTGGGCCGTGCGCGGGTGCTGCGCTCTACGTTGCACGAAGCGCCGGGGCTAGGGTTCTACTTCTCCCAGGAAGCAGGCTCGCCCCAGTTATCGTCTTCTTCTTCGGCCGCATCGGCGGCGCGGTTGCGCTCCTGGGCGGTCTTGATGGCCACCTGCGCCTCTTCGCGGCTGGCGTAGGGGCCCATGCGGTTATCCCAGCTGGATTCCTTGCCCTGGGTTACTTCACCGGTAGATGGGTTGTAGTACCACTGCTCTTGCGAGCCTGCCATGACGGTCACTCCTTCTTAAGCGGTGGCTTCAGTGCAGGCCACCAACGTCCAACGGGTAGTAGCCACCACAGTACAGTTACTGTTCGGGGTGTGCCGCTAGAATATGACAGACCACGCACACTTTTTAGATCTTTACCTTTATTTAGTTCAAGGAGTTCGATTCACATGCCAATGTGGCCAGTGCCCACTGCCCCCGCCGCCGAGCGCGCCGCGCAGCTACACCAGAAGCTGGTGGGCACCGCCGCAACGCATGTGGCAAGCGCCCCGGCGACGTGGCCTCTCATTGGCGAACACATCGACCACTACGGCGGCGTGGTTGTCATGGGTTCGGCGGCGCTACGCGCCGCGGCGGCCGTCTCCCCGCGCAAAGATGGCGTCATCTCCGTCACCCAGGTCAGTACGGACGCGCAGGGCGCGCAAGAAAAGCGGGCCGCCGAGGTCACGCTGGACCGCCTAGGAGAGCTGGCCGCCGCCCAGCAGCCCACCATCGATAAGGCCGGGCGCACCGTGCTCGCGGATCCGCCGACCGGCGGCCTGGCGGAGCGCGTGGGCGGCGTGATCTATTCCTTGATTAACCGCCAGCAGCTCTCCCGCGAAACCGCGGGCGCGGATGTCACCATCGTCACAGACATTCCGCTGGATTCCGGCCTGGGTGGCCAGGCGGCCGCCGATGTGGCGGTTGCGCTAGCCATGATGGGCGATTCCACTGATCTTAACGAGGCACCCCTGCGCGCCCGCATTGCGGAAATATGCGCGCAGGCTGTTGACCTGTTTTCCGCCACCCCGGCGCTGCGCGCCCGCCACACCACGGCGCTGCGCGGCAGTGACACGGACGTCACCGTGGTTGACTACGCGGATGGTTCTGTGACCCATGCGCCGCACCCGCTAAACAAGGATGAGGCCGCGTTTATCATCTCCGTGCCGGCCGCGGCGCGGCCTGACGAGGCGGTGGAGGAGATTCGCCGCCGCCAGCGCTTCGTTGATGCCGCGTGCCACGCCTTCGGCGCGGAATCCCTGCGCCTTTTGCCCGACGCACCGCAGCGCGTAATCGAATGGCTGGCCGCGGTCCACAAGGTTCAGGGCGCGGACAACCAGCCAACCCTGGCCGAGGCATCCGCATGGCTAAACTTCTACGAAGAAGAAACATCCCGCTCCCAGGCCTTTGCCCGTGCGCTGCGCTCCCGCCGCGCCGCGGAGCTCCACCCGCTGCTCACCCAGTCCCAGTCCGCGCTGAAGACCATGTACGCCTTGAATTCCGCGGAGAAGCTGGTTGAGCTGGCAACCCTTCGCGGCGCGCACTCAGCCCGCGCGGTGACCGCTGGCACTTCCGCATCGGTGGTGGCCTACGTCCCGGCCAGGGCCGCCGCGAACTTCGCCGCAGATCTTGCCGATGACGGCCTCACCGTAATCCCCCTCCAGCCCGGCGCCAACGCCCGCGTGGAAAGCTAGTCGCTTCTAATCCGCCGGCCAGGCAAACGTCACGTTGCGCGTGGTCACATCCGCCTCGATGAGGGAAATGGCGGTTTCCGTTCCCTCCTCCGGCGTGCCGGAGACATACGCCATCACCGGAGGTTCCACGACTAGGGCGCGGGAATTTTCCTTTTCCTCGTTGGTCTGCAAAATCACCGCATCGAAGTTCTGCCCCACCCAGGGCTGCAAGATGGTGGCCTCGGTCAGGCGCAGGCAGGCGCTGTCCACCTGGGAGGCCTTGCCGGTGGTAGAACGCATGACATCGGCGACCTCGGACGCCTTGGCGGTCACCCACTCCGGGATATCCTCTCCGGCGTAGAGCGCCAGGCACGTTTCGGTTGCAAAACGGTCAACGAGCCGGCGCAGCGGCGCGGTGACATGCGCGTAGTAGCCGCCGATTCCGGCGTGCACCTCGGCCTCATCCTCGCCCAGGTACACGTAATTGGCGCCGCGCAATAGCTTCGCCGCCTCACGCATCACGGCCATGCCGCGCGGGGAATCGGCGTCAACGGATTGCAGGAATGAGGTGATGGACTCCCCCACCTCATAGCCCAAAGCGGCGGCCTCACGGCGAAATTCCGCTTCCGATTCCTCCGTGGCCTCCCCCAACGTGCGCAAAAAGCCCACGGAGGCCTTGGTCATCATCTGGCCGGCGCACATGCCGGTCAGCAGGGAAATCTCTGAGTTGTAATCCATCACCTCGTGGCGCGGCTCCGTAATCAGGGAGAAGGTTCCATCCTCATTTTCCTGCACGCGCTGGGAGGCCAACCGCAGGTTGACCGCGTCGCGGCGAAGCGCGGACGCCTCGCGAAGCTTGCCCACCTCGGGCAGCAGCGCGATCGAAGAGTGCATGGAGCCGTTGACCAGGTCCTCATGGACGCCGTCATAGTCAAGGCGCGCGCGGGAGCGCACCAGCGCGCGCTCCACTGAAAAGTCCTCCACCTCGCCGGCGCTATCGAGGTCAAATATCCACAGCACCGCCGGGCGGTCCACGTCCGGCAGCAGGGAGCCCTTGTCCTCACTCAGCTCCGGCGGGTGCAGGCGGGCCGGCTCATCCGGCAGGTAAATAGTCTGCCCGCGCCTAAAGGATTCGGCTTCGATGGCCCCGCCCGGCTCAACGAAGGCCGCCACGTCCGCGATGGCATAGAACACGCGGTAGCCGCCATCGCGCGTTTCAATGGCCACCGCCTGGTCCAAGTCCTTAGAACCTGCCGGATCGATGGTCACCAGCGGGATATCCCGGGCATCGCGCCGGGAGTCCGCGTAGCGGTCAGTAAGTACCTCGGCCTCCGCGGTCACCTCGGCGGGGAAGGATCGCTGCACCTTGAATTCTTCGGCGACGGGTTGAAAATCTAGATTGGCGGCATAGAGCTTCATAACGCCCCATTGTTCCACAGCGACTCAGTTCCGGCTGGGCGGTTTGCGGCGGCTTGTGCGCGCAACTCCCCGGCGCCGCGACAGCGGATCACCCCGCACCCCACCGGTCAGCGGGCCGCGCACACCAGCCGGCCAGCGCCCGCTGCGTTGAAAAAGGGCGAATGAGTCAGCCTGTAAGCCGGATTCTGTCTACCGGCACCACCGCAGTGATGCCGCGGTGATCATCCATCTGGGCTAGCCATTGGCTAGCCTCAAGCAGCTACCTTCAGGCTTGGGCGAGCAGCCCTTAAAACGCCTGATCGGACCCGAAACACGTGGCGGGTCTTGATGCCTTGCTCCCGGTGGGGTTTACCCAGCCACCCCAATCACTTGGGGTGCTGGTGCGCTCTTAACGCACCGTTTCACCCTTACCTCGTAGCCCCGCACCGCGCTAAATCGCGGGCGGGAAACGCGGCGGTCTACTTTCTGTTGCACTTGCCCGCGGGTCGCCCCGGGTTGCCGTTAGCAACCACCGTACTCTGTGGAGTCCGGACTTTCCTCGACTTCCGCAGCCACGCCCTGAATAAACAGGACGCGCGTCCGGTCGCCGCGATCACCCAGCTGGCTCATTCGCGTGGATAATTCTAGCCCCGCTAGCCCAGCCCGGCCAAGTGGCCCACATCATTGATGCCGCGCACCAGGGATCCGCCATCCCAGAACTCAACCTCGCTGATGGCGGCCAGGTCTAAAAAGATGCGGCTAAAGGTGACCGGACCCGCGTCAAGGCCCTGGCGGAGGAAGGACTTGATGGGGTTGACGTGGCTTACGATCAGCACTCGCTTGCCAGCGTATTTCTTTTGTAATTCAACTCGCGCCGCGCGCACGCGGCGGTGCAGCCCCTGTAAAGACTCGCCTCCCGGCGTGGACACGGACGCGTCCCCCATCCACTGCGAGTGCAGTTCGGGATCCCGCTCGCGTGCCTCCTGGAAGGTCTTTCCCTCCCACAGGCCAAAGTCCAACTCCGTCAACTTCTCGTGGACGTCCACCTCCACGCCGGTGGCCTGGGATACGGCGGCCGCGGTATCCAGGCAGCGCTTGAGCGGCGAGGAGACTATCGCGTCTATCTGGCACTGCTCATCGGTGCCGAAGCGCGCCGCCAGCGCCTGGGCGGCGGCCACGACCTGCTTTTGACCAAGCTCGGTCAGCTCGGCGTCCGTGCGCCCGGAGTATTGCTTTGCCGCAGACATCCGCGTCTGGCCGTGGCGCAACAGGATAAAGCTGGTAACCGGCCCCCGGTCGGCGAGCCAATCGGAGGGCTGCGGCTTGAAAGCCGAATCGGTAGCCGGAGATTGTGCGCCGGTGCCTAATCCCGCCAACTCCACCCTCGCGGCCGCGCGTTCGCGGCGCTCCGCCTCGTCCTTTTCGGCCTTCTCGGCGGCCCACTTGTCCGCCTTGGCCTGCACGCGCGCGATGGCGTCCGCCTTGGCCACCGGATCCTCCGCCTTGGGTTCCGGCTCCGGTTCCGCCTGCGCTGGTGATGCCCCGCCCACGATGCCAACCGGCTTTCCGGCGGCGGCCGCGTCCATCGCGTCATTGGACAGCGCGTCAGCCACCTTGTTTTTGGCCCGCGGGACCCATTCCAGGGAAAAGGAATCAAGCTCATTGACCAGCGCGCGGGCCTTAAGCGCCAGCTTCTGCATGTCTGGGTGCTTAATCTTCCAGCGGCCGTTGACCTGCTCTACTACCAGTTTGGAGTCCATGTAAAACTCCACCTCGGTAGCGCCAAGCTCATGGGCGGCCTCCAGGCCGCGCAGCAGGCCGTGGTATTCCGCCACGTTGTTGGTGGCCTTGGTGCCCACCACGTAGGCAATCTCTCGCAGAATCCGCTGCTTGTCCGCGGAGTAGACCACGGTGCCGGAACCGGCCACACCCGGGTTTCCGCGGGAGCCGCCATCGGCAAAGATAACTACCTTCACGAGCTAAGCGCCTTTCATGGGGTTGAGTTTCGTCGGGGAGTAAACGGAATGCGGCTTAAGCCTGGCGGATGAGGTAGGAGCCGCAATCGGAGCACTGCGGCACCACGTCGGCGGCGGCGTTGAGGATCGCGGAACGGTCCGCCGGCGGCAGGACAATGTGGCAGCCGCCGCACGTCTTCCCCTGCATGAATGGCGCCGCGCCCACGCCGTTTTCGATGCGCTGGCGGTCAAACTCGGCGATGACATCGGCGGGCAGCTGCCCGCGCAGCTCGGCGATCTTCTCCTCGGGATCCGGCTGGTTAGCGGCGGATTCCCGGGCGGCCTCGGCGGCGCGGCGGGCCAGCTCAATCTTGCGGGTTGACTCATCGATGCGGGCGCCGTGCACATCGACGTTCTGGCGCAGCGCGTGAATCTCATTGTGCGCTTCCTGGATTTCGCCGACGATGTCACTCAGGCGAAGCTGGGTAGCGCTGAGATCGTGCTGGAGATCCTTGCGCTTTTCCGGATCCGTCTCGGCGGTGAGCTGGGCGCGGTCATCGCGCTCGCGGCGGCGCAACTTTATCTGATCGGCCTGAATGCGCAGCAGCTCATTTTCGATATCATCCACGGCCATCTGGGCGGAACCCGCCGCGTCCAGCAAGCGGGCGTGGTTCGCCTCGAGCTTGGCCAGTTCTAGGTCTTCGGGGCTCTGGGGGTTAGCGCCACCGTTGGCGGCGCCGTATGCCTTAGAGCGTTCTAGGTTGGCCAGTTCCAGCAGAACCGGCTGGAGTCCTTTAGCTAGCTTCATATCCCTTATAACCTCAAATCCTCGTGTTTAGTTCTCACGACCCGGGTGTGCGGACACGGTCCACGGGTCAGTGCGTATGTTGATTACCTCTATCTCTACGCCCGTCTGGAGTCTAACAATATCGCTCGCCTGCTCTGTCCACGGAAACTCGCTGGCCCAGTGGGCGGTGTCAATCACCGCGCAGCCACCGGCGCGCAGGTGTTCATCCACGGGATGGTGGCGCAGGTCTGATGTCACGTAGACGTCCGCGCCCAGCTTGGCGGCGGCATCGAGGAAGCCATCGCCGGAGCCGGAGGACACCGCGACGGTCTCCACCAGCTGCTCGGGATCGCCGGCGGCGCGCACGCCCCAGGCGGTCTCCGGGAGGGAATCGGCCACGCGCTGCGTAAATTCCTGCAGGGTCATAGGCTCATCCAGCTTGCCCACGCGCCCCAGGCCATAGGCCTCATCCAGGGACTTGCGCCCCACGGTCTCCACGATGTCATAGGCGGGCACCTCGTACGGGTGGGCCTTCGCTATGGCGGACTCCACGGCGCTGCGTACGGAGGACGGGGCCACGAACTCGATGCGTACCTCGGGCCCGGAATGGATCTGCCCCACGGTGCCCTCGGCGGGATTGGCGCCTTCTACCGGCTTGAACTGTCCCGTGCCCTCAAACTCGAAAGAGCACTCCTCGTAATTGCCAATGGAACCCGCCCCTGCGGCGAAGATGGCGGCCTTGAGGTTAGCGGCCCCGGAAGGAGGCACGTGCACGCCCCACTTGTCCACGATCTCAGGGTCCTTGGGGACAATGGGCCGGCCCGGCGTGATGCCCACCAGCTCCGCCAGCTTGTCATTGACGCCCGGGCGGGCGGAATCCGCATTGGTATGCGCGGAAAATAGCGCCACGCCACCGGTCAGCAGCGTGTGGATGACCTTGCCCTTGGGCGTATCCGCGGCGACGGAGGTCACCCCGCGCATGAGCAGCGGATGGTGAACAACCAGCATCTGCGCGCCGGCCGCCACCGCCGCCTCCGCCACCGCCTGGGTGCAATCCAGGGCGAAGGCTACCTTGCGCACCGGCGCCTGCGGATCGCCACAGATAAGGCCCACCGCGTCCCACTTTTCCGCCAGGTGCGGCGGGTAGGCGGCGTCCAAACAGGCACGGATATCACCAACGGTGGTTCCAGCAGCGCTCACAATAAACTCCTTTGCTGTGTTTCGGCTCCCGCCCCATCCTACTGTCCGTGACAGACTGGAAGGTTATGAAGGCGCTTTTGCTCGACGTTGACGGCACTCTCATTGATTCCTTTCCGGGCGTGCGGGACTCGCTGTTCATGGCCCTCGATGCGGTATCTTGGCCGCACCCGGCCCCGGACGTGCTCCACCGCCTGCCCGGCCCACCGCTAGAGGACACGCTGGCCGAGTACGGCATGGACGCAGCCCTGGTGACGCGGACCATGGAGGTATACCGCGCCGAATACGACGCTCGCGGCTGGGCCAACGCGCGGCTCTTTCCCGGGTGGTTGGAAACGTTGCAGGCCTGGAAGGAGCAGGGATATTTCTTGCACACCGCCACCTCCAAGGGTGAGGCCGTAGCCCACCGGATGCTTGAGCATCTGGGCGCCACGCGCTACCTGGACAGCGTGGGCGGCGCGGACGCGGCAATCGGCCGGCGCACCAAAGCGGACGTCATTGCTTGGGTGTTCGAGCGTGAGGGCCTCGATCCGGCCCGCGACGAGATTCTCATGGTGGGTGACCGGCTGCACGATACGCAGGGCGCGGCCCAGTTTGGGGTGCCCACCGCCCTGGTGGGCTGGGGTCATGGGAGCCGGAAGGAATGGGACGCCGCGGCCTACTTCGCGCCGGACATGCCGACACTTCGTGCGGTGGTAGACGCCCACTTTAATCCGTAGGCTAGACCCCATGTCTACGCACAATTCTGGGAACAAGTACCACCTTTGTTTTGTCTGTACCGGTAACATCTGCCGCTCCCCCATGGGCGAAGTCATCGCGCGCGAATACATTGCCCGCGAGGGCCTGGAGGATCGGGTCTTTATCAACTCCTGCGGGCTGGGTGGCTGGCATGTAGGCCAGGGGGCGGATCGCCGCGCCGTAGCCGAGCTGGCGGCGGCGGGCTACGACGGTTCCCACCACCGCGCCGCCCAACTGGGCCCCGCGCACACCGGCGCGGACCTGCTCATAGCCATGGACCCGGGCCACTATGAGGGCCTCGTGGAGGCCGGGGTGCCGGAAGACAACATCCGCCTGATGCGCAGCTTCGACCCGGACTCGCCGGAGGGCGCCGGCGTGGACGACCCTTACTACGGCGGCACGGACGGTTTCACCCGCACCCGCACGGACATCGAGGCTTCCATGCCGGGGCTGATCGAGTTCGTTAAGAAAGGGCTGGCGCAGGATAACTAGCGCGCCCTCCTCGGAGGCTATTACGAGTTAGGCAAGGGGTTAGACTACAAAGCGTGAGTACTTCCACCACGAACACGCCAGATCGCCGCAGCACCTCCACTGGGCCTAAGTTCCGGGCTAGCTGGGCGTTGCTGATCATCATCGTTGCGTTCTTTTCCTATTTCGCGTTTACCATGCTGGCCCCGTGGCAGCTGGGCAAGGACAAAGACATCGTGGAGCGCAATGAGCAAATTACCCAGGCTTACAGCGAGGACCCCCGCCCTTACCAGGAGGTTTTCAACCCCGACGGTTCCATGCAGGAGGGCCGCGAGTGGGCCCGCGTGACCATGACCGGGCGCTACCTCCCGGAACAAGAGGTCCTGTTGCGCATGCGCCCTGTGGCATCCGGCGCATCATTCCAGTCTCTGGTGCCGTTTATCACCGATCAGGGCGATGCAATCGTAGTCAACCGCGGCTGGGTACAGGCCGGTGAGGGCGGCGCGGTACCCGAGATCACGCCGGCCCCGGATGGGGAGGTCACCTTGCTTGCCATGATCCGCCGCGCGGAGGCCACGCACCCCAACGAACCCTTTGAGGGCGAAGGCTACCGCCAGATTTACTCCATTAATACCCCCCAGCTCTCCGAGCTGACCGGCCAAGACTTGGGCGTTGACTATGTTCAGCTGTCCGACGAACAACCGGGCGTGCTCAACCCCATCCCCGTGCCGCAGATGGACCGCGGCAACCACCTGTCCTACGGCTATCAATGGATTGCCTTCGGCGTGATGGCCCCGCTGGGCGCGGCCTACTTCATCTGGGCCGAGATCCGCGAGCGCCGCCGCGCCCGTGAGGAAGAGGCGGAGATGGAGGCTCAGCTCGCCGCGCAGGCATCCTCCGCTAACCCGGCCGCACCGCCGGAGCCCGCCCCCTCCCAGCCCGCCGAGGCCACCACCCAGACCCCCGACCCGGCCAAGGAGCAGGAGCGGCCCGCCCGGCGCCACAGGGCCCGCTACGGTGATGCCAAGACGGACCACTACGCCAAGTTCGCCAAGCGCAGCCGCGAACGCTTCTAAGCATCGCGCCCGCGGGGCCTGCGCGGCGGGCCCTAGCCTCTCCCTCCGGGGCCGCACGACGGCGCCCTACTAGGGCGCGATGCCTCAGCTAATCCATGGCCGATTGTCTAATTCCTCCGGCCGTATTGCCCCATCGGCAGCCCCTATGCGAGGGGCTAGGCAACGCAGCGATCGGCTTTCCCGCTGCACATGCATCGGGAGGGCGTCGTGGAATTGTCGTGAAACGCGAATAGACCCCGTCCCGGTGTCCCGGGACGGGGTCTTGTATCGTGCGGCCTGAGGGGATCGAACCCCCGACCTATTGGGTGTAAACCAATTGCTCTTCCAGCTGAGCTAAAGCCGCATCCGCACTTGCTCTGTCCGGCTGTTGCCGTTCGTTGCTGTGCTGTGGAATACTTTAACCACTATCCTTACACAATACAAATCGCGAGGTTAATGGGTATTTTTCCCAGGTTTTATAGAACCAAAAGCGTGGCTACTTTTTGGTGTAGCCGCGGGCGACCAGGCAGCTGCCCTGCCACTCGCCCAAACGCTCCGCCTTGGTCTGCACCAACCCGGCCAGCTGGGCCGATTCTGAGATTTCACCGGGGGCGATAAAGCCAGGCTTGCCGGCGCCGGGGGTCAGCAGCCAGATTCGACCGGAATCCCCTAGCGGGCGGAGGGAATCCACCAGGCCGTCAACCAGGTCACCGTCTTCCTCACGCCACCATAGGAGGACCACGTCTACCAGTTCATCAGTGTCCTCATCGAGCAGGTCCTCCCCCAGGACTTCCTCAACGGCCTCGGAGATGCGGGAGTCGCAATCTTCATCCCAACCGCTCTCCAGAGCAATCTGTCCCTCTTTGATTCCCAGCTTAGCTACGAAATCACTGGCTACGCCGGTAGCGTCCACCACAGTTGTTAGTCCTCCTACGTAATAAGACGTGTGTCATCACGCCCCGTCTGCAAATCGGGGTGTTTCAACGCACTTTACCGCGCGGAAGCGGTAAGCGCCGCATATTCACCCGGATACCCGCCTTTAGTTCGCCCCTCACGGCAACCCCTACCCCACGGCCGGCCCCGGGGGGTGGGGGCAGGCGTTAAAGGAGGGAGCGGTCAATGCCCGCTAAGACCGGGTTAACAGGAATTAACTATTTTGCCCATGACTTTCTTTCCAACGCTGGTGGTAGCGCGCGCAAGGATTCCGCAAGGCTTTACAACATTCTTTGCAAACCTTCGATTAAGCGGCACACCTGCAGGGGGCGTATTCTGGACTAGACATCTGTGACTTTTAACCTGAACCTTTTTAGGAGGACTCTCCATGGCAGAGCAGGACGCCCACAAGGGCGATTCCAACTTCCAGCTGGTTCGTGATGGCGTTGCGTCATACATGAACGATACTGACCCAGAGGAGACCCGCGAGTGGATGGACTCCCTCGATGGTCTACTCGATGAAACCTCCCCTGAGCGCGCGCGTTACCTGATGCTGCGCCTGCTGGAGCGCGCTACCGCCAAGCGCGTGCCTCTGCCAGCGTTGACCTCTACTGACTTCGTCAATACCATCCCCACCACCATGGAGCCAGAGTTCCCCGGCGATGAGGAACTGGAAAAGCGCTACCGCCGTTGGATCCGCTGGAACGCGGCCATCATGGTGCACCGTGCGCAACGCCCAGGCATTGGCGTTGGCGGCCACATCTCCACCTATGCGGGCGCGGCCCCTCTCTACGAGGTCGGTTTTAACCACTTCTTCAAGGGCAAGGATGACCCATCCGGCGGCGACCAGGTCTACTTCCAGGGCCACGCGTCCCCGGGCGTCTACGCTCGCGCCTACATGGAAGGCCGCCTGAGCGAGGAGGACCTGGACGGTTTCCGCCAGGAGGTCTCCCGCGGCGAGGGCAACGGCCTTCCGTCCTACCCACACCCACGCGGCTTGCCTTGGTTCTGGGAATTCCCCACCGTGTCCATGGGCCTGGGCCCAATCAACGCCATCTACCAGGCGCGTTTCAACAAGTACTTGGAAATGCGCGGCCTGAAGGATACCTCCAAGCAGCACGTGTGGGCGTTCCTTGGTGACGGTGAGATGGATGAGCCGGAATCCCGCGGCCTTATTCACATGGCGCCGTTGTACGGCCTGGACAATCTGACCTTCGTCATCAACTGCAACCTGCAGCGCCTTGACGGCCCGGTTCGCGGCAACACCCAGATTATCCAGGAACTGGAGTCCTTCTTCCGCGGCGCCGGCTGGAACGTGATCAAGATTGTGTGGGGCCGTGAGTGGGATAAGCTGCTCGCCGCCGACAAGGACGGCGCTCTGGTCAACATCATGAACACCACGTCCGATGGTGACTACCAGACCTTCAAGGCTAATGACGGCGCCTACGTTCGTGAGCACTTCTTCGGTCGCGATGAGCGCACCCTCAAGCTCGTTGAGGACATGAGCGACGATGAGATTTGGGCCCTGCGCCGCGGCGGCCATGACTACCGCAAGATCTACGCCGCGTACTCCAAGGCCTTGGAGAATGAAGGCACGGGCAAGCCAACCGTCATCCTGGCCCACACCATCAAGGGTTACGGCCTGGGCCACAACTTCGAGGGCCGCAACGCGACCCACCAGATGAAGAAGCTGACCCTGGAGGACCTCAAGCAGTTCCGCGACAAGCAGGGCATCCCAATCTCCGATGAGGAACTGGAAAAGGATCCATACAACCCGCCTTACTACCACCCCGGTAAGGACGCCCCGGAGATCAAGTACATGCTTGAGCGCCGCAAGGAGCTGGGCGGCTTCCTGCCTGAGCGCCGCACGGAGTTTACCCCGCTAGAGGTAGTTCCAATCGACAAGCTGCGCTCGGTGCGCAAGGGTTCCGGCAAGCAGAAGGTTGCTACCACCATGGCGCTGGTGCGTACCTTCAAGGAAATCATGCGCGACAAGGAGATCGGCAAGCGCATCGTGCCAATCATCCCTGATGAGGCCCGCACCTTTGGCCTGGACTCCTGGTTCCCGACGTTGAAGATTTGGAATCCTCGCGGCCAGAACTACGTGCCGGTGGACCATGACCTAATGCTTTCCTACCGTGAGGCCACCGATGGCCAGATCCTGCATGAGGGCATCTCCGAGGCCGGTGCCACCGCCTCCTTCACCGCCGTGGGCACGTCTTATGCCACCCAGGGCGAGGCCATGATTCCGCTGTACATCTTCTACTCCATGTTCGGATTCCAGCGCACCGGTGACGCGTTCTGGGCCGCCGCCGACCAGATGTGCCGCGGCTTCATCATCGGCGCCACCGCCGGCCGCACCACCCTGACCGGCGAGGGCCTGCAGCACATGGATGGCCACTCGCCTGTCTTGGCCTCCACCAACCCCGCAGTTATCACCTATGACCCGGCGTTTAGCTTCGAGGTGGCCCACCTGGTTCACCGCGGCATCGAGCGCATGTACGGTGAGAACTCCGAAGACGTGATGTACTACCTGACCGTCTACAACGAGCCGGTTTCCCAGCCTGCCGAGCCTGAGGACTTGGACGTAGAGGGCCTGCACCGCGGCATCTACCGCTTCAATACCACCGAGGCTGGCTCCATCCCGGCGAACATCCTGGCCTCCGGCGTTGGTGTGCACGAGGCGCTGCGCGCGCAGAAGATCTTGGCTGAAGAATATGACGTCAAGACCTCCCTGTTCTCCGTCACCTCGTGGGTCGAGCTGGCGCGCGATGGCGCGGCCCGCAACAAGGAGGCCCTGCGGGCCGGCAAGGTCGAGGCCGAAAAGCCCTTCGTCACCAGCCAGCTCGAGGGCTTCGAGGGCCCATTCGTGGCGGTTTCTGACTTCACCACGGATCTGCAGGAGCAGATTCGCCCATACGTGCCGGGCGAATACATCGTTCTGGGTACGGATGGCTTTGGCTTCTCCGATACCCGCGAGGCCGCCCGCCGCTTCTTCAACAGTGACACCGAGTCCATCGTGGTAGCCACCCTGCAGGGCCTGGCCCGCGAGGGCAAGATTGAGGGGTCCGTTGTGGAAGAGGCTGCTAAGAAGTTCAACCTCGATGACCCGACCAAGACCTACTCCACCTCCAGCCCTGCTGAGGAAGAGCAAGCTCAGTAACGGGCGCTAAACCACAGGCGGTATCCCCCTTTGCGGGATACCGCCTTTTACGTATCTCCTGCCGCTTGCCCAACCCGGCCGGGTGGCGGCTAACTAGGCCTGCAGGACGCGCTCGAGCGCCTGGGAGATGGCCTCTGGGTCTTCCAGAATAACCATGTGGCCGGCCCCGTCCACGATGGTTTTCTCCGCGGCTGGCCACAGATCACAGATGCGGTCCGTCTGGGACTCGGGGGTGACAATGTCCATGGAGCCTACAACTACCTCGCCCTTGAGCCGCGCCAGGCGTGGGGTGGCGGCCAGCTCCTCATGGTCGAGCAGATCATCGAAGTAGCCCGCGAAGGAGGCCAGCGGCGTATCCAGCAGCATGGCCGCGTGGAATTGGATGCGTTCCATCTGCGGGAAGCCCGCCACCAGTGCGGCCATCACCGGCGCCACTAGGTGCGCCAGCTCGTAGCGGAAGAAGTTCACGCGGTCCGGGAGCGTGAGGCACGCGTTGTACAACAGCTCTGCCGCGGTGGTCTCCAGGATGCGGGCGATGCCCTTGTCTGAAAGCTCGTGGATGCTGGTGGCCACCAACAGCGCCCCTGAGATGCGGTCATAGACCTCTTGCGGGCAGCGCCTAATGACGTTAAGCGCAATCATGCCGCCCAGGGAGTGGCCCACGATGACGATGTTTCCTTGCGGGACCCGCTCCTTAATAACGGCCAAGACGTCATCGCCCGCGCCGTCCACGTCACACTCGTCCACTGGGACCTTTTCAGATAAGCCGTGCCCGCGGACGTCAAGGAGCACGGAGCGGACCTCGGGGTGCTCGCGGCGCAGAAACTCCACTTGATCGCAGTATGATTCCGCGCTCAGGCAGTAGCCGTGGATGAACACCACGGTGGCCTCCGCGTCCTCCGGGCCCACCTCAAACCAGGCTATGTCAAAGCCATCAGACTTCACGTAACCCTCATTGTCGAGATTGGTAAGGCCCGGTTGGGTTTTATGATCATGAAGCAGCTCGCGGACATCCTTCATTAAGCGGCGCCCGCTGGGTTTAAGCCGGCTGGCCCAGGATCCAGCCACCACAGAAATGCTTCGACGTATTTTCATGACTTAATAAATCATAGACCGATGCCCCCGCCAGTTACACTTTCCCTATGTCCAGTGATTTCTCCGCGGCCCTCCAGGCCCATTTCAATTCGCAGCAGGAAGCTACCTCCCCCAAGGATTCAGACACGTATGGCCAGCTTACCGCCCTCATTGAAAAGGTTTCCGGCGTGGATTCCGAATCGATTGAGCGCGACGCCAGGCTCGCGGATCTGGGCATTTCCTCGCTGGCATTGGTGGAGCTGACCGTGCGCGCAGAGGAGGCTTTCAAGGTCCAATTCGATGAGGGTACCGTGTTGAATTTCGACACGGTGGGTGATGTTGCCGCTTACATCGACGAGCGCAAGGATTAGCGCACCTCCCGCACGCCCGCGTTGAACCCATAGCGCTCGGCCAGCGCGGCGACCCGCTCCCGCAGCGCCTCAATTTCTCCGGGCGTGCCGGTGAGCACCTCACGGCAGCTTAGCCCGCCGCGCTGCCCGCCAACCCCGAGTGCCAGGGCGCGGGTGCTCACCGCGTCCCGCCGCCACCGCGTGCACCACGAGGCCTCGAGCGGATCCGCGCCCGGGATGGACAGATATGATTCGCTGACGAGGCAATCCACCATGGCCCGTTCGATGCGCGGACGCACGAAAGTGGGCATGCCTGAAACCTCTAGGACCACAACCTCGATTCCGGCAGGAATGACGGGCACTGCGGTAGTCCCAGAGCGTGAGCGGGCGGGTTCTGAGCACGCCGGGCGTGCGGGGGCAGCATTCATGGAAGCCTCAGGTGTTCCTTCGTGTAGTAAACGGCAACGTCACTCAAGACGAGCTCTGGCACATGGTGAGCATCGTCTTCCCCAACGGACTCAATCCCTGTGACCAATTGTCTTGTGACATCCACGCGCCACTATCACTTAGACCGCTTCCGCCATTTTCTGCCTCATAAGTCACAGCGGCAACCCTAAACAACCGCTTCAACCCCCGTTTACTCAAGTTCAAGTTCACGTTGAGATATGCGATTTTGTAAAAGGATCCTCATGGGGAACGCGGCCTAAAATCTTGGCCCATGGCACCGACCGGGCGCAGGTCTCCGTGGGCCGCGTTGATGGCGGCGGCCGCACCCGGTTCGCATACACCCCTGCCCCTGCGCGCCCTGCCTGGGACTTTGCCTACGGCAGCTTTCACTAAACCAACCCCCGGGCTAGTACCAACACACCTCGACGTTGTGGCGTGCGGCTAGGTCGCGGGCTAGATAACTATCCCAAGGGCCTCGAAGCTTCTTAATAAGCGGTATATTCGCAAGCCCCTTAAAAACTTAAGCGTTAAGCTCGGCCCAGATCTCATCGTTGGTCTGGGCCCACAGTGGTTTTGCCCAGTCCCCGAAGTCATGGTCCGTCAGCGCCACCATGGCCTGGTCACCGTCAATCCAGATGTAGGTGCCGGACATTCCAAAATGCCCCACGGTCTCAGGGCTGAGCTTGTTGCCGGTCCAGTGCTCGCGCTTGGCCCCCTTTTTCCCCTTGATTTCAAAACCTAGGCCCCAATCGCATGGGTTAAATGGGCCATACCCCGGCACCGTGCCGCGCAACTCCGGGAACTGAACCGTGCGCATTTCCTTGACGGTCTCCGGCGCCAGAAGCCTAGGGTTCATCACCTCTAGAGCAAAGGCAACCAGGTCATCGACGGTGGATACCAGGCCATGGCCCGCAGCCTCTTCCAACGCGGTGTTGTCCATCCCCAGCGGCTCAAAGATGCCGAGGCGCAGGTACTCGGGAAACTCAATGCCGGTGGCCTCTTCCACTAACTCCGCGGCCCACTCGTATCCAGCGGAAGAATAGATGCGTTTTTCTTCTACGCCTTTCTCCAGCTCGCGGGAATCAAAGCCCACGCCGGATGCATGAGCCAATAGGTGGCGCAGCGTGGAGCCCTCAGGGCCGGCGGCCTGGTCTAGGTCTAAGGCACCTTCCTCAACCGCCATCATCACGCCGTAGGCCACCACAGGCTTGGTCACGGATGCCACCGGGAAGCGGTGTGCGGTATCCCCCACGGTTTCAATGACCTCACCGCCGGAGATCAACGCTCCGGCAACATTGTCCGCGGGCCAGTTAGCAATATCGGAAAAAGCACTCATGATTAGAAAGTCTAGCGCCGGCCCATGCCCACGTACTCCCAACCGGCATCCTTCCAGGCCTGAGGCTCTAGGATATTGCGGCCGTCCAGGATGCGCTTGGCCGCAACCAGTTGACCCGCGGCGGCAGGATCCAGGTCCTTGAATTCCTGCCATTCGGTGAGCACCAGGGTCATCTGCGCCTCGCGCAGGGCGTCCTCAGTACCGCCGGCCAGCCCTAGGTCCGGGAAGCGGCGGCCAATGTTCTCATTGGCCTGTGGGTCATACAGGCGCACGTCCGCGCCGCGTTCGGCGAGCATGGTGGCGATGATCAGTGCCGGAGATTCACGGATGTCATCGGAATTGGCCTTAAACGCGCCACCTAGAACTGCAATCGGCTTGTTGGAGAGCTCCCCTAGGGCGTCCTCACACGCGGCAACCACGCGGCACATGCGGCGGGTGTTGATAGAATCAACCTCCTTCAAAAAGCCCACCGCGTCACCCACGCCCAGCTCTTCCGCGCGGGCGGCGAAGGCACGGATGTCCTTGGGCAGGCAGCCGCCGCCAAAGCCAATGCCGGCGCCGAGGAACTTTTTGCCGATGCGGTCATCGTGGCCAATGGCCTCGGCTAGCTGGGTCACGTCCCCGCCGGTGGCCTCGCACAGTTCGGCCATTGCGTTGATGAAGGAAATCTTGGTGGCCAGGAAGGAGTTTGCGGCCACCTTCACCAGCTCGGCGGTGGAAAAATCGGTAATCACCTGTGGGATATCGGCGGCCAGGAGATCCGCGTACACCGCGTCCAGAACCTTCTGGGCTTGCTCACCATGCTCGGGCGGCAGGCCGTAAACAATGCGGTCTGGGCGCAGGGTGTCATCCACGGCGTGGCCCTCGCGCAGGAACTCCGGGTTCCACAGCAGCAAGGCTCCGGCGGGCTTTACGCGCTCGTACAGGGCCGCGGCGGTTCCCACCGGCACGGTGGATTTGCCCACCACCAGCGGGCGGTTGCCGGAGGCGGTCTGCGGGTTGTCCCCCAGCGCCTCTATCACGGAATCCACGGCGGCGTTCACGTAAGTCATATCGGCAGCGGTGCCGTCCGCGGACTGTGGGGTGCCTACGGCGATAAAATGCACGTCGCAATCGGCAATGGCCTTAGGGGCTGGGGCCTGGACGAAACGCAGGCGGCCGCTAGCAATGGATTCGCTAAGAAGCTCCGGGAAGCCCGGCTCATAAAATGGTGGCCTGCCCGCATTCAAAGACGCAACGCGCTGCGCATCGACGTCCACGCCTATTACGTCGTGGCCCAATCGCGCCATGCACGCCGCGTGAACCGCGCCCAGGTAACCGCATCCAATGACTGACATCTTCATGGTGAAAATCCTTTGTGGTTTTAAAATTTCGAGGTAATGGTAAATCCGGCCGCTGGTTATCGCAGCGCGATGGTCTCAAGGGTGGTCGCGGTCCATTCCGGCCACCATTCGGCGGCGGCGGGCCTGAATGCATATACGCAGGCCAGGCGCAAAGCCGCGGAGTCTTCATAGGCACCAAGCCGCGGCCCCGGGGCCAGGGCGGTGATGCCGGCGGACAAAGCATCCGCCGTTTCCGCGCCCATCAGCCCCTGCAGCTTGCGCAGGCGCACGTGGGCCAGCAGGTTGCCCGCGTCTAGCTCCGCCTCGCCGTAGGCGGCCGTATCCAGGTCCAGAACGCTCAGTGTCCGCCCGTCCCAGAGCAGCTGCTTGTCGTGGAGATCGCGGTGGACAAGGGCGCGTCCGCTTTTCCCGACGCCCCCTTGCAGCGCCCCGCAGACCTTTTCCGCCGCGCGAACGAGCTCATCCGCATGCGCCACGCCGTGGTTGACCGCGTGGGCTACCCAGGTACGCAGTGTGGCGGCTTCATCGGCGGCGCTGAAAGTAGCCAGGCCCGGTACCTCGAGGCCCTGCCACTGCGGCCAGAATTTAAAGAACGCATCCCAGCCATCGCGACCGGAATCACCCATCTCATGCAGGCTGCGGCCTGGGAGCAGGGAGAAGGTGACACAGCCATCGCTGACCCCGCTGACCTGGGCCGCGCCCAAGCCAATCTGGCGGCAGGCCGCACGGATGGCTGTGGACACCGCGGCCACGTTCTGTGCCTTGCCGGGGCGCAGGAACTTAGTGATAGCCTCCTCATGCCTGACCACGGCGCGCTTGCCGTAGCGGTGCACCAACATCTCACCGGTGGACGTACCTTTTTCTAAGGCGCTAGCCAGCCCCGGAAGCTTGTTGTCCATACCGTATGGTGTCAATGTCACCTCACCGGAGTCATCAATCTTCCCGGCGCGCAGTAAGCCGCTGGAGTCACGGGTTTCAAAGGTGATGGTGCGGCCTTTTCCTGGCCAGCCACGGCGCACGTGTGGGGTATGCCCCAGCGCGCGTAGCGCGGTGGATAGTGAATTGGTTTTAGTCACCATGGTTCTTACTCCCCTTCCTGTGCTCGTTCCGGGGTTAGGCGCAGGGATTCGGCGATGGTCTGTTCAAGCTGTTCCAGGCCCTGGCTTACGCGCTCACGCCAGTCGGGCTGGGCGGTGCGCAGCGGACCCATGAGCCGGGCGGCCAGGGAATGCGCCTTGGCGGCGGCCAGCCGGTGTGGGGAGGGAAGCTCCCGCAGTTCGCCGTAGCCGGTGAGCAGGGCGCGACCGGCGGCCCCGCCGCATTCGGCAAGGTAGGAGCCCAAGTCCATGGCGGCCGGGCCGGCGCAGAGGCGGTCAAAGTCCGTCATCCACACCTCGCCGGTAGGCGAATACAAGAATTGGTCCGCGGATGCATCCCCGTGCAGTACAACCCGTTCACCGCCCACTGCTGGAAGGGTCTGCGCAACGCGGCGCACTCGGGCGGCAAGGTCGGCATCGAGCGAGTCCAGGATTCCGGCGTGGGCTTCGAGCTGCACGCGGCCATCCGTGCACGCCGTGTCCACGGCCAACTGGGCCGAGGCGTGAAGCCTGGCCAGCATCCGTCCGGCCTCTTCGTGCAGTGGGCCTTGGGCGGCGGCAGCGCCGTGGGCCAGGTCCCCGGCGCCAACGTAGGCCACGGTGCTGATATAGCCACCGGGCTGAAAGTCAATCATCGGTGCAACTTCTACTGCGCGGCCTACCGCCCGGTAAGAATCCTCGTCTAATTGCTGAGCGGCGGAGATTCGCACAACTTGTTTCCCCTTGCGGACAACCACCCGGCGCAGCGGGTTATAACGCAGGACTTCCACTCCCCCCAACTCGCCGGCAGACCGAACTGACAGGCCGGCCTCCTCCAAGACCTCGATGAGCTTAGGATCTGTGAGCATGGTGCCGGTTTGAAACAGAATCTCCCCGTCCAGCCACGCACCGCGCAGGGACTCGCCCCTCTCACGAGCTTTGTCCGCCGCCTTGGCCGCCTTGGACCGAGCATCAGGCCACAGCAAGCGGGCCCAGCCGAATTCGGCCACGCCATGCGCCGCACCATCTGCGGCGGGTGTGTTACGAACATAACCCACCGCGATGGACGTGCCCGGCTTCAAGCGCAGGTAGTGCGGGCGAACCGGGTGACCCACGTGCTCAGACAACCATTGCGGGTCAATGCACTTGTCCACGTATGCCTTGAAATTGGTTCCATGATTAGTCATTGCGCTGCCCAACCTTTACTTCCTCTGCCGCCGTTGCCTGCGCTACCCAGCGCTTGAATGTGTCATTAGTCCGTGCCAGCTCTGCCGGTGCTCCGCCGAACATGACCTTTCCGGCCTCCATCCACACCACCCGGGTGGCTCGCATGGCCACCTCCGCGTCGTGGGTGACGGACAAGGTGGTGCGGCCCTCAATGAGGCGGTCAATCGCCCCCATTACCGCGGCGGCGGACGCCGGATCCAGGCCGGTGGTGGGTTCGTCGAGGATGACAATCGGGCTGTTGCGCAGCAGGGCCCGGGCGATGGCGATGCGCTGGCGCTGGCCGCCGGATAGGGTGCCGCCGCGCTCGCCCACCACGGTGTCATAGCCATCCGGCATGGCCTCGATGAAGTCATGGGCGCCGGCGGCTCGTGCGGCGGCGATGAGGGCGGACTCGGACGCGTTGAAGCTGCCCATGCGGATGTTGTCCCGGATGGTGCCGGTGAAAAGCACCGCCTCCTGATGCAGCAAGGAGATGTTGCGGCGCAGCTCGGTGAGATCCAGGCCGTCCGCCGGGTGGCCATCGATGCTGACCGTGCCCCATGACGGATCCTGCGCGCGCACCAGCAAGGAGACCAAGGTGGACTTGCCGGCACCGGATGGGCCAATGACGGCCACGTGCTCGCCCGGCTTGATGAACAGGTCCACGCCCTTCAAGATTTCATTCCTGCCGTACATAGTGCGCACGTCCTTAAACTCCACGTAGCCCAGGTAGCGTTCCATGGCGCGCGGCTTGGCCGGGTTTTGAATGTCACTAACCTGATCCATCAGGTCAGCCACGCGCTCGCCGGAGGCGGACGCACGCGCAATGCGGCCGGTGTACTTGGCCAGGTCCCGCAGCGGCTTCATGGTGGTCTTGAGGTAGGTGGTAAACAGCACCAGGTCACCAATGGTCATCGCGCCCTCCATGACCCGCAGCGCGCCGCCCACCATGACCGCGGCGGTGGCCAGGCCCACGATGACATCCGTGCCGCGCTCCAGGCGGGCCGCCAAACGGCGGGCCTTGACCCCGTCCTTCAAGGACTTCTTGTTCGCGGAGGTAAAACGCTCACCCAGGTGATCTTCTAGGCCGTAGGCCTGCACCACGGTGATGGAACTCAAGGACTCCTGGGCGGTATTGGCCAGCTGGCCCTCCGCCTTACGGGTCTTGCGGGAGGCCTTTGTAATGGCCTTGGTGGTGGAAAAGGAAATTAGTGGGAACGCCAAGAGCGCCGCCACAACCACCAGGGAAAGCCAGAAGTCCATGACCATCATGACCACCAGCATCACGGCCAGGGTAATCATGTTGGCAATCAGCGGCAGCCCCGCGGAAACCGCCACTTCCTGCAGCTTGCCCACATCGCCCACGATGCGCTGGACCGTATCCGCGGAGCGGTTGCGGGAGTGATACTGCTGACTCAACCCCTGCACGTGGTTGAACAAACGGGCGCGCAGGCGCGTGGACGCCTTGGACCCCACCAGCGCAAAGGCGACGGTGGCCAGGTAGTTAGACAGCGCGCGCAGGCCCACCACGGCGATTAGCGCGATGCCGCAAATTATCAGCAGGCCGGTGGTGGCCGGGCGTCCGCCCTGGTCCACGCCCATGGACACGGATACCGCATCCACGACGATCTTCAGGGGCCATGGCTCAAGTACCCGGAAGGCCACCTCGAACAGGAGTGCCACCACCCCGCCGAGCGCCAGGGTCTTGTGCGGTTGTACGTCCGGCCAGACCAGGGCCACCGTGCGCTGCACGGCGCGCTTTTCGATTTTCTTACTCATGGGCAAGGCCCCACATGGTCTCTACTACCCCTGCCCAACTGTGCCTTTCCACGGCCAGCTCGCGGGCGGAGACGCCCATGGAAGCGCGCAGCGGGCCATCCCCCACCAGCGCGTCGATGGCGGCCGCCAGCGCCCGGGCGTTGGACCCGGGCACCACGATGCCCGCCTCGCGCAGCTCCAGGCCGGCGGCGAGTGCCCCGGCGGCGTCAGGAGCCCCGCCGCCGTCACGCACTCCTCCCAGCGCCTCCGGTACCTGGCCAATGCGGGTTGCCACTACCGGTAGACCCGCGGCCATGTATTCGTAGACCTTCAGCGGGGAGAAGTAATGGTCATCCTCGTTGTCCGGGGCCGGGTATGGGGCCACGCCGATGGCCGATCCGGCCAAGTGGGCCGGAATGGAATCCGGAGCCACGGCGCCGCGGAAGTCCACGTCCAGGCCGAGGGCCCGGGCGCGCCGCTCCAGGCGCTCGCGTTCGGGGCCATCGCCGATGATGCGCAGGCGCCAATCGGCACCGGCGGCAGCGGCGGCGTCGATGAGGAACTCCGTGCCGTGCCACGGTTTGAGCGTGCCCACGAAGGTCACCACCGGCCGGCCCGGGGCTTGCGGCTGCGGGGCAATGCGGTCCACATTCACGCCATTGGCCACCGCATGGATGCGGGCGGCGGCCGGGGAATCCGCCGCGACGAGCCCGCGGGCCCACTGCGCGACCTTTTCGGATACGCAAATCACGGCGCGGGCCGCGGAGATCTGCGCGCGCACCGCGGCCCGGGCGGCGGCCTCATCGACTAACACCCGGTGGGTCTTTTGCTCCTCAATCAAAGGCGCGTTGACCTCTAGGATGCCGGGCAGCCCGGATTCCGTCAGCACGGTGGAAAACAGTGAATAACGCTCGTAAACAAACTCGGCGGAGTCCTCGGCGAGGGCCGCGGCGATCTCGCGGGAGGCGGCAATCTGGGCCCGCTCGCGCGCGGCCGGCTCCTTGCTGCCCAGCTTGAAACGGGTGACCGGAAGGTCAGCCAGGTCCGCCGGCACGTCCCCGCCCACGCGGGTGGCGTAGACGCGCACCTCATGGCCGGCCTTGCGCAACTCGCGGATGACCTCCTGAACGTGCACGGATGCCCCCTTGGTGCCAAAGACGGGGATACCGGGATCCACACAGACGTATGCAATACGCATTAAAAGTGCACCTCCTGAGGGTGGGTAGTTACCATGCCTGTTTCAAGCTCACGCAGCGCCGCAGCCTGGCGGCGGTTATCGAATAGTTCCTCTATGAGGGCGCGGGCGCCGCGCGCCAACGTGGCGCCGGGAACGGAGCCGTCAGCCACCCCCTCCAGCGCGTCGGCCACATCCCGGGACAGGCGCTCGCCCAAGTCGCCCAGCTCGATGAGCACGCCGGTGTGGTTGTTGATGATCACCTCGGGCAGGCCGGTCACTGAGGTGGCGACCACCGGCGTGCCCAGCGCCATGGCCTCAAGCACTACGGTGGGCAGCCCGTCCATGTTCCCGTCGCCGCCGGGCACGCACGGTGCCACGAAGACGTCCGCGCCGCGTACCAGGGCGGACACCTCGGCTTGGGTCAAAGCCCCCACCATCGTGACGGATTCTTCCAGGCCTAGATCCGCTACCTGGGCCTCGAGTTGCGGGCGCAGTTCACCCTCTCCGGCCAGGGTGAGGTGCACGCGGATACCGCGCCCGCGCAGCATGCTGACCGCCTCGATGAGGTGGGCAAAACCCTTTTTCGCCACCAAGCGCCCCACCGCGGCCACCTTGAGCGTGGGGCCCACGGGTGCGCCGGCAGAAAACGGGAAGCGGGAAAGCTCCAGCGCGTTGTAGCGCAGCACGATGTTGGCTCCGGTCCCGGCCAGCACGCGCTGGAGGTAGTCCTCGTTGTACTTGGAAATGGCTATCACGTTGGCGGCATCCGCGCAGATGCGGCGCAGCCACACGAAATCCACGTCCTGGTGGAAGATGTCCTTCGCGTGAGTGGTCACGGTGTATGGGATTCCGGTCAGCTGGCTGGCCACCCACGCCATGCGCCCGGCAAGGGAGGCGAAATGGGCGTGCAGGTGCGTGATGCCATCCTCCTTGACCTGCTTTGCTAGCGCTACGCCTTGCGCCACGTCCGAGGCCTCCAGCGTTGCCAACTGCGGCATAATCCTGCCAAAGCGCTCAGCCATCCCCGCGTCCGTCAGGCTGGACGCAATCTGCTCCCAAAAGTAGCGGGGGCTGGTGGGGCGATTAATCCACCGCACCGGCGCCTTCACGCGCGCCAGCTCCGGGTGAAAGCGCGTGTCCGTGGTGGGGCGCATGGCGTAGATGGAGATATCCTCCCCTTGCGCCTCGCGGCCCAGGATTTCGGTGACCACAAAGGTCTCAGAAAACCGTGGGTAGACCTTCACCACGTACCCAATCTTGCCTGCCATCATCGCCTCCGGCTCCCGGTCCGTTGTCTGCTTTTTCATCAATCGCCTCTCCCGCTTCTACTTGACGCCCGCTAGCGCCATCGCTTCGGATTCCACGTCCGCGGCGCACAGGAGGTCCGCCGCCAGGCGGGCCATGCGGGTAAGTCCGTCGCGTTCGATGTCCGCGCGGTCTACGGCGGTGCCCACCCGGTCGGCGGCCCATTCGCCCAAGGTTTCCGCGTTCACGTCCTGCAAGCGCACCACGTCCACCGCGCCGTGCGCCTCGAGCGCGCGGGCCCTGATGAGCTGTTCCTTGCGCGGGTATTCGCGCGGAACGATCAGGGCCGGGGTGTCCGTGGCCAGGATTTCCGAGGTGGTGTTATACCCGCCCATGGAGATCACTGCCGCGGCCTCCTGCACGACCTTCGCTAGTCCCGGCCACATGCGGTAGAGGTGGACGTCGCGTCCCGCGGACTGGGCGGCAACCTCCAGCGCGGCGAAGCTGTTTTCACTCATTTGGGGGCCCGCGATTATCACGTGTTGGCAGCCGCGCGGGGTGGGCATGGCGGCGGCCGCGGAAAGCAGCGCGTAGCCATCGGACCCGCCCCCGGCGCTGGTCAGGATAAACGGGCCACACCACGGTAGTTCCGCGTGCGAGTCAATTTCGGCGCGCCCCTTGGACAGGTAGCCGGTGTAGCGCACCTTGTCCGCCAGGTAGGCCGGCACCTCCCCGGTGGCCACGGGGTCGTGGACGAGTTGATCGCCATAGAGCCAAATCTCATCGATCATGGTGCCTAGCTCACGCGCGGAACCCAGGCTCTCCCATTCCCGCGCGGCTATCTCTGGGGAGTCCAGCACCTCGCGCATTCCCAGCACCACGCGCAGGTGGGGGTTCTTCTTGCGCAGCTTCTTCAGCGGTTTGCGCAACTCTTTATCCACGCCGTACAGGTGGCGGTCCACGATGATAAGGTCCGGCATAAACCCCGCCAGGGCGCCCTGGATGGCCTGGGTGCGCACGGAGCGCAGCGTGTTCCAGTCCGTGTGAAGGTTTCGCGGCTCATAGCCGCCGTCTCCCTTGGCGATGGATGGGATGAAGAACCAATCAAAGCCGTCCGGCAGCGGGAATACGTTGGCGGCGGCCAGCCCGGAAATCATCAGTCCGGAGACCTTCTTGCCGGTGAGGCGCGGCAGGAGCTGCGCCAGCGTGCGGGCCAGGGCAAGGTTGCGGCGCACGTGGCCAATGCCCTGGGAGTCATGGCTGTAGAGCACCACGCGGATGGTGCGCTCGCGGCCATTGTCCCCCGCGCCGGAGGTTTTCTTAGTCGCGTTGTCCATCACTGCGTCTACGCCCATGGTGACGTACCCCGTTTCCTGTTTAATCTCGTGTGAATCCCAGCCGCCCATCCGGGCGCTGTAAACCTTGCTAACTACGTGTTTAATGCGAGGTTAAAGCAGAAAAAAGAGGAAACTCTCAATGTGAAAGCTTCCTCATTTTAGTTACTGGCTTTATGAAGTTTTCTTCACCTTCTTTTCTAATCAAATGAAAGTCAGGCCGATTTGTCCGGGTTATTTGGACACAACCTGGACCTCGTAATCCGCCTGCTCGGTGTTGTCCAGCATGGCCTCGGTGTGATTCTTCATCAGGCGACGGGCGGACTCGGTGGCCTTGTCTAAAAGGCCGGCCTCGAGCGCCTTCTTCTCACCGTTGTCCGTCTCCGAGGCGAAGAACTGGGAAACGTCTTCCGCCCTGATTTGATTAAACGGCGTCATGGACTGGTCGTAGACCACCACGGAGTTGTGATCGATGGCCGAGGAGAGCACCTCCGCCTTCGGCAGGGTCACTATTACCCTACGTTCCGCATCATTTATCTCCGCGGTGACCTGGCTAAAGTCCTTGATTCCAGCCTTGACCTCTCCCTCGTAGGTCAGCAGGAAGTGCTTACCGGTGAAGGGGATAGACAGCCCGGATAGCTCAAGGCCTTCCTTTTCATACCGACCCACGTTGGTGAAGTGGTATTCCTCCGTGGCCAGCTCCGCGATGTCCTCGAAGCTGGCCTCCACGGTGGTGGAATCCACGCTGAGCTTATCTTGGCCAATCAACCCCTGCTTGGCCAGCCCAAAGATCGCCAGGCCGCCGACGAACAGGCCGATGAGCACCGCCGCGCAACCATAGCCCACCGGGCGTTTGGTCTTTTCAATCACCACGGTGCTGCCGCTAGCCGCGACCCCCGTGCTGCCGCCGCGCTTACGCCCGCCGGCCGCGCCCTCGCCGGCGCGTGCGTGCCCATCTGCTGCTGTGGCCATGGTTTTCACCCAACTTTCAATAACTGCATTCTTCTACGTCAACCGTCTAATACAACCCCAGTTATCCCCCGGTTCATCCCTGCACCGCCCAATCTTGACCATTTCGAGACCTTCGCCCCTGCCCAACGCCTAGCTCTCCCCGCTTGTCCACCCCGCCGGGCGGCTAGACGTTGAGCGGACGGGCTCGCACAATCCGCTCAAGCCGCAGCACGCTCAGCACGAACACGCCTGCCAGGGCAAACACCGCAACCGGCATGAGGACCGGCTCCACCCGAGTTATCAACACTCCAACGACGGGCGGGACTAGCAGCATGCCGGTGTAGGCAAAACCCATCTGCAGGCCCATGAGCCGCTCCGTGTTGCGCGCCCCGTATCGCCGCGGGGTTTCCTTGATGGTCGCCGGGTAAATTGGCGCGCAGCCCAGGCCCACCACGCCAAAGCCCACCACGGCGCCGGCGGGCGCGCCCCAAAACACGGCGATGGCCGCCCCCGCCACCAGCACCACCGCGCCGCCGATGAGCAGCTGCGGGTTTGTTAGACGCGGGGTGAGAAACGCCGCGACGAAGCGTCCGCCAGTCACGCCACAGTAGAAAGCGGAGGCGCCAGCCGCGGCGGCCTCAGGGCTCGCTCCGTGATGCGCCACCAGGAACGTTGCCGCCCACAGCCCGGTGGAGGCCTCCAGGGCGCAGTAGCACAGGAAACCCACAAGCCCGGCCCAGATACCGGGCAGCTTGTGCCAGGGCACCTCCGGGCCCGCGCCCGCACCAGCGCCCGGGTCCGCACCGGCGTCCGCGTCCGAACGCACCGGCGTAACGTCCCACAGCCGGCGGGTGATAACCAGTAACAAGCAGATGGCACACTGGAAAAGCGCCAGCAGGACGTAGGCCGGCCGCCAATTCCCCCATAGCCCCAGCGCGGCGGCCACTACCAGCGGGCCGGTGGAGGCCCCCACGCCCCACGAGGCGTGGAGCAGATTCATGGCGCGGGCGCTGAAATACAGCGCCGCATAGGAGTTCAGCGCCGCGTCAATGGCGCCAGCCCCCAGCCCCAGGGGCACAGACAGGGCCGCCAGCCAGCCAAACCCCGGCGCTAGTGCAAAACCCACCAGGCTCAGCGCGGTCAGCGCCACGGAGACCACGCACACGCGGTACGTGCCCCACATCCTGAGCAGCCGTCCGGAGGCGAATGAGACCACTATGGTCGCGGCCACCACGATGACGGACAGCACACCCGCCCCGGCCTCATCCGCGCCCAGATCCGCGTGCATGGCGGGCCACGCGGCCCCCATCACGGCGTCAGGCAATCCCAGCGAGACGAAAGCCAGGTAAATGACTGCCATCAACGCGCCCATGCGGCCGTCCTCCCACAGCTTGGCAATTATCTATCCCCTAATAATTTACTGTTGTTCGCCCTCAACCTCGCGCTGGGCCTTCTCCAAGGCGTGATGCCGCAGCCTCCCGACACGCGCGGCCTCACGCACGGAACCCTCCAGAGGGGACACCGCCCGGCGCGGAGACCAGCGCTATGAGTATGAAACCAAACAAGTCATATTCCCGCTCTAGGGCGATGAGCCCGCCCATGACACCCATAGGAAAAATTCCGCTGAATTCGCAGGCCCCATAGAGGGCCAGCAACTGGGGATCCGCGTTAAATATTCACCGCACGCTAGCCATTTCCAGTGCCACCCGCATACGGGCCTAAAGGAATCTACCCGGAGTTCTTCTCCTCGTAACGCTTCATCAGCCGCTCCACCAGCTCATCCGTGAGCTTTTCATCGGCCAAGATCACGTCCAGCATCTTGCGGTGTTCTTCTCCACTGACCTCCTCGATCTCCTGCCCATCCGTGTAGCCGGAGTAGGAATCGCCGCTTAAGTCAACGCCAATGCCATCCAGCAGCCCAGCGTCCTCATTGTCGGTCGCCGGCACCACCACGGTTTCCGCCGCCATCGCCTCGACCTCCGCGTTGAACTCCTCCAGGAACTCTCCGGCGTCAGCCACGGCCTCGGCGCGGCGCTTGCCGGCGCGGACCTCCGCCTCGATGCGGCGCTGCAGGGCCTTTTCCATCTGCTTGTGGCGCCAGGAGCGCAGCTTTTTAGGCTCCACCCTGCGCCCCACGGCCCTTCCCTTCCGCTCCGCCTTCTTCGCTAAGACTGCAACCTGTGCGGCCGTATCATTGACTGGGGCCCAGTCGGGGCGCGCGGCCACGCGCCACCCGGCCCAATACCCCAGCAGCGTCAGCACGATGGAGACCACTGGCCCCAACAGCATGCCCGAGGCCAGCATGTTGAATTCGTCCGCGATAAGCACGATCACGGCACACGCCACGGCAGGAATCACCGCCGGCTGGTTGCCGCCGAATACGGCCGGAACGCGCTGGGTCACGATGTCGCGGATCATGGATCCACCCGTCGCCGTGAACACGCCCATCATCACGCACGGGATGATGGGCAGGCCATACGTCAGCGCCTTCACCGTGCCCGTTGCCGCCCACAGCCCTGAGACAATCGCGTCACCGTGGGTTTGAAAATGGTCCCACGTCTTGCCCTTGAAATAGACAAACCTGGCGATCAGCGCGCCGGCGAATGCCAACAATAGGTACTCCGGCTCGCTCATGGCCGCTACCGTGCCGCGATTAATCAGCACATCGCGGATCATGCCGCCGCCGAGCGCGGAGAACATGGCGATGAAAAAGAAACCAACAATGTCATATCCGCGCTGGCGCGCAATGGTGCCGCCGATGATCCCCATCAGCAGTACGCCGCTGACGTCTGACCAGCGGTAAAGAGACTCAATCAACGGGTCCATCTCGGCAACGTTCATGCGCCCCAGCCTATCGCCACTTCGTGCCCCGCCCCAACCCCACCACGCGAGCTGCGCAGGCGCCGCGTTTAGACCTCGGCCAGCGCCGCCTCCAGGGCCAAACGCTGCTCCCGGCTCGGTGGATACGCGCTGAGCTCAATCCCCTCGCGCTCAAACCACCCGACCAGTTCTTCGAGCAGCCAAATCTTGTGCCCGCGCAGGTTGCCAAATACCGGCGGAAACCCCGCGCGCCGGGTCCATTTCCGTACCTCCTCGCGTTCCGCCCCGGTGAGCTCGGCCAGCTCAGGCACGGAGACCACGCCCGGCGCCACGCGCAGGACCTCAATGCCCAGCTCGTCCACGACGGCCACGACCCGCTCCACCAGCTGCTCTTCCGGGCAGGTCACCCGCAGCCGGTCGATCCCGTGTTCACGGACCAGTACGGCGTCCTCGAACGCCGAGTCATCGAAACTCGCCGCGTCCCGAACAAATAACTCCGCAGTAATCATGCCCATCAGCCTAACCGCTGACCCAACGCGTATATAGTACTGGCCGTGACCTACCCCTGAACGGTTTGAGCCTTACTTGTAATTCAGGCCCCGTACACAAACGGATTGACACCCTCGTTTCTCAGATAAGATCATCTTCGCCATAGAAAAAGAGGTTGCTGCCAGAGCAGAGCGACGATTTGCAAAACTGTTCAAGGCATCGATGACACCCCTGCCGGATGCTTGTGCTGCTGAAATTCGTCACACACCAGATCGCAACCTTAAACGAGAGTTAACTAGCCGGCTGGCTCGTTGTCAATGGATCGACCATGCCACCAACGTCGTTATCCTTGGTAAATCCTCTGTCGGCAAAACATATTTAGCGTGTGCGCTACTGCATGAGGCCTGCAAGAAGGATTACACCGCTAAGTTCTACCGCACCGCAGACCTAGCCAACCAGCTAGCAGTACTGGAACATGGGGATCCTGCCAGGTTGCAGTTCACCAACCAGATCGTTAGCTGTGATCTGCTGGTATTGGATGATTTCCTGACCACGCCGATTAGCGGTGAAACATCCATCGAGTTATTTAATCTCTTGGCGGCGCGTGAAGGACGAGGCTCGACCATGGTCACGTCCCAGTTCGAGCCGGACGAGTGGTACGACTCCATGCCAGACCGAGTCGTCGCAGAATCACTCCTGAATCGTCTTATCGGTGGCGCTGAAATCGTCAACATCGATGGCCCCAATATGAGACTGAAACCAACAGTGTCCTAACATTCTGAAAGCTAAAGCGCGTGGGTGATGACCGCTTCACGATCGACACCACACCGCTTCATGTTCCACGTCCGGAACATGTAAACTACAATGAAATGGTGCAACACAAAATTTTGGCGCATTGAAATGTGGAGTGTCAAATATGAATACTGAGTGGAGCGTATCAGCTTTCGGGGGCTATATGAATTCTCTTTTGAAGAGATATTTCGCTCAAGAAAACCTGATTTCCCCAGGGGCTGTCGAGGTTAGAGCGGCTTGGAGAACGCCTCAATTCGTCTACTGCGTATTTTCAGTAATGAGAGTTACGCGAGGACTTGCGTATGTTGGTATGGAATTGCCCCCAATACCGAGTACTGGGGGCGTCTCTTCGGAGGAAGATACTGCTGTAAAAGGTTGGGCGGATAGGCTTGCTGGAGACCCACTTGTCGGGGACTTGGACTATGGATCAGGAGATAAAATCGAGTGGCTTGGGGAAGTCAGCAACAACGTTCCTCAGCATTTTATGGAATTGAGAAGGATGAAAGCAGACAGAACCGTGGACACAGAGTTTTACATTCCGCTAACGGGTCACGGCTAACCTTTTTCTTATGTCTTACCGGATTTATTTTTTAGTCTAGACCTTTTTCCAGGTTAAACCATTGAGGGACTACGTCGCTGTCATCGTTAGAGTCATGTAATGGGAACATTGTTTTCACTCCTCGAGGCACGGAAGCCCCAGGGACGAAAATGGTAGTTTCTACTACTGCACGGAGCTCGAATGACCTGCCAGTTCCAATCTTCTTCCCGTCGTTTGTACGGAAAGCTTCATAGATAGGAGTTTCATAGATACGGTCGGTACCTTCCATCCTCGCCTCGCAGAGCCCTTTAAAGTACTTGTTTATCGTATATAGGTTCCAAATTCCGTGCTTATGCCTGATCTTGTCATAGCCCCAAGGACCCCCTTCTCCCCTTTTAGCTTCCGGGGTGTACCAACCGCGTCGTAGTACCACAGGGGTCCCGCACCTGTCCCGAGTGGACAGCACTACGTCATCGGTGTAGTCATTGCCTCCAGCAGGTCCGCTGCCTTGTAGGGTAGGTGTATCTTGCTCGAGCCCTGCCCCGGGGAGGTACTCTGGGAAAAATTTTTCCAGTTGGGAACCACGAATGCTGCCGTTTTCAAATTTTTGTTCTTTCCAACCCTCATGTTCCTCTCCAGGGTCACCGGTAGGGTAACCGACATCTCCATCAATAGCGCCTGAATACACCCACTGCAGTAGTACATCGCCTGTAATAGCGTGAGTGAAGTGCCCTAGGTTTTGTTCCTAGGCATCTGCCTTAATTTTTATTATTTCTTGGGCTGGGTTGTTCTTCCAAAACTCTGACTCAACCTCTCTCGGTGTGCGGTACTCAAGTCCTTGATGGGAGCCTGGTCTCATTCCACCAATTCACCCATTCAAACGTCGCGAGTTCCACTTCAACAACATCAGACCACTTTCGAGTGTGAATCAGCTCATTCTTGTACGAGCCATTGACATTCTCCGCCAAAGCATTGTCATAGCAATCACCAACGGTTCCAGTAGAAGCAGCAATTCCATACTCAGCAAGCTTCTCGTTGTAGACGATACTGACGTACTGTGAACCATGATCAGAATGGTGAATCAGCCCGGTGGTTTCCTTCGCGCATACAATCGCTTGATTCAATGCCTGCAACGGCAAGGCTTCGGTGCGCATGGAATCCGACAATGCCCACCCAACGATGCGCCTGGAGAATACGTCAGTAACAAACGCGGTGTACACGAACCCTTTCTGGGTGCGTACATACGTAATGTCTGCCACCTACAACCTGCACGGTGCGCTCGCCTTGAAATCACGACATACCAAGTCTGGCCTTAGATCCGGACTGTTGGGTTTGCCGGTGGTGATCGGAGATTTTCCTTTTCCTTTGCCGGAAAGTCCAGCTAGTCGCATTAGCCGAGCTGTTTGTTCACGGCCAATATCGATGCCTTCTCGTCGAAGTGTGTGCCACATCTTACGAACACCATAGACACCGTAATTGGTGGAGTGAACCTCTCTGATGCGTTCTATCAGCACAGTGTCACGTAGTCGACGTGCACTCATGCCACGGGCCTTTGATTGGCGATAGCCACGCGAAGTGATGAAGCCACCTTCACGATTACTTCTTAACGTCGTGCAGATGAACTCGATGGTGAAACGATCCCGGTGTTCATCGATGAACCGGATCATTTCTTAACGTTTCGGGTCGAGTTCTGACGCGAAAAAAGCCGATGCAGCTTTCAGTAACTCATTGGTGTCGCGTAGCTGTTGATTCTCTCGCCTCAGCCGTGCATTTTCAGCAACCAAATCTTCTGGCATAGGTTCAATAACACGACCTTCACGACGTGAAGTGTTAACCCATTGACGAGCAGTGTGCCACGAAACCCCAAGCTTTGGAGCTACTGCCTGGCAAGCGGCTTGCATCGACATATTTTCCGACAAGATGCGGTCCTCCACAAGACGAACCACACGGTCCTTCGCATCCTGGTCAAATTTTCTTGGCATAATCCAGATTTTCCCATCTACTCAAACGGAACAAAACCTGGGACACTTCATGTCCACGATTTGCGGGCAACCCCATGGCCACCAGTGTGTTGACCTGATGACGAGTTCACCTTTGCCAGAAACGTCGGCTAGTCACATCAGCCAGGCAATGGACTTGCGATTTCGACGCGAGGTAAAGAGCCGAAAAATAAAGGTCTTCTAGACGTTATTCCGTCCGTTTATCGAAAGGGTAAATAGACATCGGAATTGTGTATGCGCCACGTACAGTACTATCTTGCATAAGCTGGCTAAGCTTCGCGATCTGCGTGCCATCCTTATCCGCAACTGGGTCTTTGAATGAAAAAGAATGTACGCGAAGCTCCTCAGCACCGTCAATCGGCTGAGTCACGATATGTACATTTCCGCCGTCGATCGTTGCAGATACAGGTCGGCGATCTGCGCCGATTAGAGGTTCAGTTTCTTTAACTTCCTGATGCTCGAGATCAACTGCCACGATCGTTCCTCGACGTGTAAAGTACGACACACTTCCTTCTTCGTAGTGAGAGGACCTATTTAAGCTTGGTATCGGCAGCCCTTCGATCTTTCCTTCATGCTTCAAAGTTGGTTTTTCATTCGGGCTACCAACCGAGACAACATCCGCACCGCCAATATCGTCAGGCAATGAAATATATGATTTTTCTTTCCCACACCCAAGAGTGGAGAAGTATTCGGATGCGACTGTTCTGGCAGGTGTATCAAGGCGAGATTCAGACAACAACCCGTCGGTTCCCATACGCACAAGTGTTAATCCGGTTCCATCATCTTCATCACGTTCTAACCAGACAGCTGTTTCATCAGTACAAGCCCTTAACGCGACTGGTCTCCTATCGCGAGATACCGCGCTTGTAGTGTCCTTAGTGGCAAGCACTATGCGGCTCGCATACGGACTATCACTCGTGCTTTCATTAAAAACAAATACTGCTGTTTTATTGTCCACAGAACCAGCAGAAGTTGTTTGGGTTGGTAGGCCTAAACCTTCGATTGGTTTCTCGGATTGCTTGCGAAAATCTGAATCGAAGACAACCAATTGATCCTTATCTGGAGCCACATACCCTTCACCAAGTCTTTCCATCGAAGGGTTATACACCGATGCAAGTTCAGCGAGAGAGCCTACCTCGTCAGTGCTCGTTCCAAAAACATGATTGTGATTGCTTGCGGAAGGAGTCGCAGAGACAGCTCTAGCGATCCCGCCCCATTCCCAGGTAGCAAAAGACTTCGATGTCTGTGAACGCTCTTGCGCACACGAAGAAACGACAAGTGCACAGACGCCTAGAGCACAAACCGCTACGAGTTTTCGAAGTAGTGTTATGAGCATTATGCTTCCTAATTAGTATTCGTAGGTATTGTGAGACTTCAGGATGTCAAAAGGCATAACAGCTGGCTGATAAGGCTCATAGGGGAATTCTTCACCGATATCAAGACCACCACCAGAAGCTTTCTTATACGCAGCCCATATCAGTTGTGAGCAATTGTACGTATCTTGCTCTAGCGGCCCAATACGAGTTGCGAAAAACTTTTTATTGTAGCCTTTTCCTTCCCGAGCCTGTTTTTCGGCAAAGGCTACGGCAGCTGATCGAGTGTCATCATCAGTATCAACGCGCAAGAGTCGCGGAGCGCATACGCCTTCTCGGGTACTCCCCAAGAGCCTCTGAACGCCTTTTTCAGGATTAACAGCCTCTACCGTCTCAATTTCTTCCGCAGTAGCACCTTCCTTGACGAAAATGCCATTATGTCCATGGTTATAAGTATAAGTAGTAGCCATAGTGAAGCGTCCTGGGTTTAGTTCCGCTTCTTTTACGGCACTGTGTTGATGGGCTCGGCGAGATAGTACTCGATTTCTACTTCCTGCGGGGTGGCGTAGTCCAAAGCTTCATGAAGCCGTTTGGTGTTCCACCAATGCACCCACCGCAAGGTCGCCAATTCAACTTCTCCGACCGACGTCCACGGGCCCTGGGCATGAATCAGTTCCGCCTTGTAGAGACCGTTGACCGTCTCGGCGAGAGCGTTGTCATAAGAATCTCCTACCGTGCCCACACTCGGGCGGATTCCGGATTCCGCCAGCGCGGTGGAATACTTCAGTGACACGTATTGGCTGCCCCGATCGCTAAGGTGAATTAGCTGGTTTCCATGGATTCGCCCTGCAGTCGTTAACGCATGCTCCAAAGCCTCCATCGGCAGCGCGTCGGTGCGCATCGTCGAGCGTGTAGCGACACCAACAGTTTTTCGGCTGAAGACATCCACGACAAACGCGGTATAAGCGAATCCTGACAGGGTGCGAACGTAGGTAATGTCGGCAACCCAAAGCCTGCCTGGCGCTTGTGCACGAAAGTCTCGCTGCACAAGGTCCGGGCGATGATCCGGTGCCTTTGAGTTAATCGTTGTCACAGGGGTTCGCCCACGTCTGCGGCCAGAAACGCCAGCGAGTTTCATTAACCGGGCTGTCTTGTCACGGCCGATAAGAAAGCCTTCACGGTTCATCGCGTACCACATTGTGCGGATGCCGTAGACCGAGAAATTCTCCGCACACACACGCTGTATCTCTGGGATGAGCAGGCTATCGCTTAAGGCCCTTGCGCTGGGAACACGTGTGGTGGCTTTGCGGTAGCCGCCTGAAGTAATGAATCCACGATCTGCTTGTTTAAGGACTCGGCAGATGGCCACGGGCCCCAAACTGATCCTTATACGCGTCGATGTAGGAGATCATTGGGTCGTAGGTCGGTCGAGTTCCGCCGCGAAAAAAGCCGAAGCTGTCTTTAAAATCCCGTTTGCTCGTTTCAGCTCACGGTTTTCGCGGCGCAGACGCTTGAGCTCTTCTTCCATTGTCTCGTCGCCTGAAGCGTCGGAGTCATCACGTACTGAAGCGCTGTCACGGTACCACGCCCGCAACGTATGGTGAGATACCCCAAGCAGCTCACCGACCTGACGTGTAGGCGCGTTGCAGTGAGCACGACTCCAGGCGGACCATTTCCATGATCTGATGGACCGCCTTCTCCTTGAACTCAACGGAATACTTTCTAGGCATAGTTCAATCCTTCCTTAGCTGAGGTAGGAACTAAACCCAGGACGCTTCAGTGGTGCATGCGCTACAACACACGCCGGCGACACTCCTGGTGCAATCTTGTAGCCCCTGATGTGTTTGAAGCCGAGACTTCAGCTACACTGACCAAAGCAGCATAGCTAACCCCCGAAGTGTCCACTTTCCGGGGGTCGGGCCCAAGCCTTAAACCGACTGGACCTAATTCTTAGGCCGCTTCAAATTCACACCCATCGAATACGAAACAATCATGAAACCAGCCCTACCAATAGCGGCCTAAAACCAGAAGGAAAACTGTCAACCAAACCCTCAACAGTCCCATACTTGCGGTGCATGCTGGCGAATTCCGCTGGCAGTAGAACCCCGGCTAGGCCTCTGCCCTTTCCGAGCAGGCACAAATGGCCGGGGTCATTGCTTGCTCGCATACTTTCGTTGAGCTTCTGCATTCTTGGTAAGGTGAGTATCACCACGACCGGTTCCGCTGCGCTACGTCGCAGTTCAGGGCCGGTCCTCAACCAAGTCGGGCACTGGGCATCATCCGTGTCTATGCAGCGATGGCGCACAAAGTTGGCACGAGGTGGACTCGCCCTCAAGGGCTGGATTTCTCGCGGGGGGCGTGGTACTGTGAAAGTAATCGTTCAGCCCGCTTCGACCACTAGGTTGGAGACGGGCTGGATTTCTATCTAGGAAACAGTCCCCATGAAGAAGATCAAGAATCCCACCACGGTTGATGAGCAGATTGCACTCCTGCGCACCCGCGGGATGGAGGTCAACGAACCGCTAGCACGGCAGTGGCTGTCTAGCGTTTCCTACTACCGATTGTCCGGGTACTGGTACTCCTACCGAATGCTTCCGGAGCCTGAAGATCCCAAAGAACCACAACGCGCTGATAACTTCGTGCCAGGCACAACGTTTGAGGAAGTAGTGTCGCTCTACGAGTTCGACCGCAAAATGCGCACACTTATCCACGATGGGATTGATCGCATTGAGGTTGCGCTTCGCGCGAGGATCGGCGAATTACTCATCACGAAAGGTGCCTTGTCCTACAAGGATCGCAGCTATTTCCGTGAGAACTTCCAGCATCAAGATTGGCTAGAAACTGCAGAAAAGCGGGTGGACCGAGCGCGCAAGCGCAGTCAAGCTGTTGCCCACTACGCTGCCAACTACGACGACTACCCATTCTGGGTTCTTGCTGATGTTCTTGATTTCTCCGACATTTCGATTCTCTTTGACGGCCTCCTACTTGAGGATCAGCGAAGCATCTCACACAGTTTCGGTTTTCATATCGACCCTGATCAGCTGAATTCTCGACAGAAGAAGAGCTACTACAACCAAGATCCCCTCGCTCGTTGGTGCGAACAACTCACCGTGCTACGGAACACTTGTGCGCACCACGGTCGACTCTGGAACCGTTACTTCACCCCAACATCCACAAACGCTTTCCGCACGATCCAAGAGTTGTCTTGTCTACCTAAAGGGCAAAGCGAACGACTCTTCGGGGCTCTCACCATCATCGCATTCATGCTACGAAGCGTCTCTCCTGGCTCGACCTGGGTGAATAAGGTTCGTAAGTTGATCGAGGAAGAGTACCACCCACTGGCATTGCGGCAAATCGATGAGATGGGATTTCCCGATGACTGGAGGAACCTACCTGTCTGGACTCTCCACTAGACTAAAGTGTGGCCGTCATCCCAGCTCAGAGGCAAAACAACGGCCACGGCTACTCATTATCGGCTCTTCCGGTTTTAGAGTGCATTGATCTTGTCTGCGAGTTGGCCGGAGTGGATCAGGCAGCGCAGGATGTAGTGGGTGAGGTTGCGGAATCCGAGGGCGATTCCGCGCAGGTGTTCTCAGCGTCCGTTGATAGCTTCTAACGGCCCGTTGGATATTCCTTTGTCGAAATACGCCAGGACGCTTCATCAGCAATAACTAAGCGCGTGGGTGACAACCGCTTCACAATCGTCACCCACGCGCTTCACGATCGTCACCACACCGCTTCATTTTCCACGCTCGCAACAGGCCAAGGTCTTCTACGACGGGTGGGATAAGTTCATCCCGTTCCTGCAGTTTCCGGGTAGCGCCACGCCCCACACCGAGGCGATGAGCTGCGGCTACGTAACCATACCCTTCCTCAAACAAAGCAACCAACTGTTCACACTGGGCTTCGGTTAACGAACTTCGTGCTCTCAATGAAAGTACTCCCCACTAGATGGATACTGATTTCTCAGTCCAACTAATGGGGAGCAGTTCAATCCAGTTAAGGTCACTTCTCTTACATCATGATTTTACGATTTAATTACGCTCAAACCGTAAACGGACGTCCGTAGTCAATGTACTCATTACTCTTTTCCTGGAACGGAGCTAAAAGGTAGCGGCTTTTCCATGGGCAAGGAACTCTCCACAGATAGTAATCATCACCTACATATCCGTCTTCCCGTAGCACCCCTTCTGTTTCAGGTTGGGGGCGTACAACTCCATTAAATTTTTCGGGGATAAGGGCTCTACGGCCTACTGGATCTGTCCACTGAAAATCATGGTCCCACCCTTCGTTAAAAGAACACCCATCAAAATAAACTAATACCTCACTAGGCGAACTGAGAGAATGGGAAGCATTCTCTATCGGAATTTCCTCGTACCAGATATCATGGTCTACTTTTTTCCCTTCAGCAATCCATCTGAGGACCTCTTGCTCATCAAAACTGGCACCTGCAAAAACCTGGATTGCACTACCCTGGATTGCACTACCATGCGAGTCTAGAAGGAAGCGTTTGACGTAGGCGAGATAAATATTAGATATATGCACTAACCGAGTCCTATCTTTTGAAGGTTGCCAGGAATCTTACATTTAGCGCGAGCCGGATTACTATAAGCCCTCGCATAATAAGTTCCCGTTGAGGTAACAATTGTTCCTTCAGTTACCCCAATAAATGAGGTTTCGACGTCTCCAACGCAATCTTGTTCCACTTCACGCGAGGTGTACCTATGTGGAAGATTCTCTTTTTTATCGAATTTATAATACGGTTTATTATCTGTGCCGCCCCTTAAATCAGGTGCTTTTTCCACCATGCATAGTACTTATAGCGCAATGTATTAACGTGGGTCACGCTCAGTACCTCTTCTGTGCACTTCGTATGTGGCTTGAACCCCACGGCTTCAAAATCTGAACTTTTCCGAGGGTGCGGATTATCCAATGACAGCTCACAAGGGCCATAGCGCTTTCCCGCTGCTTGGCGGATTCTAGTGGTCGTGGAAACACGGTTCTAGTTTTCGTTGGCACAGCCTAGCAGTTCAGCCATCTTTTCGGCTGGTTTGGCGAATCCTAGGGTTGCGCGTGGTCTGTCGTTGAGTTGCATGGCTACGAACTCGAGGTCTTCTTTGGTATGGACCGATAGGTCAGTGCCTTTGGGGAAATACTGGCGCAGCAGCCCGTTGGTGTTTTCGTTGCTTCCTCGCTGCCATGGTGATGCAGGGTCACAGAAGTACACCGGGCAATCTGTGGCAATGGTGAAGGACTTATGACCAGCCATTTCACTTCCCTGATCCCACGTTAACGAACCACGCAAATGCGTCGGCAACTGCTCGATAGCATCAACGAGCGCGTTGCGTACTTCCACAGCACCGTGGCCGTTGGGCAGGTGAAGCAACATCACGTACCTGGTGCTGCGTTCTACAAGGGTGCCGATTGCTGACTTGTTTGCTTTGCCCAAGATGAGGTCGCCTTCCCAATGTCCAGGGACTGCGCGATCGTCGACCGTTGCAGGCCGCTGAGAAATCATCACCATGGGATCGCTAAACCGTTGACGTGGAATGCGCTGATTGCCAGGCTTGCGCACGGCGCGGCCTTGACGCAGGCACGCAGCAATTTCTTTCTTCAGCTCCCCTTTAGCTTGGAAGAACAACGACATGTAGATAGTTTCAGGACACACCCTCATAGTGTCATCGTCAGGGAAGTCCAGACGCAACCGATTCGAAATCTGCACCGGCGAATACCGCTGTTTCAGCAACGACCACACCACCTCATGCAGTGCCGCGTTCGTGTCGAGTTTGCGTGGCTTTGGCCGAAACCTGCGCAGCACCGATTTCCTGTGAGCTGCATGCGGTAGATACAGCCCAAACTCGTCGCGATTGCGTGCCATTTCCTTGCTTATCGTTCCAGCAGAGCGTCCCAATCGTCGGGCAATAGCACGCACACCAAGGCCTTGACGGTGCAAATCGGCGATGAGTTCGCGCTCCTCGACGGACAAATACCGTGAACTGATGCGCTTGTCTATTGCGTGCTGTGGGATGACTTCGACGGGTACTGCTAGGCGGCCGTCAACATAGGGCAAGACCTGCATAAGTCTTTTATAGAGCGCGACATCGGGTCCGTCGGGGACAAACGGCACGCGTCCTACAGGATTGAGCTTAATAACTGCCTTGTCGATATCGAGGGCGTCGCGCGGATTGATCCCGACGGCTTCTGCGGCGTCCTTTCGGCCCATTGCGCTAACCCGCAGCGTCAAATACTCACAGCGACGTGACGTGGCGTTTGCGCGACGACCATGCCGATTGCGGTGCCACAGGCCACGCTCAATACCAATGCGGTAGACCACGCTCGGGGTCAGATTGAGCCGGGACGCAATCTGCATTGGCTTCACACCCTGCTTCCACAGCTGTTCAATGCGTTGAGCATCTGGCCTGGAAAGAGTCTTCTTACTGCGAATAGACAGCTGAAGTTCGCGGGCTAAACGATAAGCAACATTCAGGCTAAGGCCCAATTCCGTCGCGGCACTACACACGCTGCGGCCACCGTGGACTAAGACGCACAGCTGCTCCACCACCTCCGGCGAAGGATCCCAACGACTCGACACCACAAACACCACCAATCAAGGTCAGGTGTTTCGACGATCCCTAGAATCCGCCCTTGAAGGCTTATCGCATCTTCCAAGGGGAGCTCTTCCAATCCAGCTTCGACACGGTCAAAAAACTCTGCTGCTAGAGCAGGACTAGGAAACTCCAAATAAGGAGTAACGCCCATTAGAGAACCCCCTGGTAGACCCTCTCGTTTAATAGACTTTAGTGTTCCTCCCTCAAAGTTCTGAGAAACAAAATCCTCTTCTTCTTTCGGATCTCCTGTGGGGAATCCGTAAGAGCTTTTCTCATATCCTGCTGCAGACCAATCAAGAAGCACCGGATCCATAACCGGATGTGCTCCGTGCTGCGGCGTCCAGTAGATCATTCCGTGTTCGAAGACGTTGTAGCGTCCGACACCGTCAGGGGTGGTTAGCTCATCGCTGACTGGTCGAGTCCCTCGGCGATTTCCGCGTCTACGTCCTGGGCAAGAGCTTTAAATGCTTAGACTTGCTCACGGCGAGACTTCACCGCGTTGATAAGTTCCCGGCCAGAGGAAAATTGCTGGCGCGGGGCGGGGTTGAACTGATCGTGTCCTGCCATGTCCCTTACCTGCTTTACCAAGTCTCCAAGACGCATCACCCTATTGTGCTACCTGTACCAACGATAAGCCGTAGGAGCTTTACCTGTATGGAACGGGTTGCGGCTAAAGCGGTGAGAAAAATGCGGGTCGTGATCTAAAAGCTCACCTACTGCGGCGGCGGCAAAGCCGCGGCCTTCGGCGCTTTCCATCTGGCCCGCCTGGGCCGCGATGACGTGCGTGTCTATGACGGATCAATGACGGAATGGGTCATGGAACCTTCCCGCCCGGTCGAGTCTTCCTAAGGGCGGGCACGGTACTCCCCGGCACGAATCGGCAAAGATCGCTACGCTGGGCGGTTCATCTATTTTCGTTGAAGAAACATGAGGTTCCAACCATGCTGAATGATCCACGCACGTCCCACCCGAAGCTCGATCCTCCGCGCCAGACCCAGCCCGAACCGGGCCTGGATATCAACCTGGAGCCGCAGGCGGACCTGGGCTTTGACACCTATGAAGGCCACGGCCGCCTCAAGGGCCGCAAGGCCCTGATCACCGGCGGCGATTCCGGCATCGGCGCGGCGGTGGCAATCGCCTACGCCCGTGAGGGCGCTGACGTGGCCATCGCCTACCTGCCCGAGGAGCAGCCCGACGCTGACCGCATCATCGCCGCCATCGAAGAGGCCGGCCAGAAGGCCTTTGCCTTCCCCGGTGACCTCAAGGACGCCGAGTACTGCGAGGAGCTCGTGGACAAGGCCTTCGAGGCCCTCGGCGGCCTGGACATCCTGGTCAACAACGCCTCCAAGCAGGTTTGGGCGGATGGCATCGAAAACATCGATGACCAGGACTTCCTGGACACCATCCAGGTGAACTTGTTCGGCAATTACAAGGTCACCAAGCACGCGATGAAGTACCTCCAGCCGGGTGCGTCCATCATCTTTACCTCCTCCGTCCAGGCCTATGACCCGGGTGAGGAGCTCCAGGCCTACGCTTTGACCAAGGCAGGCATGAATAACTTCTCCAAGGGGCTGGCCGCGGAGCTCACGCCCAAGGGCATCCGCGTCAATTCAGTGGCCCCGGGCCCGTTCTGGACCGCGCTCCAGCCGTCCCATGGCCAGCCCCAGGAAAAGGTGGAGGGCTTTGGCCAGCATGCCCCGTTGGGCCGTGCCGGCCATCCTGTGGAGCTGGCGGGCGCCTACGTCTTCCTCGCCTCCGATGAGGCCTCTTACGTCTCCGGCGAGACCCTCGGCGTCACCGGCGGCACCCCCACCCCGTAAGACCCACCGGCTAACCGCGCCCCGCAGCTAGATCCCCGCATCCCCGGGGAAGCCACCGCGGGAAGCGGCGGAGAAAGCCACGGAGATAATTTGAAAAGCCCAGGAAGCGGCGCCTTCAACGCCAGCTTCCTGGGCTTTAGCTTTGAGCCTAATTGCCCAGCACAATTCCCTCGCGGCGCGGGTCGGCTCCACCAATGATGCCGTCATCGGTGACGACCAGGGCTGACAACCCCGATGACATTTCCTCCGTAGCCACCGTGTGCCCCCTTTCCTCCAGCCCGGCGATTGCCTCACCTGCTCCACCACCGGCCACGTCCGGGTGCTCGCCGCCGATGCTAGTCTCCGGTTTGTTCAGCGCCCCGAAGTTGGGCGCAGAGATGGCCTGCTGTGGATTCATGCCCCAATCCGTCATCTGGACCAGCGTCTTGATGACGTACTGGATGATGAGGGAGCCGCCCGGCGAACCAAGCACCATGCGCAGTGGCCCGCGTTCGCCGCCAGAATCACCGTGAGCCCCGTCAAAGACCAACAGCGGCGACATGGAGGAGCGTGGGCGCTTAGCCGGTTCCACGCGGTTGGCTACCGGCGTGCCATCCTCGTTCGTTGGTTCGGCGCTAAAGTCGGTGAGCTGGTTGTTTAACACCATGCCCTTGGCGAAGTGGAAGGAGCCAAACGCCGCCTCGACGGAAGTCGTGGCGGATACCGCGTTGCCTTCGCCGTCAATGATGGATATGTGCGTGGTGCCGTTTTCCTCTAGCTGGGGTCCGGCGCTGACCGGTTCGCCCAAGTCCCCCGGCTGGGCCTCGCCCATTGATTGGGCCTCGTCGATTAGTTCCGAACGCTGGGCGATGAATCCATCGGCCAGCAGAGCGTCTACGCCACCCGGCACGTCGGCGAATGCTGGGTCCGCAACGTAGGCGTCGCGGTCGGCGTAAGCTAAACGCTGCGCCTCGGAAATCAGGTGGATGGCCTCGGCGGACGGCAGCGCACCGTCAGGGCCCGCGTCCTGCGGCCCTAAGCCCGCCAGGTCATGTCCGTCTAGGATCTTAAGCGCCTCTAATACCGCTACTCCACCCGAGGATGAGGGCGGGGCGCCGCATACCTCCAATTCCCGGTACGGCGCGCACAGCACCTCGTGCACCTCCGGGGTGTAGCCGGCCAGATCCGCGGTGGTCAGGCGCGATGGCGTGAGATTGTCATTCTCGCGGTTGGCCTCCTCGACAATCGCCGCCGCGATATCGCCGGTGTAGAACGCATCGGGGCCTTCTGCGCCTATCCGCTCCACCACCTCCGCGTAATCCTCATTGACCAGCGTATGCCCCGCCGGCCAAGCCTTACCATCGGCGTCGAGGAAGTATCGCGCCGCGTTGGGGCTTGCGGCGAGGCTGTCTTCCTCACTGGCGATGGACGTGGCTAAGCGCGGGGATACTTCAAATCCTTCACGGGCGGTATCCGCCGCCGGCTGGACAACGTCCTTCCACTCGTTGTGCCCAAAGCGCTCATGCACAACGTCTAGCGCGGCGACAATGCCAGGCACGCCGATGGAGCGGCCTGAGGCCCGCGCGTCCGGTTTTACCTCGGAGTCATCCTCCGCCGAAACCCGCGTCAAGTAATTCTCATCCGCAGCTAGCGGCGCCACTTCGCGCCCATCAACGGCTATGGTCTCTCCGGATTCCTTATCGAAATAGAGAATATATCCGCCACCACCCAGGCCGGAGGACTGCGGTTCCACCAAGCCCAGCATGAATTGCGCGGTAACCAGCGCATCCGCCGCGTTTCCACCGCTAAGCAGCACGTCACACGCGGCGGCGGTGGCCACGGGGTTGGCGGTAGAGACCGCGAAGTTCTGAGTGGTTACCGCCTGCATGCCGGAGCGGTATCCGGAGCCCACCTCCGGCGCTACTGCGATATCGCGGTCGCTGGGGCCGGCCTCTGTTTGCTCTTCGCCGATGCGCCCCGTGGGCCCGTCCGCCGGCTGACAGTTGGAGACCTCCACCGGCGCCACTGCGTCCGCGCTCCCCGCCTGCACGCTTTCGGCCGACGCCGCGGAAGTCCCCGCGCCAGGCGCCGCCCCTCCGTTACCGCCCCCGCTTGAACACGCGGCCGCCCCCAGTGCCGTGGCGCTAAGCAGCGCTATTACGCCGAGATTCTTCCCGGAAAACAAAGTGTGATGTTTAGCATTCATGCGACAAAACTGTATCAGACATCACATATCATGACCTCCAATCTTACCCCGAAGCACGCCGAGGTTCCAGCCCAAGACAGTTATCCAATTCGGGCCCGTCCGGCGCCGCGTTTTTGGCGCGACTTTAAAGCGGCCAAATATAAAAATCAGCGGAACCCCAACGTATCCAAGCCGCCAAGGCGCGGCTACATCCAGAACCCTTGAACACTCCCGCATCCCCCGTTGGACTCCACCTCGCAGCCGAGCAACCCCTACAGGATCCCCACGGCCCGGCGATACCCCGATTCGCAATACCGTGCGCAAATAGCGCACCATAACGGCTTAGACCCTTCACCCAAGGCCGCAGGCACAGTGCCTGCGCACGTTCGCGTTGGGTGAAGGGTCGTGAGAATTGTGGGGCCAGCGGGGCTCGAACCCGCGACCAATGGATTATGAGTCCACGGCTCTAACCGACTGAGCTATAGCCCCTCCAGCTTCGTAAGCTCCGTTCATTATATAGGTAACGTGTGCGAAATATCCATTCGCCAAGCCGGCTTTCTTTTCGGCGCTAGGGCAAAGAAGTACGCACCAAAAGAATGGCGATTTTAGCTACCGGAGCAGGCGATTTGCACGAAAATCTATGCGCATATATAGTTACTAACCGTTGCAGAGAGCACAGCAATCAGCAATATTCCTCCATAGCTCAGTTGGCAGAGCATTCGACTGTTAATCGAAGGGTCACTGGTTCGAGCCCAGTTGGAGGAGCTTTTTCCTTCACCCTGCTACCAGCACTTTTGCTGGTAGTGGGGTATTTTTCATTTTTGGGTATACGGACGTTCAAGGCGGGTTAAGGCCGTTTATTGCGGCGCATGTCGCGGGATTGTCGTGGGATTTGCGGGCCGTGAGGTGGGTCATGCGGCGATAGCTTTGACGCAGTGTGATTTTGTGATTGCGTCTGAGCTCGGAATCACGATGTCACTCGACATAGCTACCAATGAAGCCCTGCTCGAGCAGGTTCTCCGTCGCTCTGCCCCGCAGGCCCGCTACCTGCTCGGCAACGACGCCGCCGACAATGCGATCGGTCTGCGTCGAGGCTTCGGTGTCGTGTCCACCCCAGATGATTCAATGGATGACGACGGCACGGTTAAAGACTTCGACTGGGCCGAACCGCACGCTGCAGACGGCAGCCCAGACGAGAGAGAAGAACGGCTAAAGCGAGGTGAAGACCCCATTGACTAGCCCCGACCAGATCGCCATCTACACCACCGAAGACGGGAAAGCGCACGTCCGCCTCCAGCTCAAAGAAGGGTCGGCATGGCTAAACCAAAAACAAATGGCCGAACTCGTTGATGTAGGAGTCTCAGCAATCAGCAAACACCTCAAAACCATCTATGCGGATGGAGAACTAACCCGAGAAGCAACTATTTCCAAATTGGAAAATGTTGCCGTTGAACAGGGCTGAACAGTCCGACGTAGAACCGAACACTACAATCTCGACACTATCCTCGCCGTCGGGTACCGGGTTCGCGGCCCCCACGGTGCACAGTTCCGTAAATGGGCAACCGAAATTCTCCGTGCATACCTCGAAAAAGGCTTCACAATCGACACCCAGCAACTCAAGAACGCTGGTGCTGATACCCATTTCGATGAACTCCTGGAAACAATCCGAGAGATTCGCGCTTCGGAGCGCCAATTCTTCCGAAAAATCTGCGACGTCGTCGCCACAACCAGCGCCGACTATGAAGAGACCAAGACCTTCGAAACCGTCAGAAACTAATTCGCAGACCTGCAGAATCTCATCTATTACGCGGTCCACCGCAGCACCGCCGCAGAACTTATCTTCACCAGAGCAGACCGAACGAAACCTCATGCCGGTTTAACTGGGTGGAAAGGTGAGCGACCGCCCCTAGCAGACTGGTACACGGCGAAGAATTACCTCAACGACGACGAGTTACGCATTATGAACCGACTCGTTTCCATGTATCTGGACTACGCAGAAGACCAGGCCGAGATGGGTAAAACCATGTTGCTCAAAGATTGGCAAGACAAGACACGGTCATGGCTCGAATTCAACGAACGCGAAGTACTGCAGGGACTTGGGAAACGAAACATGTCCCAGGCCAAGGTGAAAGCAAAAACAGAATGGGATGCGTATCAACGCGCGTTAGACAATGAGGTCAACACCGTCGACATGAAAGCGCTAGAAGCCGAAGTTAAAGCTCTGAAACGAGGTGAAGACCCGATTGATTGATGCACTTATCGACGTGGCCGAAGCACGCGGATACCGCGTCCGCTGGCCCGGGGAGGGTCGAAAACCGCGCAGATTCCCGAGCGTCACACGATTAGCATCCGCCTCGGCATGGTGACGCCCTCACCATATGCTCCTTGGCGCATGAGCTTGGGCATGCGCACTATAACGATCCGCCGGGTCATGTTGGCGCTCATGAGTTGCGGGCGGACCGGTTCGCGGCCCGGTTATTGATTAGCCCGGTCGAGTACGAGTTTGCAGAGCGCGTCTATGGCCCAGATCCCGCCGGTTGGCAGCGGAGCTTGAGGGATGGTTCGCTTGGTTGAGGTGTGGCAGAAGATGGAGGAAAATCTGTGCTTAGCCACTTAACACGTAGCGGTCTAGCGCGCTATAATGGTGGTTGCGCGAGTGAGAGAAACACTAACCAAGAAAATTCAACAGTGAAGGGAGATAAGATGGCCCCAGGACTCGTCTTGGGAAATCATCGCGGTAACCCTCCAGGCCATCCAGGTTTGGCAGGGACGCAAGCCCCACTACAAGGGTAAGCGCCGAAAGGGGTAGCCCCCTCCACACTACTCCGAAAGGGACAACCACATGACACAACGAACTTGGCGAATCATCAGCCCCCTTGCTGCTTACGCAACCGCAATACTAACCACCCTCATCAATCCTGCCCTCTGGCCACTAGCTATAGCAATCGCCACCCTCGCGACTATCAACCTCCGCAACGCAACCAGAAAGGACACACTCGAATGACCCCCATCATCGTCGACAAGGACACTGGGCGCGAACTCTGGCGCGTGAAGGACTGCGCCGACCACTGCCATATTAGGCCCTCGACCTGGACCACCTACACAGCCCAAGGACGCACCCCAGAGCCCGTTACCCAGCTCGATGCCCGCACCCCTCTCTGGGACGCCGAAGAAGTCCGAACCTGGCACGCCGGGCGCCCAGGCTCCCCCGTCCCCAACCGCCCCTAAACATGCACCGCCCCGGCACTCTCCACGACCAAATTTCGAGCACCAGGGCGGCCTGTCAGTGACATCGTTAATGTTGCTTACTTAGACAAGCTGCTGTGAATCAGGTTTGTCGATCGTAAGGCTGACGAGTTCGGTGACCCGAGTCTGACCCACATGGAAAGCGTGTTGCTATTTAACCCTGAATTTACGCAAGGCGGTTTAGGGGCAAGCAACGCAAAGCGCACAAACCCCGGCAGCGTTTAACTTCCTTGACGCTAGGTTAAGACACATCAATGGATCTAGCTCCCGCTCCCCAGCCCGGGCAGTGAGCCGCCGTTAAACAGCGCCTAGGTAGCCGAATGTCCCACGAAGTTGCGGACGCCTAGCGGCATACGGGAAGGCAACAAGGTAGGATTTTGGAGTTATCACAATGAGATTGAGAAAGGCCTACCGATGATTCAATTCGTGATTGGAGCTGCGGCCGGCTACGTGCTAGGTACCAAGGCAGGACGCGAGCGCTTCCATCAAATTAAGGGAGCTTACGAGAAAACGGTGAACTCCCCCATCACCCACAAGGCGCTTAAAGCCACGCGCAAGGCGGTAGCCAACAAGCTCGATCCGGATCCACGCATGCGTGAGATCAAGGACCTTAATAAAAAGAATAATGATTCCCCGGACTCAATCTACGAGCCCGATAACAGGTAACAACGGTGCGGCTAGCTGAATCGACTCACGCTAACCGCACCTTCTTTTTAACCTGAACTATTCCTCTAACCCGTACTACCGGAGCACGCGGCTTTGTCAGTGCCTAAAGGCACGTTCGTTAAGTTCGCGACGCGCCTGCTCCAGGGCAATGAGGTCTGCAAAGAGAGAGTTGTAACTCTCCTCGGAGGGGCGCATACGGCCTAGCTGAGCCTTGAGTTGGGCAATCTGATCACCGACTTGCGAGGCCTGAAGGCGGGACAGGACGGAGTCTGCGTACGCCTCACGCGTAGTGGTACCGGTGGGCAGGATTGGTTCCACGGCCAGCTCGGAGACGAAATTCCTGCCGGTAAGATCAAGCATCTCCGCGGCTACCTGGGCGATCCACTCGGTTGGTGGCAGAGTCTTGCCCATCTCAGTTCCTCCCACCGTCGCAATCGCTTTACGGACAGTGCGGTAGGCGTCATTCGTGTACGCCTCCTCGGAGATACCGTCAAAGTAGGAGCCGGCGACGTCGGGGGCTTGGAGCGCGAGCTTGAGCGCCTCGCGTTGTGGCCACAGGTGTGTCTCACGCGGCGAAGGCGGATGAATCATTGGCGCATCCTGTTGGGCCGGCTGCGTTGAATCATCGAAGCGCCTGGCGCGCTTGGGTTCCTGCTTCTTAGGTTTACGGGCCTCCTGCTTCACCATGTGGAGGACCTCCTCCGGATTTGGCCAGCCTACCCAGCCAGCCAGGCGGCGAGCGTAATCCGCCTGCAGCGGCTGGTCACGAATTCCAGCAACGATTGGGACCGTGCGGCGTAGTGCCTGCAGGCGCCCCTCGGCGGTATCCAAGCGGTGTTTTTCCAGGGTTGCCTGTATGACAAACTCAAACATCGGAATGCGGTCCGCTACCAAATCCCGCACGGCAGCGTCGCCGCGCTGCAGGCGCAAATCGCAAGGATCCAGGCCCTCGGGGGCCACGGACACGAAGGACTGGCCCGTGAACTTCTGCTCGCCCTCAAAGGCGCGCATCGCGGCCTTCTGGCCAGCTTCATCGCCATCGAAGGTGTAGATGAGCTCACCATTGAAATAGGAGTCATCAAGCATCAACCGGCGAATGAGCTGCAGGTGCTCGCCACCGAACGCGGTGCCACAGGAAGCCACGGCGGTTTTCACCCCGGCGGCGTACATGGCCATCACGTCCGTGTATCCCTCCACCACCACGGTCTGGCGGTTCTGCGCGATATGCTTTTTAGCCAGATCGAGGCCAAAGAGCACCTTCGACTTGTGATAGAGCATGGTCTCTGGCGTATTCATGTACTTGCCCAGCTTGTCATCATCAAACAGCTTGCGGGCGCCAAAGCCAATCACGTTGCCGGAAAGATCCTTGATAGGCCACAGCAACCGGCGATGGAAACGGTCGATGGGGCCGCGCTTACCCATCTTCGAGATGCCGGCCTTTTCCAGCTCTTCAAAACTAAAGCCCAAGCGCAGCAGGTGTTTGGTAGCGGTATCCCAGCCCTCGGGGGCGTAGCCACACTCAAATTCGTAAATGATGTCCTGACCGAAACCACGATCGAGAAGGAAGTTGCGGGCCGTCTCGGCCTGCGGGGTTTCCAACTGCTGGCGATAAAATTCATGAACCGCCTTATTGGCCTGGATCAAACGCTGCCGTGTACCGGGTTTTTCATCGCGGGCACCGGTACTGCCGCCCTGGTAGTTAATGTGGTAGCCAATCTTCTGCGCCACCGCTTCCACGGCCTCAGGGAAGGAGACCTGCTCCATTTCCATCAGGAAACTGAAGACGTCCCCACCCTTGCCGGTCGAGAAACAGTGGTAGTAGCCACGCTGCGGGCGTACGTGGAACGAGGGCGTTTTCTCCTCTTTAAATGGGGAAAGGCCCTTTAAAGAGTCATATCCAGCAGGCTTAAGCTGAACGTACTCCCCCACAATTTCATCAATAGGGGCACGTTCGCGGATTGCCTGGATGTCACTATCCGGAATTCTGCCTCTAGCCATGTCCTACAGATTACCGCGCCCGATTACCGGGAGCACCTCTGGGCGGGGATGAATACGGCTCTTGATTTTTGATTTGGGCACTGAGCTGCAAAGATGGGTTCCATGTCAAAAGCGAGTCCATCTAAAAAGTCGTTACCGGCAGCAATAGGCGGCGTACTGTTAGTGCTGGTAGCTGGATATTTTGGCCTCGATCTAAGCGATTCCGGATCCGATCAGCCCGCTGGCGATGCCGCAAAGCCCAGCGCGCAGCAGCAGCCGGCCGATTCCAACGATGGTTCCCGGTCCAATGATTTCCAAGAGGGCGGCTCCGGGTTAGAGACTTGCTCGCTAAACTCTCTGCCGGACCAGGCTGAGGTAGTAGCGGATACCATCCTCGCCGGTGGCCCCTACGATTACCCGGACAATGATAATAAGCGTTTCGGCAACTATGAGGGTGTCCTGCCTGAGGAACAGCTGGGCTACTACCGCGAATACACCGTGGAAACCCCGGGGCTCAACCACCGAGGCGAGCGCCGCATTGTCACCGGCGGCGGATCGGAGACGGACCCCGATACGTGGTACTACACCGATGACCACTACGAGAGTTTCTGCGAGATCCCCGACGCGGAAGACTAGAGCAAGACAGTAAGGAATATATCTTTTATGCCGATGACTCGAGTGCTCATCACGGAGCCAGTATCCACCAAGCAGGAGTTCTTCGAGGCCCTTGGAGCCATTCGCCAAGCCGCGGGCGCTCCCGCCCCACGCAACCTCGACGCGATGGTGGATTTCCTGCGTGAACACGATGTGCACTACATCTTCTGCGCCGACTGGCAGCTAGGCGAGGAAGACACCCAAGCCATCGCGCAAATCCTCAGCAACGAGGAAATACTCTTCAGGCTCTAGGCACCTTCCTTAAACCCACGGGCCGCTTCGCTGACGGCAACCAAAGACTCCGCGGTCCCCTCCCCCGGACGAGTCACGCTGCGGTTGCGCCTACCAGCAGTAGGCGCAGGCATCTTCCCTAAAGCCGCGACCAACCTGTAGCTTTCTCCCGTGCAGTATCGCACCTTGCGGGTCCGCATGTTTAATCTCAAACCGGGATTTCACCGCTGCGCAGTGGCGCCCGGTGGCCCGGCGGGACTATGCCTTCTGCTGCGCTTTTCCATCCCCCGCGCTGGAAAAGACCTCCTGGTCCCCTATCCCATAAAGCCGGAGAGCTCCGCGGTGCGGCGGGCCAGGCGTTCCAGGCGTGACTCGGTCATGGACGCCATCTGATCGATGATCACGCGCTGGCGCTGCGCGGCGGTTTCGGCCTGCTCCCACCATGCGCGGTACATCGCGTCCAGGGAACCGGGTGCGCCGGCGGAGAGGTAATCGAACACTCGGTAGATGCGCTCACGCTGACGTTTCTGCCGCGCCAATTGGGACGGCTCATCCATGACGTAGAGTACGGCGATGGTCTTGAGCAGGGTTACCTCGGCCAAAGCTTGCGGCGGAATTATCAGGTTGCCGTTAGTGCGGCCTAATTGGCGGATTCCCTGTTCCGCATTTCCAGTAAGCGTTGCCTCAATCGTGGCTCCCACGTAGCGGCCCACCAACTCAGAGGTCAGCGTGCGCAGGTGTGAATTCGCCCGCAGCGAATAGTCAAAATCCGCGGCCCGCGCCACGGTTGGCAACGCGCGCAGATTATCCGCCGCCTCCAGGAGGGCGTCCGCCGAACCGCCAAAGGCACGCGCGCCCCGCTGCGCCAACTCCGCTAGCTCCACGAGGTCCCACAGGACTTTGAGCGAGATGCGGCCGGATATGATGCCGTCTTCCACGTCATGGACTGAATACGCAATATCGTCAGAAAAGTCCATGGTCTGCGCCTCCATGGACGGCCGCGCGTCCGTATGACCCTGGCGAATCCAATCCAGAATGTGCCCCTCACCGTCATAGCAGCCATACTTGCGATTGATGCTGCCATCCGGGTTGGTTTTTACCCTGGGATACTTGCACGCCGCATCAAGCGCGGCACGGGTCAGGTTCAACCCATAAGACCGGTCATCATGGTCCAGCACCTTTGGCTCCAGGCGCGTCAGGATCCGCAGGGTCTGGGCGTTTCCCTCAAAGCCACCACAATCCTGGGCAACCTCATTGAGCGCATTCTCACCGTTGTGGCCATAGGGCGGATGCCCAATGTCGTGGGTCAACCCGGCCATCTCGCACAGATCCGGGTCCAATCCAAGGCCAGAACCAATGCCGCGTGCAATCTGGGCCACCTCTAGGGAGTGCGTAAGGCGGGTGCGCGGGGTATCTCCATCACGCGGGCCAACCACCTGGGTTTTATCAGCCAAGCGGCGCAGGGCCGCGGAGTGGAGCACGCGCGCGCGGTCACGGGAGAAGGCGCTGCGATGCTCCTCTTGGGCGGACATCGCAGAACCTTTAGGGGACTCATCAAACAGGCGGGCGGAATCATCGGCGCTGTAGGTATACATCAACGTTGATTGTAGGGCTGAACTGCACCTCGTGGGCGTAGGCACCGCGAGTAGGCAGCGACAAAAGCGGCGAAAACGCGCGACGAGCCCCGGCTGAGAATTTGTCCTCAACCAGAGCTCATTGCGCCGTGGCCAGCAAGGTAGACGCCAACCGATGCGGTGGATTTACTGAAGCGTCCTGGGTTTAGTTCCTACCTTAGCTAAGGAAGGATTGAACTATGCCTAGAAAGTATTCCGTCGAGTTCAAGGAGAAGGCGGTCCATCAGATCATCGAAATGGTCCGCCTGGAGTCGTGCTCACTGCAACGCGCCTACACGTCAGGTCGGTGAGCTGCTTGGAGTATCCCACCACACGTTACGAGCCTGGTACCGTGACAGCGCTTGCGTACGGGATAATTCTGACGCTTCAGGCGGCGAAACAATGGAAGAAGAACTCAAGCGTCTGCGCCGCGAAAACCGTGAGCTGAAACGAGCAAACGGGATTTTAAAGACAGCTTCGGCTTTTTTCGCAGCGGAACTCGACCGACCCACGACCAAATGATCTCCTACATCGACGCGCACAAGGATCAATTTGGGGCCCGTGGCCATCTGCAGAGTTCTAAAACAGGCAGATCGTGGATTCATTACTTCAGGCGGCTACCGCAAAGCCACCACACGTGTTCCCAGCGCAAGGGCCTTAAGCGATAGCCTGCTCATCCCAGAGATACAGCGTGTGTGTGCGGAGAATTTCTCGGTCTACGGCATCCGCACAATGTGGCACGCGATGAACCGTGAAGGCTTTCATATCGGCCGCGACAAGACCGCACGTCTGATGAAACTCGCTGGCGTTTCTTGGCTGCAGACGTGGGCGAACACCACTAACAACGATCAGCCCGAAGGCACCGGATCATCGCCGGGGACCTTGTGCGCCGAAACTTCCGTGCGCAGGCACCAGGCAGGATTCGCCTATACCGCGTTTGTCGTGGATGTATTTAGCCGAAAAATTGTTGGTGTCGCTACACGCTCGACGATGCGCACCGACGCGCTGCCGATGGAGGCTTTGGAGCATGCGTTAACGACTGCAGGGCGAATCCATGGAAACCAGCTAATTCACCACAGCGATCGGGGCAGCCAGTATGTGTCACTGAAATATTCCACTGCGCTAGCTGAGTCAGGAATCCGCCCGAGTGTCGGAACAGTCGGCGATTCTTACGACAATGCACTAGCCGAAACAGTCAACGGTCTCTACAAGGCTGAACTGATTCATGCCCAGGGCCCGTGGACGTCGGTCGGAGAAGTCGAACTGGCCACCTTGCGGTGGGTGCATTGGTGGAACACTAAGCGACTTCACGAAGCATTGGACTACGCCACCCCACAGGAAATAGAAACCGAGTACTATCTCACCGAGCCCATCAACACAGGGCCGTAAAAGAAGCGGAACGAAACCCAGGACGCTTCATTGTCTATTAGGTCAGCTTATAGCCTGGTAGCAGGCTACGCTGGTTAAGTGAAAAAATTCTCCCTAGCTAATCTCGTGGGGTACCGATGAAAATAGTTAAACTTGGTCTTTCTTCTCTAGCCTGCGCATTTACTGCGTTAGGGACTTGCTCTTCGGTGGCTGTCGCTGCAGATAATGCCTTCGCTTCATTGCAGGCAATCAGTACTGTGCCATGGAATTAATCGCGCCAGCGACCATGAGTCGCGGTCAGAGGTGTGAACATCTGCGGGCAGATAACAGGGCGCTTGGATCACGCAATGTGCTGGCGCATTTGCGTATCAGTATGAGTATCAGAGCGCGTTCAAAAAGTTAGGGCGCGCACGCGCAATCGAGCACCAGGACGTGACAATCACATGGGGTAAGGAAGTCGCTCCTGTGACTTCTGCGGCAGCACCAGCTGGTTAGTTTGTGCCGTTGGTCCATTTCGTCCAATCGATGAAAGTCATTAGTACAAACAAAAGTGACCTTAACTAACTGATCCAGTTAAGGTCACTTCTCTTACATCATGATTTTACGATTTAATTACGCTCAAACCGTAAACGGACGTCCCTCGTACCGCTCATTATTCTTTTCCTGGAAGGGAGCTAAAAGGTAGCGGCTTTTCCATGGGCAAGGAACTCTCCACAGATAGTAATCATCACCTACATATCCGTCTTCCCGTAGCACCCCTTCTGTCTCAGGTTGGGGGCGTACAACTCCATTAAACTTTTCGGGGATAAGGGCTCTACGACCTACTGGATCTGTCCACTGAAAATCACGTTCCCACCCTTCGTTAAAAGAACACCCATCGAAATAAACTAATACCTCACTAGGCGAACTGAGAGAATGGGAAGCATTCTCTATCGGAATTTCCTCGTACCAGATATCATGGTCTACCTTTTTCCCTTCATCAATCCATCTGAGGACCTCTTGCTCATCAAAACTGGCACCTGCAAAAACCTGGATTGCTGTATCAGGCTTGTCTAGAAAGAAGCGTTTGACGTAGGCGAGATAAATATTAGATATATGCATCAACCGAGGCCTATCTTTTAAAGGTTGCCAGGAATCTTACATTCAACGCGAGCCGGATTACTATATGCCCTCGCATAATAAGTTCCCGTTGAGGTAACAATTGTTCCTTCAGTTACCCCAATAAATGAGGTTTCGACGTCTCCAATGCAATCTTGTTCCACTTTAAGCGAGCTGTACTGATGTGGAAGCTGCGATTTCTTATCGAATGAATAATGCGGTTTAGTATCTGTACTACTCCTTAAATCAGGTGCTTTTTTCCACCATGCATAGTACTTATAGCGCAATGTATTAACGTGGGTCACGCTCAGTACTGAAGTGTCCCGGGTTTTGTTCCTAGGCTTGTGCCTTGATTTCCATTATTTCTCGACTGGGGTGGTGTTCCCAAAATTCGGTTTCGACTTCAGCCGGCGTGCGGTAGCCCAGGCTCTGGTGGAGCCTTGACTCGTTCCACCAATTCACCCACTCGAACGTCGCGATTTCCACGTCGACGACATCGGCCCACGTTCGCCTATGAATCAGTTCATTCTTGTAGGAGCCGTTGACGTTCTCAGCCAAAGTATTGTCATAGGAGTCGCCCACCGTCCCAGTGGACGCTGCGATACCGTGCTCGGCCAAGCGCTCGTTGTAGACGATGCTCACATATTGTGAGCCGTGGTCTGAATGGTGAATCAAGCCCGTTGTTTCCTTAGCGCACACGATTGCCTGGTTCAACGCCTGCAGCGGCAAGACTTCGGTGCGCATCGAATCGGACAGCGCCCATCCGACGATCCTCCGGGAGAATACATCGGTCACGAACGCGGTGTGCACAAAGCCTTTTCGGGTGCGCACGTAGGTAATGTCCGCCACCCACAGCCGATTGGGGCCAGGGGCCTTAAACTCACGTTTTACCAAGTCAGGGCGATGATCCGGGCCCTTGGGTTTGCGTGTTGTGATTGGTGCCCCACCTTTGCCCTTGCCGGACAGTCCAGCACTGCGCATCAGCCGGGCTGTTTGCTCGCGTCCAATGTCAATGCCCTGGCGGCGCAGCACGCGCCACATTTTGCGAATCCCGTAGACACCGTAGTTTTGTTTATGAACTTCGGTAATGCGCTCTACTAGGGCAGCGTCGCGAAAAGCGCGGGAGCTTAAGCCCCGGGCCTTGGATTGGCGGTATCCACGCGAGCTAAGAAAACCGCCTTCGCGATGCGTGTTTAACGTCTGGCAGATGAACTCAACTGAGAAACGATTCCGATGCTCATCGATGAATCGGATCATTTCCGACGTTTTGGGTCGAGTTCGGATGCGAAAAAAGCTGAGGCGGCTTTCAACAACTCATTGGTGTCCCGCAGCTCTTGATTCTCTCGACGCAACCGTGCGTTTTCTGTAGCAAGGTCCTCGGGCATTGATTCCACAACACGTCCTTCGCGACGAGCGGCCTGCGTCCATTGCCTCGCCGTGTGCCACGAGACGCCCAGCTTTGGGGCTACTGCCTGGCACGCGGCTTGCATCGACATATTTTCCGCCAAGATGCGGTCTTCCACGAGACGGACCACACGGTCCTTGGCATCCTGGTCAAATTTTCTTGGCATATTCCAGATTTTCCCATCTACTCAAACGGAACAAAACCTGGGACACTTCAGATTGATGTTATGAAGCTCAATATGCATCCAGCAAGTAGGAAACCGCTAATCTGCAAGTGAGTAGCCCAATTCCCACCGCCGCCTGAAGCAACGAGAAAAATAGTAAACGTTATAGCAGCTAGGCAATGGACGGCAAGACGACTATGTGCACGTAGCCTCTGATTCCTTGGCCATACATTTCCAAGGAACCAGCTCACTACTGTAAGAATAAGATAGAAAATTATTCCAACTAGTATTCCAGGAACTATATAGAGCATGGTTTCCCTTCTTCAGCGGAGAGTTTTGACTCTAGTTAGCAAAGAATATATTTCCTAAGCTGTCTTCTGGACCCATTAATTAGGGTTGATTGGCTCTTGAGTAGAACTATTCTTGGGTTCTGTGATAGCTGCCCGGTATAAAAGTGAGCGCAGACGCCTGGCAACGGCCGGGCTGGTTGCAGTTTCTACCGCGAGAACAAGCAAGCCGCCCGCCTCGTGGGCTAAATACCGCCACCACGCCGCCTGCGGGAAGCGCTGGGGGCACGTGCGCGTGGGGCTCACGCGAGCGTTCAAACCGGCTTTTCGCGCCAGCAAGTACGTACGGGGGACGTGAAGCGGATCCGTGACGATAGTGACCCGAGCGGGGGTACGACTGCCCCTTCTGCGGCGCCTGCTTTGGCCGGTTCCACCGTGGCCGGAGCTAAGCTCGGGAAACTCATGGGCCACAGCGGCTAAAGATTCTGCGGTGTCATTTCCCAGGGATACGGCGCGGACTCGACCGGGGCCTACCGGGACGAATGAGACTCCAGCACCAGGCTGGGAACTATCGAGCGGGGGCGCATCCAGGAGGTACTCGCGGGAGACCTCCGCCTCCGTAAACCTATCCCCTGGCAGCCTGCCGCCCACGGTAATAATCAAGGCGGATGGGTGGCGCGCGGCCAGGATGCGCGCGTGATCCAAACGCGCAGCAAGGACGCGGGAGGCACGGCCGTCATACTGGGCGGCGCCCAGGACGATGATGGCTTTAGGCTGCTGGGTGCAAAGAAACGAGCTAGTCACCCGCGGGGAAGGTAGGAGCTTCATAGGGGCCAAGTATGCCAGCGAACGGTATTGTGGTGAGCATGACAAAGAGGACTTTTGCACGCAACGTAGTAGCAGCCGCCATGCTGGCTGGCGCCGGCACCGCCGTAGCGGCGCCGCTGGTAAGCGCACAGGTTCTGGCCCCGGCGGAGGTCAGGGACCGCGTGACGGATGAATCCGGGGTGCTAAGCAGGGCGCAGGCGGAGGAACTCAATGCAAAGATTACTCAGATCCAGAGCGAAACCCAGCGCATCCTCTATGTGGTTTACGTGCCAAGTTTCGGCGGGCAGGATGCCGAATCCTTCGCGCGGTCCATTGTGAACTCCCGCGGGGAGAATACCGCGGCGTTGGTCGTTGCCACGGATGACCGCTTGGGCGGTGTCTTCACCGGCAGTCAGTGGTCCAACAGTGAGCGCGAGGCCATGTGGGATGCCGCATACAGCTCCCTGGCCGGCGGCGACTGGGGCGCGGCGGGTCTGGCCGCGGCGGATGCGGCATTGGGCAATGGCTCCGGCGCGGGCGCAAACGGCGGGTCAGGCGGGGGCGCTGGCTGGCTGGCCGCTGGCGGCGCCGCAGTAGTCGCCGCCGGTGGCGGCATTTGGGCCGTAAACCGCCGGAAGACGAAGAAAAACCAAAAAGAGGTCCTAGAATCCGCGCGTCAGATCGAACCGGGAAACACCGGGCGTTTGGCCTCCCTAGACTTGGACACCTTAGACAAGTTGGCGCATGAGGAATTATCCTCCACGGATGAGTCCATCCGCCGCGGCAAGGAAGAATTAGACATTGCCATCGCGGAATTCGGTCCCGAGCGGGCGCGGCCATTTATCAAGGCAATGAACCACTCCACCACCACGCTTCAGCGCGCGTTTAGCATCCGCCAGCAACTTGACGACGCCATCCCCGAGTCCCCAGAGCAACGCCGCCAGATGCTGGTTGAGATTGTCTCCTCCTGCGGCAAGGCGGACGATGCGCTTGACGCGCAGGCAACCCAATTCGCCGAAATGCGCAATTTGCTGGTCAATGCCTCCTCTACCCTTGACGAGCTCACGCAGCGCACCGTGGATCTGCGTGCCCGCCTGCCACTCGCCGAGCAGACGCTGGGCGAACTGACGTCCCGCTACGCCGAGTCCATGTTGCGCTCCGTGGCCGATAACGCCGAGATGGCCAAAGTCTCCTTGGAGGAGGCAGAACGCAACATCGAAACCGGCCGCGGGCTTCTGACCAAGCCCGCCGGCGAGCAGGGCGGCCTGGTTGGCGCAATTCGAGATGCAGAGCGCGCCGCGGAGCTAACGGACAAGTTGCTCAGCGGCATCGAACACGCGGAAACCAATATCGGCGAGGCGAAGGCCACCTTGGCCGCGCTCATTGCCGAGGTTGACGGCGAGATTAATGAAGCCCGCGAGCTCGAGGGCGCGGGCAAGGCCAACGGTACCGACGCTGACTGGGCGCAGCTCGAAGACGTGGTATCACGTGCGGAAACCGCCGTGGCCGAGGCCCGGAGCAACGGCGAAACCGACCCTCTAGGCAGCCACACCGCCCTGACTACCATTGATTCCGAGTTGGATGACCAGCTCGACCGCGTGCGCGCAAAGACCGCGGACCGCGCCCGCGCGCTGGAAATGCACCGCCAGCAGATGAGCTCCGCCCAGTCCCAGATCCAGCAGGCGGAGGACGTTATCGCCTCCCGTGGGCGCATCATTGGCGCCACGGCACGCACGAAACTGGCCACCGCAAAGCGCGGACTGGCCATGGCCATGCAGACCCAGGGGTCCGATATCCGTTTGGCTACCGAGTACGCGCGCCAGGCCACCCAGAATGCGCAAAGCGCACTTCACTTCGCCCACACCGATATCGAGCATTACCGCAGCCAGCAGCGCGCGCGCCAGCGCGCTAGCACCGGTGGAGATTTGATTACCGGCATGGTGCTTGGCTCCATCCTCGGCGGCGGTGGCGGCTTCGGCGGCGGCTTCGGTGGTGGTGGCGGCGGCTTTAGCGGCGGCGGTGGCGGCGGAGGGTTCACCGGCGGTGCTTTCTAGCTAGCTTGGGCCCGGGCCGGTGTCTTTTCCACGGCGCTGGCCCTAAAGCTATGTCCAAGGCACGGCGGCTGGATTCGTTTGAGGGAAGGTATACAAACCACCCCGCGGGCAGCTCCTCTACCCGCAGGGCGTATGGACGTACCAGTAACGCTCGATTAGATACGCACGGCTGTTGCGCCCTTGCCGTCAATCTGGTCCACGGCCAGGGCAATCAGCGCGATGGCCTCGGTGCTGGGGGCTTGCCCGGCGTCGGTGAACTCGATGCGCACTTCCCCATCACCGTGCACGCGAATGAACCCAATCGGCTCATCGTACTTCTGCTGCCCGCCGCTGTCCTTGCGGGTGATGATCCGGTCCCTACCGTGGCCCGTGCGGCGTACTCGGGTCAGCGCCAGGGTGGCCTCGGGGGTCTCGCATTCCAGCTCGTTAACGCTAAACGTGGTCTGCCGGATGGCCAGCGGGCCCGGGGTAGCCTTGAGGCCGAACTTCATTAGGGATCCGGCCTTTGCTACGTGCCACAGGCCGGCCTCGGTAGTGATAGTGGCGTGAGGCCGCGAGAGCTGCGCCACGGTGTTTTCAGCCGCATCCATCAACCGGCCACCGCGGAAGGTCCACAGCGCCCCCGGCGGGGTGGGCTCCGGAGCGGAGCCGGTGGTAAAGGGATCACTGCTCATCGCTTCGCTTCTTTCTTGTCTGTGGCGCGTTGGCAAGACGCACAATTGGAGTTCGGACTGGGGGCTTGGCCTAGGTGAAGAATGTCACCACGGCGGCCAAGGTGCACAGCCCCATGCCCACGATGACGGCCATAGCGGTGTTGTTCAGGCGGTTTTCTAGAATGGTGCGAACAAACCAGGACAGCGCCGCGGCGGTCTCGACCGGCAATGGGGTCTCGGGCTGCTCGAATTCCAAAATCGCGGCACGCACGCCGTTATTAGTGCCGGTAAACTGGCCAACCTTGTTGGACTGAGCGTCATCAATAATCCAGTTCGCCCCCTGCTCATTGATGAAGGTAAACAACTGGCCGTCCACGTTGGCCTCGAGGCGCTTTGCGCGGCGCAGGTTGCCCTTGATGTTAAAGACCCGGCCGTCCTCGGCGGTAGCGGTAGCGCCTTCCTTTTCATCTACCTCTAGCCGCCAGGCAAGACCGTCCACCTCGGCGGAATCCTCGTGGAACGTACCGATAACCTCAGGGCCTTCACCGACTAAGAGTCGCGGATGGTCACGGTCGGTACGGTCCCAGCTGGTGTAATGCATAAAACGGAATCCTTTAATGGGGTCGAATCGGCTAATTTTTCTCTGCCACCAATATAGTGCACCGCGCCGCCCGGATAGGGCGTGCGGTGCGGAGGGGGCGGGTAAAGCAAAACGGTGACCGCCTGGGGCGGTCACCGTTTGAAAGTGAGGATGGCCTGAGGTTTTAAGCTACTTCGCTTCCCTAGCAGCCGGCGAGGCGTGCAGCCAGGTATTCCTGCAGCTCGGCCAGTGGAACGCGCTCCTGCTCCATGGTGTCGCGCTCGCGTACAGTAACGGCCTGGTCCTCCAGGGAATCGAAATCGTAGGTCACGCAGAATGGGGTGCCGATCTCATCCTGACGGCGGTAGCGGCGGCCAATGGCACCTGAGGTGTCAAAGTCCACGTTCCAGAAGCCGCGCAGCTTCTGAGCCAACTCCTTTGCAGGAACGGACAGCTCCTCCTTCTTCGATAGTGGCAAAACGGCGACCTTAATCGGGGCGAGGCGGCGGTCTAGCTTGAGCACGACGCGCTTGTCCGTACCGCCCTTGGAATTAGGGGCCTCCTCCTCGTGGTAGGCATCCACTAGGAACGCCATCATGGAACGCCCCAGGCCAGCGGCGGGCTCGATCACGTAAGGAGTCCAACGCTCCTCTTCCTGCTGATCGTAGTAAGACAGATCCTCGCCGGAACCCTCAGAGTGAACGCGCAGGTCGTAATCGGTACGGTTGGCAACGCCCTCAAGCTCGCCCCACTTGGAACCGGTGAAACCGAAGGCGTATTCCACGTCAACGGTGCGCTTGGAGTAGTGAGACAGCTTCTCCTTTGGGTGCTCGTACAGGCGTAGGTTCTCTTTCTTGATGCCCAGATCCACGTACCAATTGAAGCGGTCATCAATCCAGTACTGGTGCCACTCTTCATCCGTGCCAGGCTTGACGAAGAACTCCATCTCCATCTGCTCAAACTCACGGGTACGGAAGATGAAATTGCCCGGGGTGATCTCATTACGGAAAGACTTACCAATGTTCGCGATGCCGAATGGTGGCTTCATGCGGGCGGAAGTCATTACATTCTTGAAGTTCACGAAGATACCCTGGGCGGTCTCAGGACGCAGGTAATGCAGCCCTTCCTCATCATCGACGGGGCCCAGGTAGGTCTTGAGCAGGCCCGAGAACGGCTTAGGCTCAGTCCAATTACCAGGCTGGCCGGTCTCCGGGTCATTGATGTCAGCCAAGCCATTTTCGGGCTCATGGCCGTGCTTTTCCTCGTACGCCTCGATGAGGTGGTCCGCACGGTAGCGCTTGCCGGTGTGCAGGGACTGCACCAGTGGGTCGGTAAAGACCTCAACGTGGCCGGAGGAAACCCAGGTCTGGCGAGGAAGAATGATGGAGGAGTCAATACCCACTACGTCATCACGGGACTGCACCATGTGGCGCCACCACTGGCGCTTGATGTTTTCCTTGAGTTCTACGCCCAGGGGGCCGTAATCCCAGGCGGAACGGGAACCACCGTAGATTTCACCTGCCTGGTACACCAGGCCGCGGCGCTTACATAGTGAAACAACGGTATCGATGACAGATGCCATGGTTAAAAGGACTCCTCTGGTGGGGTATTAAGTCTTTGCGAAAGCCAAGTGCCTACCGCCACGCGGTACACACAAGTGGCTCCAGTGTAGCGGGCCAACCGCCGTAGGTCATGTTATGGCCTAGGAATTAAGGCCGGACTGTTTTCTACCGCGATTGGTTGGCAACGGCCAAGGTAGGCGGCACGGCGCACCCATGAACACGGGGTGTAGTGACTCGCCGCTAGCCACCTCTGGGAATGCGAAAACCGCAGCGCAACGAGACATGATGTCCTTTAAGACGTGATGTCTATCAGTAGCGTGACGGCGGCGAGCACTCTTCGCGAGACTTAGACCACGTGGCTTGGGCATTGACCTAACCAGCGCCGACTCGGCAACTTGAAGGAAAGTGGGGGTCAACTTCTCAGAGAACCCGCACGTTGATACACATGTCAGCAAGGAAATGTGGGCAAAATTACAGCCCGGCCACCCATGCGCTATTAAGCATGGTAAAAGGAAAAAATGGGTGGCCAGACGAGCCGCAGTAACACCTTTTACGCCAAACCGCTTTAGAAAAGTTTTCCCAATTAGTATAGCTTTGAGGATCCACGCTCGAGGTGTGGAAATTGTAAAGTTAACAACGTTATCGGCCTAGCGAGTTTACCCCAAAGTTTGACCTTAATCCCGCTTGAGGAAGATACAGAAATGTAGACAAGCGTCTAGAACTCGTGGTGATGGTGCCATGTACGCCCTATCCGCAAAAAGCGCGTCGATGACCCAACAGAAAGTGGATCCATTAGATGGGCAGAACCCAGCGCAACCAGACTGATGCCATGCTTCGCATCATCGCCGCTCTCGATTCGCCACTTCGCCTTCGCATCATCGAGCTGCTCGCAGATGAGGAACACCCAGTCCACGAACTAGTAGCCAAGCTGGGCCAATCCCAGCCGCTGGTCAGCCAGCACCTTCGCGTGCTGAAGATGGCGGGCCTGATCAAAGGCCACCGCACCGGGCGCAAGGTAACCTACGCCTTAGTCGACCATGAAATCCTCGAAATTATTGGCAGCCTCAAAAAACTCACCTGCCGGATATCCGGCGAATAGCGCCATCTCCCCTCCTAAGGCTGCGGCGTGGGATACCTCAATTGCGCGCCTTTAGTAATTGCTCCGTGTCTTGTTCTAGGCCGGCGAGAAACGCATAAAATCCCCACGTAACGGCGGCTAACCCCGAAAATACCGCGGTAGTATTATTGATTCACAAACTAAGAATGACACTGTAAGATTGTTGACATGTCTATCAATTCGAGCATCCCTAAGCTTGGCGCACGCAATACCAAGCAGCGCACCGCAGTGATCGAGGTCCTGCGGGAATTGGATAAGTTTGCCTCCGCCAAGGACATTTTCCGCGAGCTTCAGGATAAGGGCGCCAAGGTTGGCCTCACCACCGTTTACCGCACTCTGCAGTCCCTGACCGAGATTGAAGCGGTGGACGCCCTCCACATGCCCTCCGGCGAAACCCTCTACCGCCATTGCGAAAATGACGACCATCACCACCATTTGGTCTGCACCAAGTGTGGCCTCACCGAGGAAATTGACGGCGGCCCCATTGAGGAGTGGGCCCAGGCCACCGCGGCGAAGTTCGGTTTCGAAATCACCGGCCACGACGCTGAAATCTTCGGCGTGTGCCGAGCCTGCCGCGGGGCTTAAAACACGCGCATCCCAAAAGGCACGCCTAGGCTTTAGCTTGGGCGTGCCTTTAAAGCGTTTAGGCCACTACCCCGCCAAAGGCTAGGCCTAGCAGGTAGGTAATTCCGGCGGCGCCTAGGCCGATAGCCAGCTGGCGCAGCGCCCGGCCCAGCGGTGGTTTTCCAGAGATAACGCCCACCACGCCACCGGTAAACATCAATGCGATGGACACTAGAATCAGCGCCACAACGGCGCCGGGACCGGAGCCCATGCCAAAAATAAACGGGATGATGGGGATAAAGGCCCCGGTGCCGAAGAACAGGAATGAGCTTAAGGCGGCGAAGCGCGCCTCGCCAATGACTGCATGGTCGTCAGTCTCGGTGCCCGAGTCCACGGACGCGTGGGCCGGCATTCCTGGCATCCCCTTGACCATGTGAGCGTGGGCCTCGTGGACGTCATCTGGATGGCTGTTGTAAAAATGCAACATCTCAGCGGCCATGGCCCTGGCGGCTTCACCATTCATGCCGCGGGCGCGGTAAACCAACTCCAGCTCATTGGCGTTGAGATCCAGCTGACCGATGATCTGCGGCGCTTCATACGCGGGTTTGGAGGCCTCGAGCAATTCGGCCTGGGACTTAACGGAGATATACTCCCCCGCCGCCATGGACAGCGCTCCGGCCAGCAGGCCCGAAATGCCGGTGAGTAGCACGACGGAGGATGAGACGCCGGAGCCCATCACGCCGATGACCAGCGCAAGGTTGGAGACTAGGCCATCATTGGCGCCAAATACGGCGGCGCGGAAATTGCCAGACATCTTCTCACGCCCGCGCGTGGCCAGTGCACGGACTACCTCGGCGTGGACGCGTTCGTCGGCCGCGATCTGCTCCGAGGCATCCTCGTCCTCCCAATACGGCGACCGTGCCTCAGCGCTCTGCATCAGGGCCAAGGCGAAAACGGAACCAAAGTGGCGCGCCATAAACCCCAGCATGCGCGTGTTGAGATCCGCCCTGAGCGGGGCGCCCACCTCATCCCCTAGCTTCTCACGCCAGTATTCCTCGTGTCGCGATTCCGAGTCCGCGAGCTCGAGTAGGATCTGGCGCTCCTCCCCCTCCTTTTTGCGGGCCAGCTCGCGGTAGACCGCCGCCTCCGCCCGTTCATTAGCCAAATACTGGCGCCAACGCTGAATCTGCTTCTTTGTGGGCCCGGCGGGGTGATGGGGCTCCCCCGCCGGGCGTGCAGCTAAGGCATTCATGGGCTACTTGGTTCCTCCGAATCGGCGGTCACGCTTCGCGTATTCCTCCACCGCGTCGAATAGGTCCTGCGGGGTAAAGTCCGGAAACAGCTTATCCTGGTAGACCATTTCCGCGTACGCGGACTGCCATAGAAGGAAATTAGAGGTGCGTTTTTCACCGGATGGCCGCAAAAACAGGTCCACATCGGGCATCTGCGGATCGTAGAGGTGTTCCCGAATCGTCGATTCGGTAATCGCGCCTGGGTCCAGCTCGCCGGCCTTGACCTTCATAGCCACCTCGCGGAAGCCATCCAGCAGCTCTGCGCGCCCGCCATAGTTCACGCACATGGCCAGGGTCATCTTGGTGTTATTCTTGGTCAGTTCCGCGGCGGCGTCTAGTTCCCTAATCACGGAGCGCCACAGGCGCGGGCGCCGGCCCGCCCAGACTACCTTCACGCCGCGCTCATGAAGCCACTCTCGCTGGCGCCGCAGCACGTCACGGTTGAACCCCATCAGGAAACGCACCTCTTCAGGGCTGCGCCGCCAGTTCTCAGTGGAGAATGCGTACGCGGACAGGTATGGGATGCCCAGCGCCAGGCAGGCGTCAACCACCTCAAGCAGGCGGGCCTCACCGCGGCGGTGCCCCTCCGTGCGCTTCATACCGCGCTGCTGCGCCCAGCGGCCGTTGCCGTCCATCACCAACGCAATGTGGTTGGGGAGGAATTGAGCGGGGATCTCAGGCGGGTTGAGGACTCGGTTAGCATCTGGCGTAATCACGCCGTTTATCTTAGCCAATGGGAAGATTTTAGGATTGATCCATGACGGATAAGGCTGTGACCTTGCGCTCTAAATGCCACTGCAGGTGCGCCTTGGTGAGCTGATGGGCCGTTGCCCCCAGATCCGGACGCCCCTGCAGGATAGTACCCGCGCTGGCCAGGTGGTCCCCGGCCAAAAGCCACATCAGATGGAGAGCCTCCGGATCTACCTCGGCGGATCCGGATGGCCTGCACTGGTGGCAGGCCGCGCCACCCACGGCCGGATGAAACGCATGGTGCGGACCCCCAGCGCCACACGCGGCGCAGTCAAACAGGCTAGGGGCCCAGCCGGCGTGCGCCATGGCTTGAAGCAGGAAGGCGTCAAGGAGGGCGGTGGGCCCGGCCTCCCCTAGCAGGGCATCCGGCAACGCGTTTGAATCCCGGGGCGCGTTGAGCCGTTCCAGGGTTTCGCTAATGCGCGTATAGAGGAAGGCATCGCCGTGGGCCGGGGAATCATCGGCAAAGGCGAGCCGCTCGGCCGATTCTAGGGCAGCGCACGCCGCCGTGTAGCGCTCATATTCCTCAATGATGCGCGCGCCGTGATAGGTCACAGTGTCCGCCTGAGAGATCGTGGACAGGTTGCGCCCGGGGTAGAGCTGCACGTCGAGCTCCACGAACGGCTGCAGGCGCGAGCCAAAACGGGACTTGGCCCGGCGCACCCCCTTGGCCACGCCGCGGACCAGCCCGTGCTCCTTGGTCAGGAGCACGATGATGCGGTCCGCCTCACCGAAGTCATATGAGCGGATGACCACGGCGCGGTCCCGGAACGGTTGCCTAGAAGCCAATCTAGAAACCCAGGCGGCCCAGGGACTTAGGATCGGACTGCCAGTTCTTCAAGACCTTGATGCGCAGGTCGAGGTAGACGTTTTGGCCCAGCAACTTGATGATTTCCTTGCGGGCGTTGCCCACCGTGCGGCGGAAACGCATGCCGTCCTTGCCCTCGATGATGCGCTTTTGCCCCGGGCGCTCCAGGTACATAATGGCGTGGATGTCCAGCACCCCCTCGCGGGTCTGCGACGGCAGCATTTCATCTACTTCCACCGCCACCGAGTGCGGCAGCTCGTCCTTCAGGCCGGCCAGGGCGGCTTCGCGGATAAGCTCAGAGATGCGCTTTTCCGTGGCGTCATCGGTGACGTGGTCATCCGGGTAGAACTTGGGGCCCTCAGGCAGCGCCTCGGCAAGGACTCCAACCAATTCGTCGATCTGGATCTTCTCCGTGGCGGAGACCGGGATGACCACGGCATCCGGGTTGTCCTCGCTAAGCAGGGCGTGCAGCGCCAGCAACTGGGCGCCCACCTGGTCCTTGGAGGCCTTATCCAGCTTGGTCACGATGCCGATGATCGGCGTCTTAGGCGCCACCTTGCGCACATTTTCAAGGATCCAACGGTCGCCCGGGCCAATCTTTTCATCCGCAGGGATGGTCAGGCCAATAACGTCCACGTCGGCGTAAGTGTCCTTGACCACCTCGTTGAGGCGCTCACCCAAAAGCGTGCGCGGACGGTGGAGACCAGGGGTATCCACCACCACAATCTGGCAATCATCGCGGTGGACAATGCCGCGAATCGGGTGGCGGGTGGTCTCAGGCTGGTCGGCGGTAATGGCAATCTTCTGGCCAACCAGCGCGTTGGTCAGGGTGGACTTGCCGGTATTTGGCCGGCCCACAAAGCTTACGAACCCGGAGCGGAAACCCTCCGGGGTGTCTCTGAAATCAGCAATTGGGGCGGCCGCATCGGCGGGAAGGTCATCCGGGAAACCGGCATCGAAAGGGTTGCTCATAGCCCCTAACCCTACCCGCATGACGGCGCAGCCAGGCAATCAATTTGATGACAAGGGTTGCGGACATTATCGCAAAACGATAATATCGAATCACGATAACATCGATTATCGATAAGAAGTTCAAGTTGGATCCCGAAAGGAACCCACCATGCCCACGCCACACGATTCCCACGAGCAGCGCAAAGAGCGCCGCGACCTCATTGTTAGCATCGCTTCCTGTACCGTCATTGCCATCTTGATAGGCCTCGACCTCCTCAATCCCTACTTTGATGGTTACTTCAACACCCGGCTATCTGCCGCACTGCCCGAGGGCCTTCGCATCAGTGAGCTCTCCGGCGCAGCCCTGTGGACCCTACACATTGCAAAAATAGGTCAAGGGTTGACACTGCTGGTCCTACTTTTTGCCATCGGGCGCTCCGCACTGGCAATGCTGCGCGGAGAAATCTTCACTAAGCGCAACGCCCGCCTAGTCACCCTGGCGTCATGGATGACGCTTGCCTGGGGGATTTTCTACTTCGCGGTGGAGGGCCTTGGCAATAACCTCGCCGCCCACCAGCTTGGGATTGATTATTGGTGGGACTTGCCTAGTGGCGGTTCCACGGAACTGACATTCTGGCTCATAATCCTTGTCCTCATTAGCAGCTTCGCTATTACCATTAAGCGCGGTATCGCACTCGAAGAAGAGGTTGAGGGACTTGTCTAAAAACGTCATCTGTCACCTTGACCGCCTCATGGAAGAACGCGGCGTCACCGGCGCGTCCCTAGCGGAGCAGGTGGGCATTACCCCAGTTAATCTGTCCGTGCTCAAGAACAACCGAGCTAAGGCCGTGCGCTTTAGCACCCTCGTAGCGCTGTGCGAGGCGCTCGATTGCCAGCCGGGTGACCTGTTTACGGTGGACTAGACCCGGCGCGCGGTGAAAGGCCGCAGCGGGTTCGCAAAGACGTCCTGACAGGCTACGAGCTCCAGCTCATCGGCACCCGCCTTCTGGGTTGCGTCAATTATCGAGTAAAGAATGAAAGCCGTGTGCTCCAGCGCGCGGCTTATTCTATTGAGGTCCTCGCCCGCTGGGACGGCAAGGAGTTGAGCGGTAAAGACCGCAGCGGCCACGTCACCGGCGCCCACGAATTTGCCGCCGAAATTCTTGGCCGGCGGCACCCGCGGCGTGGAGACCAGGTAGGCCTCATCGCCATCGACGGCGAGCATCTCGATGCCGCCCTGCACCCCGCCGTCCTCTACCCCGCCGCCCTCTACCCCGCTGCCCTCTACCCCGCCGACCGTATGGTCGGCGGCCGGGCGGTTCATGGAGGTAACCAAGACGGTGCGCGGACCAATGGCCTGGAGCTCGCGCACTCCTTCCAGGGTTTCTTCCAGCCCGATGGGCGCGGCCTTCGGGGTTGATTCGGCCAGCCTGCCCGTCAGCCGGGCAACCTCGTACTGATTGGGGGTGATAACGTCCGCGTGCGGGAGGACCACCTCGCGGAATACGCCTGGGATGCGTGGGTCCACAAAGTCGCCGAAAATGGCGTTTCCAATTACGGGGTCGCAGCAATACAGGGCGGCCCCTGGCAGCTTGGCGGCGGTCTGGGCAATGACGTCCGCGAACTCCACCGTGCCCAGGTAGCCGGTCAGCAGAGCATCCGCTTGTCCGAGCACTCCCCTGCGCTCCATTCCCTCCAGCACCTCCCTGACGGTCGCCGCGTCGAAGCGGGGCCCGCCCCAGTCCGGGTATTCGGTGTGGTTGGAAAAGTTCACGGTATGGACCGGCCAGACCTCAAAACCCGCGCGCTGGAGTGGAAAGACGGCGGCGGAATTGCCCACGTGGCCATAGGACACGTGGGACTGAATGGAAACGATACCCATGCCTTATTTCCGTAAGAAGCGTTTCGCTTACTACAGCTTGGTTACGGTGAACTGTTCTGCGGGGTTGGCGAAGACGTCCTGGGCGGCGATGAGCTCTAACTCGGCGGAGTCCGCCTTGTAGGTGACCTCGAGCAGGTCATAGACGGAGGAGACGGTCTTGCCCAGGGCCTCGCCCGCATTGCGGGTGTTGAGGTAGTGGCCGGTAAACAGGGCCGCGGTAACGTCACCGGAACCGTTGCGCTTGAATGGCAGGTACGGGGTGGAGACCAGGTAGGCTTCATCGCCATCAACGGCGAGCATCTCGATGACGTTATCATCCGCCTCTGGGCGCTGGACGGAGGTCACCAGCACAACGCGAGGCCCCATGGCCTGCGCGGCCTTGACCGCGTCCAGGGTCTCTTCCAGGGTGTTGACGTCCTTGCCGGTGAGGAATCCCAGCTCAAACTGGTTAGGCGTGATGATGTCCGCCACTGGGACTACCTTGTCTCGCAGCAGCGGCGGGATTTCATCGGAGACGTGGCAGCCGGACTTAGCGTTGCCCATCACCGGGTCGCATGCATAGAGCGCGTCCGGGTTGACGGCCTTAATGCGCGTGACGGCGTCCACGATCGCGCCGGCGATGTCTGGGCCTCCCTGGTAGCCGGAGAGAACAGCGTCTACCTTCTCGAAGCCGCCCCGGCGCTCGATGCCGTTGATGACATCGGTGACCTGCTCGGCCGGAATGAGCGGGCCGCCCCAGTCACCGTAGCCGGTGTGGTTGGAAAAATTCACGGTGTGCACCGGCCACACCTCGTGGCCCGCACGCTGGAGTGGAAAGACCGCTGCGGAGTTGCCCACGTGACCGTACGCCACGTGCGACTGAATAGACAGAATGTTCATGAGGCTTAATAGTGCTCTCCCCCACACCATTTTTCAATCTATTTGAAGAATAAATTCGCAAGCTTTTATAAGTGCGCACGGCCAGGGCCTCGCGTCGATGGCCCTCCTGCGCCCACACGGCGGACCGCCCTGAACTTAAAAAGGGTCGTGCGCATCTACCGGCCGGTGGGAAGCTACACCTACACCCACACCCACACCTAGCCGAAAGGTATCGAGCACCGGTAACCCGCATCGCGAAGGTGCGCAGGAACTTTGAAACTGCCGGCGCCAAGGCCTACCCGAGGAATCAAGGCGACCATGCTATTGGAGCGCCAGGCCGTGGCCTCGTGCCCAGGGTGGGCCTAGGCCCGGGCGCCCCGCGATGCCATGCCGGCGGCCGGGCGGGGCTCAGGCACTGTGGGCATGCCCGTTTGCCCCATTCAGGGTTAACCCCGCGGCGGGCGGTGGAATCTATCCCCTACCGTTGCTACCCCTGCAGCGCCGCGGCGATGAGGCCGTGGAAAAGTGGGTGCGCCTTGGTTGGGCGGGACTTGTACTCAGGGTGGGCCTGGGTGGCCACCATGTAGGGGTGAACATCCTTGGGGTACTCGACAAACTCGACGAGGGAGCCGTCAGGCGAGGTGCCGGAGAAAACGAGGCCGGAGCCCTGCGCAATCTGCTCGAGGTAGGCGTTATTTACCTCGTAGCGGTGGCGGTGGCGCTCGGAGACCTCGGTAGCGCCGTATGCTTCGGCCACCACGGAACCCTCCTTCAGGGTCGCCGGGTATGCGCCCAGGCGCATTGTGCCGCCCAGGTCCGCCTGGCCGGTCACGGCGGCCTGCTGCTCCTCCATGGTTGCGATGACCGGGAACTGGGTCTCAGGATCAAATTCGGTGGAGGACGCCTCGGGGATTCCGGCCCGGCGGGCCGCCTCGAGAACCGTGCACTGCAGGCCCAGGCACAGCCCCAGGAACGGAACCTTGTTCTCACGGGCGTAGGTGATGGCCCCGATCTTGCCCTCAATGCCACGCACGCCAAAACCACCCGGAACGACCACGGCGTCGCAATCACCCAGCTGGGCCTTGGCACCGGCCGGGGTGTCACATTCGTCGGAGGCGATCCACTTGATCCGGGCCTTGGCATGGTGCGCAAACGCGCCAGCCCGCACCGCCTCCGCCACGGACAGGTAGGCGTCAGGCAGATCGATGTATTTGCCCACGATGCCCACGGTGATTTCCTTTTCCGGGTTATGCACGCGCTCCAGCAGGTCTCCCCAGACGGTCCAGTCCACGTCACGGAAGGGCAGGCCCAGCTTGCGGACCACGAAGGTATCCAGATGTTCCTTGTAGAGCACCTCCGGGATGTTGTAGATGGAAGGGGAATCCGGGCAGGAGGTCACGCCCTCCTCCTCAACGTCGCACATGAGCGCAATCTTGCGCTTGAGCCCCTCCGGCACGTCGCGGTCACAGCGCAGCACCAGCGCGTCCGGCATGATGCCGATGGAGCGCAGCTCCGCCACGGAGTGCTGGGTTGGCTTGGTCTTCAGCTCCGCCGACGGGCCCAGGTAGGGCACCAGGGAGCAGTGGATGAAGAAGATATTCTCGCGCCCTACCTCGTGCCGGACCTGGCGGGCGGCCTCAAGGAACGGCTGGGACTCGATGTCACCCACGGTGCCACCGATTTCGGAGATGACCACGTCCGGCTTGTTACCATCCGCGTCCGGCTCCCCCATGGCGATGATGCGGGACTTAATCTCATCCGTGATGTGCGGAATGACCTGGACCGTCTTGCCCAGGAACTCGCCGCGGCGTTCCTTGGCGATAACGGAGGAATACACCTTACCGGTGGTCACGTTAGCGTTCTTGGTGAGGTTGCGGTCGAGGAAACGCTCGTAGTGCCCCAGGTCGAGGTCCGTCTCCGCGCCGTCCTCGGTGACAAATACCTCGCCGTGCTCGAACGGGTTCATGGTGCCGGGGTCCACGTTGAGGTACGGGTCCAGCTTCTGCATGGTCACGGACAGTCCGCGGGCGATGAGCAACTGGCCAAGGGATGCCGCTGTCAGGCCCTTGCCCAGGGAGGAAACAACGCCTCCGGTGACGAAAATGTACTTGGTCTCGCGCGTGGTGGTTCGCTGTGGCATATGAGCCGCCTTCCGGGCTTGGTGCCTGCGAGTAGTGCGGGCCCGGCGCCAGGGCCGGGCCCCAGAAGCCGAAGCTAAAACGCAAAAGCCGCAGGCATCATCTTTTCATCTGTGATGACCTACGGGCTTTCAGCTTAACATTATTTCCCGCCGCGCGCGGAATTACCGCCCCTACCAGGGGTTTTATAACTATTGGTTAGTAGGTAAAAAGGGCGGGGCTCGCGGCCCTAACCGCGGGCGTCATCGCGCGTTTGGGGCTCGGCGATGGGCGGGATGCCGCCGCCTGGGACCTCACGGTCGAGGGCCTCTCTGTCCGCCGCGGACGGGAAAGCGCGGGGGCCCGTGGGCTTTGGCTGGAAGGACAGGTTGCGGGCCTTGAGCGAGTCATACCAGTCCGCCAGGAGTTCGTTCTGCAGGGCGAACATTTCACGCTCCTCCTCCGCCGTGGCGTGGTCATAGCCCAAAAGGTGCAGGCAGCCGTGGGTGGTCAGAAGGGCCAATTCGTGACCAAGGGAATGGCCGGCGGCATCGGCCTGGCGCTGTGCAAACTCGGGGCACAGCACAATGTCGCCGAGCATCTCGGGGCCGGGGGCGGGGGCATCGGGGCGGTTGGTGTTAGAGCCCGGGGTGATGTTATCCATCGGAAAACTCATGACGTCCGTGGGGCCGGCGAGATCCATCCAGCGCACGTGCAGGTCCTCGATGGCGGCAAGGTCCACGCAGGTGATGTTCGCCTCCGCATCCGGATTAATGTCCATTTCGCCGAAGACGAAGGAGGCCACGTCAATGAGCATTTCCTCGTTGACGCCCTCATAACCGGACTCGTTGAAGAATTCTATGCTCATGGCTTACTCCTTAGCTTCTGCGGCTTTATCCTCGCCGCGCTCAGCGCGACGTTCTTGCCTGGCGTCATATTCGTCATAGGCGTCAACGATTCGCCCCACCAGCTGATGGCGGACCACGTCCGTGGCCTGTAGTTCCGAGAAGTAAACGTCATCCACGTTGCGCAGGATGTTGCGCACGATGCGCAGGCCGGAGACCTGGCCGCGCGGGAGGTCCACCTGCGAGACGTCACCGGTGACCACCATCTTGGAGCCAAAGCCTAGGCGGGTAAGGAACATCTTCATCTGGGCGGGGGTGGTGTTTTGGGCCTCGTCGAGGATGACAAAGGCGTCATTGAGCGTGCGGCCACGCATGTAGGCCAGCGGGGCCACCTCAATGATGCCGGCCTCCATGAGCTTGGGGATCATCTCCGGATCCAGCATGTCCCGCAAGGCGTCATAGAGCGGGCGCAGGTACGGGTCAATCTTGTCATTGAGCGTGCCCGGCAAAAAGCCCAGCTTCTCACCGGCCTCAACCGCGGGGCGGGTGAGGATGATGCGGTTGACCTGCTTGGCCTGCAAGGCCTGGACGGCCTTGGCCACGGCCAGGTATGTCTTACCGGAACCGGCCGGGCCCACGCCAAAGACCACGGTGTTGTTATCAATCGCGTTGACGTATTCCGTCTGTCCCACGGTCTTGGGGCGGATGCGCTTGCCGCGGCGTGAGACAATGTCGGCGGCCAGGGCGGCGGAGACGGACTCGGGGGCCTCTACGGCAATCATGTTCACCGTGTGTTTGACGGAATCCGCGCTCACGCTATGGCCGCGGCGGGCGATGCCTTCTAGCTCATCAAAGACCTTGACCGCGCGCGCCACCTCATAATCGGGGCCGGTGACGGTCACGGTGGTGCCGCGGGCGAAAAGGTCCGCGTCGATCAAATTATTGAGCACGCGGAGATTGTCATCGGCGGTGCCTAGGACGGTGCTGACGTATTCAGAATCCAGTTCAAGCTTTTTGGTAATTATAGCCACGTGCATAAGGCTACCAGCGTGAGGTACGCACGCCGATTGCCGCCAATGCCACCATCGCAGCGGAGGCGGTGCGCAAAACCTCAGGGCCCAATTTGATGGCCTGGGAACCGGCCCCGCGCAGGGTGGCTAGCTCATCCTCGCCAATCCCGCCCTCGGGGCCGACGATGAGGTAGATGGTTTCCGCGTCCAGGCTCACCTCACGCATCGATTCCGTTGCGTCCTCATGCAAGACCAGCGCCGCCGCGGGGGCGCGGCCGTTGCTCTCAGGTCCGGAGATGGCGCCGGTGAGTTCCTGGGCCAGCTGCTTGGTGGTCAACGGGCCACGGATGGCGGGGATGCGCGAACGGCGGGCCTGCTTGGCCGCCGATTGCGCCGCGGCCTCCCACTTGGCCACGGCCTTGGGGATCTTCTTGCCGTCCCACTTGGCCACGCAGCGGTCCGCCTGCCACGCGATGATTTCATCGGCGCCGGCCTGGGTTGCCAGATCGATGGCGAGCTCGGACCGCTCCGCCTTGGGTATCGCCTGGACCACCACCACGCGCGGGGACGGGGCCGGCAAGATCTCTACGGACTCGATGGTGCCGGTGAGCTGGTCTTTTCCGGAGGTCTTCGTCACGGTGACCGTGGCCGTGGCGCCTGTTCCGTCGATCAGGTTAATGCGCTCACCGGGGTGGATGCGCTTGACCGTTACGGCGTGGCGGCCTTCGGCGCCTGACAGGTAGACCGGCTGGCCCGCCTGGGACGAACCCAGTCCGGGGTGGATGAAGACGGGCAAAGACATGGCTGCTCCTCGGGGATGTGGGTAGGCCTTAGCGGCGGAAGCGGCCGCGGAGACGGTCAAAGAAGGACGTCTCGCCCGAGTCCTCGGAGTGGATGCCCGCGGTGTCATCGCAGTGCTCGCGAACCTGCTCCAACAGCTCACGGGTGCGCTTGTCCAGCTCCGTTGGGATGAAGACATCCACGTGGGCGACCAGCGAGCCACGGCCCTCAGAACGCAGGCGCGGCATGCCCTGGCCCGCCAGGCGGATGGTCTCCCCCGGCTGGGTCCCCGGCTCAACCTCAATCTCTACGGCGGAACCGTCAAGGTGCTCTAGCTCCACGGTGGTTCCCAGTGCGGCGTCCACCATGGGAACGCGCACGGTCACGGAGAGATCATCGGCGTTGCGCTCAAAGATCGAATGGCGGTCAATATGGGTCTCCACGTACAGATCGCCTGCAGGGCCACCGCCGTGGCCCACCTCGCCCTGGGAGGCCATGCGAATGCGCATGCCGTCGCCGATGCCCGCCGGGATATTAACGGTGATATCGCGGCGCTTCTTCACGCGGCCATCCCCGCCACAGTGGGTGCAAGGATCCTTAATAACCTCACCGTAGCCCTGGCAACGTGGGCATTGACGCGAGGTCATGACGTTGCCCAGGAAGGATTGCTGGACCTCCTGGATCTCGCCGGCGCCGCCGCAGGTGGTGCAGGTTTCGGGTTTGGAATTGGACGCGGAACCGGAACCGGAGCACCGGTCACACAGCACCGCGGTATCCACCGTGACCTTCTTCTTCAGCCCGGCAAAGGCCTCTTCTAAGGTAATGCGGGTGCGCAGCAGGGCGTCATTGCCCGGCTGGACGCGCGAGCGTGGCCCCCGGGAACCGCCGCCGGCGCCGCCGAAGAACTCCGCAAAGATATCCCCCAGGCCGCCGCCGCCGAAGCCGCCAAAGCCGCCGCCCGGCTGGCCCTGGGCCTGCTCCATTGGGTCACCACCCATGTCCACAACCTTGCGCTTTTGCGGATCAAGAAGGACTTCCTGGGCGAGGGAAGCCTCACGGAACTTTTCCGCCGCGGCCGCGTCATCCGGGTTTACGTCCGGGTGGTACTTGCGCGCGAGCTTGCGGTACGCCTTCTTGATTTCCTGATCCGTGGCATTCTTCTCCACACCAAGAATGCCGTAGTAGTCACGAGCCACTGTGAGAATAGTCCTTCTAGTTTGGTTCTAACTTAAATTAGGGTTTGTCCTGGCTTTAGTTGCCGATAGTGCAGTTTACTCACCCGCGAGGATGTCACTGACATAAGTAGCAACCGCGGAGACCTTGGAAATAGTCCCGGAATAATCCATGTAGGTGGGACCCACCACGCCAAGGCCGCCTAAAGCCGCCTCCAATGAACCATACGCGGTTGCCACCACGGAAGCACTTCTCAGCTGGTCCTCTTCGTTTTCCTCCCCAATGACCACGGATACGTTGCCCTGGTCGGGCAGGCGCGCCAGCAGTTTCAGGACCACTACCTGTTCCTCGAGCGCTTCCAGGATGGACGGCAGGCCCTCGGGGAAATCCCTGGCCACGCGGGTCAGGTTGGACGTGCCGGCCATAATCAGGCGGTCCGAGGGCTGGTCCACGAGGGTCTCAATGAGCGTGGTCGCCGCCCGCAGGACGTGGTGGCGAATGTCCAGGGGCGCGGACTCCACCAGTTCGGCGAGCCGCTGGGAGGCCTGGGCCATGGTTTGCCCGGACAGGGCGTTATTGAGCAGGTCACGCAAGCGGGCCGTGTCTTCGGGCTCGATGACGGCGTCCAGTTCCACGTTGCGCTGATCCACGCGCCCATTGTCCGTAATAAGCACCAGCAGCAGGCGCACCGGGGACAGGGCCACCACCTCACAGTGCTTGACGCGGGAGACCTTTAAGTTAGGCATCTGCACCACGGCGGCCTGCTTGGTGAGCTGGGCCAGCAGGCGCACGGAGCGGCGAAGCACGTCTTCAAGATCCACTCCCCCCTCGAGGAACGTGAGCATAGCGCGATGTTCGGCCTGCGAAAGCGGCTTGATTTCGCGCAGCGAGTCCACGAATTGCCGGTACCCCGCTTCAGTGGGCACGCGGCCTGAGGAGGAATGCGGCTGGGCGATGAGCCCCTCGGATTCCAGCACCGCCATATCGTTGCGGATGGTCGCCGAGGACACACCCAGTTGATGGCGCTCCAGCAGCGCCTTGGAGCCCACCGGTTCGTGGGTTTTGATGTAATCCCCCACGATGGCATGGAGGACTTCCCTCCGGCGGGATTCAGTAGATGAAGACACTTACACCAGCCCCTCTAGGTCAGCATCACGCCCCACAAGCGCAACGGGCTTGAGTCCCGAGCCCGGGGTATACGGGTTTAACGCATGATCCATGTGGACACTCTAACAGCGGCCCGCCGGAAAGAGCCATTGTTATGCGGCGGTATGCGGCAATACGCAGAGTTGAATACGCACATAAATTGGCATGTTTGCCGGCTAGCCCTCCTCGGCAAGGAGGAGATCGGTGATGATGCCGTCGGCCAGGAGGCGGCCCTTGTTGGTCAGGCGAACCCGCGCTGGGTCCCGGGCCAGCAAACCCTGGTCCTGGAAGCGGGAAACGGCGGGGGCGGCGGCGGGTGCAAGCCACTGGCGCGGGATGCCCTCAACGAGCCTCAGCCCCAGCATGATCTTTTCTGTGTGGCGCTCATCTTCGGTAAGCGTTTCCGCACCGGCGATGGGCAGCGCCGGTAATGCATCACCGTCGGGGATCAGGAGGCCGGTGTAGCGGGAGGGGTGTTTGACGTTGAAGAAACGCTCGCCGTCCAGGTGGGAGTGTGCGCCGGGGCCGGCTCCCCACCAATTGCCATCCACCCAGTAGATGCGGTTGTGCTCACACCGCCCTCCCGGCTTAGCCCAGTTGGAGACCTCGTACCACTCAAAACCGTGGGCCTCGAGGGTATCGGCGATGAGATTATAACGCCGCGCCATGGTGTCCTCATCGGGTGCCGGGAGGATGCCCTTGTTGACCTTGCGGGCCATGCGGGTGCCGTCCTCCACGATGAGCGAATACGCGGAGACGTGATCCACGCCGGTTTCCAGGACGCGCTCTAAGGTTAGGCGCACGTCATCATCGGTCTCCGTGGGCGTGGCGTAAATCATGTCCAGGTTCACGTGTTCGAAACCCGCGGCGATGGCCTCGCGGGCGGCAGCGAACGCGCGGCCTGGGGTGTGCGCGCGCTCCAAGACCTGCAGCACATGCGGGGCAGCGGACTGCATGCCCAGGGAGATGCGGGTAAATCCCGCGTCCTTAAGTTGGGCGAAATACTCCGGGGACGTGGACTCCGGGTTGGATTCCGTGGTGACCTCCGCGCCCGGCGCAAGACCGAAGGTCGCCTTGACGGTGCGGAGGATGCGGGATAGCCCTTGGGCCCCGAGCAGGGACGGGGTGCCGCCGCCGATGAAGACGGTCTCCGCCGGGTAGGGCGCGCGCTGGGCGGCTAGCTCCAATTCCTTGTCCAGCGCATCGAGGTACGGCCCCGTGAGATCCCGCGGGGAGCCCAGCTCACCCGGGGTGTAGGTATTAAAGTCACAGTACCCGCAGCGCGAGGAGCAGAACGGGACGTGGATGTACAGGCCGAATGGGGTGCTCATGCAGGCCACTTTAACGTCCCGCGGACAAGGGGCGGGAATTGGACTCCGGGGTGGGCGCCGGCGCGCTCCCGCGGGCGGGAATGTAACTAAGCGGGGTGGTGTTGA